>NZ_BAAASJ010000031.1:0-194212 GCF_039532825.1 Streptomyces vastus
AGTTGTTGATGAGGTCACACTGCGGGCGGCCCTGCTTGATCTGCGCGAGCAGCGGAGCGTCGTCCAGGTTCAGCACCTTGACGGCGACCCCGGTCTCCTGGGTGAACGGCGTGTAGATCGCCTTCTGCAGGGCCGCACCGTAGGAACCGCCGCTGTCACGGACGACCACCGTCTTACCGCCGCCCTTGCCTCCGCCGGACGAGACACGGCTCGTGCCGGTGCCGCACGCGGCGAGCGAAGGCACGGCGGCGAGGGCGGCGAGGCCGCCTACTCCGCGCAGAAGCGCTCTACGACCGATCATGGAATCACTCATGGCAATACTCCTCATCTAGGGACGCGTGGAACCGAAGGTGCGAGGGCTTTGCCTCGCAGGTGCGGGGGCCGGGGGGGGATCGTGCAGGGCGGCGAACGCGGACAGAAACATCGCCCGCTTGCGTTGCCGGTCGCCGCTTCTGGGCGCGTGTTCGCCGTGGATCGAAGTCCCCGACAACCTTGTTGTCGGGGCGACACCGGCTGGAAGGCCAGGTGAGCGGCGGTGGGGAAGCTGGAGCCGTCGCCAGCGGTGACCAGCAGGTGGCGGCGGTCCTCAGCGCGACGCGTCGCGTCCGGCGTCGGGGGTGGCCGGGGTGGCGCGGATGCGGTCCTCGGCACGGGCGCAGTGCGGGTGGCGCAGTTCGAGTGCGGCGATCGGGGCATGCGCTCGACTCGTGGCCGATCGGTCATGCAGCAATCGGCGGTCGCCCGAGGCAGAAGGCGAGACGGAAGACAGGTCGTTCAGCCCAATGCTGGTGGTGAGCCCAGCAGGGTATTCAGAAAGCGGTGTACCCGCCGTCGACGGTGAGGACCGATCCGGTCACGTACGACGACTCCGATGATGCGAAGAAGAGCACCGCGTCGGCGACCTCTTCGGGGGTGGCGAGGCGTTGGAGCGGGATCTGGGTCTCGCGCTCGCGGCGGTAGCCCTCGGGGTCGGGCCTGCGCTGGAACGCCGCTTCGATGATCGGTGTGGCGGTCAGACCCGGAGCGACGACGTTGACGCGAATGTTGCGCGGAGCCCATTCGATCGCCGCCCCCTTGGCCAGCATGATGAGGCCCCCCTTGGCGGCGGAATACAAGACCTGCCCGGACATGCCGACCATGCCCAGCCGTGAACTGACGCAGACGAACGAGCCCCCTTCGGGGGGCATCAGCGGCGCGAAGTGCTTCATCACCAGGAACGCGCTGAGCAGGTTGCTCTCGAGCACATTCTTCGCGTCGTCGTAGGCCATCTCGGTGAGCGGACTGACGGCCTGCAGGCCGTGGTTGAGGACGACGACGTCGACGGTGTCCAAGGACTCCGCGGCCTGTTTGGCCAAGTGCTCGACGAACGCCTCGTCATTGAGGTCTCCGGGAACATACAGGTCGTCGGGCTCAGCGCTGTCGAGACGCTCCCTGCGGCCGGTGAGCAGCAGCCGCGCGCCCTCGCGGCGGAAGTGGGAACTCACCGCCTCCCCGATTCCACTGCTGGCGCCGGTCACCAGGGCCGCCACGTTGTTGAGTCTCATGTCAGGTACTCCTTTGCGGGTCAGGTCGGTCGGGTGGCGGGCTCGGCCACGAAAATCGCGTCCCGCGCCGGTCAGTTGAGGAATCCGCGGGCGTCGACCGGCCACCGCTGCAGCGACGCGCCCGTGCTGTCGGTGACGATCAGTTCCTCGAAACCGAGGACGACCGGGCATACGTGGTTCGGCACCACCGGTACGACGGTGCCGACGCTGGGGCGGAACTCGCCGTCCGGCAGCGGGAGGAATCCGTGGTACTCGTTGAGCTTGGCCAGGACTGCCTTCGTGCCGGCGACGCCACCGTAGCCGAGCTCGGGGCTGCCTTCGCGGCTGAGAGCTTTGGTGCCCACATCGAGAATGACCTGGTCGCGGACCCAGTCGCTGACCACGGTTCCGGCGACGAACAGCGCGATCTGGTCGTCCGTGCAGGCGCCCAGCCGGGCGTTGTTCAGATCGCCGAAGACGTACTCGCCGGGACGGATTTCCGTGATCACGCTGCTGGTGGAGAACTCGACGGTGGGCGTGGAGCCGGCGCTGACCACCTCTGCGGTGACCCCGACGCCGGCGAGGCTGCGTACTGCAGTGGTGAGCGCGGCGTCCTGATCCTGCGCGGCGCCCTTGCGAGCGTCCCGACCGGAACCGCCGTGACCTGGATACGTGAAGACGCCCACCGGCACCAGGCCGCGCTTGCGGGCGGCGAGCGCGAGGTCGCCCGCGCGCTCGGGCGGCGCCCCGGAACGACGGGCGCCGCAGTCGACCTCGATCACGACCTGCAGCCGGTCCGGTTCGTCCCCCATCGCGTCGGCGAGGGCCTCGATCGCCGCGACGTTGTCGACGCCGACCCGCAGCCGGGCGGACTCGGCGAGCCGGCGGATCCGGGCCCCCTTCGTTCCCGAGGGCCAGATCGGGTAGGCGAGGAAGATGTCGTCGAATCCGGCCGCGGCGAAGACCTCGGCCTCACCGACATTTCCCGCGGTGATTCCGACCGCGCCGGCCTCGACCTGCCGTCGCCCGATCTCCACACACTTGTGCGTCTTGACGTGCGGCCTGACCTCGAGGTTCTGCTGGTTGGCGAAGCCCTGCATGCGGTCGATGTTGCCTTGCATGACGTCGACCACCACGATCGGCGCGGGAGTATCGATGCGCTCGACCAGAGCGTCGAGTGCTCGTTGGAGCCGGTTCACGCTGCACTCCTTGTGGTTCTGCCTGGGAATGATCGAGGGGCGCGGATGCCGACTCCCTCGAATGCCGAACGTGCCCCGGCCCGCAATATCGCGCGCGCTCGCGCCACACCGCCGTCGTGTCCGCCCTACACCGCGGTGCAGACCATCTGGATCTCGACCGGACTGTTGAGCGGCAACCCGGCGACACCGATCGCGGTGCGAGCGTGCCGTCCGTTCTCGCCCAACACCTCGATGAGCAGTTCACTGGCCGCACTGGCGACGGTCGACTGCTCACCGAAGTCCGGCGTACTGGCCACGAACACCAGCATCTGCACGATCCGGACCCGGTCCAGCTCACCCACCGCCTGCACAGCGGCAGCGAGTGCGTTGAGCACGGCATGGCGCGCGAGCTCCCGCGCCGTCTCCAGCTCGACTTCCTGGCCGACAATGCCCTGGCCCAGCAGCTCACCGTCCTTGTAAGGCAGTTGGCCCGAAATGTAGATGCTGGAGCCCAACGTCCGCTGGTCCACGTAGTACGGGTTACCAGCGAGGTCGGGAAGGTCCAGACCGAGGGCCTGGAGCCGCTCGGAAGCCGAGCCGGTGTGCGCTGCCGAAGCCACGGGCCGGCTCACTGCGCCACCGCCGCGGACGGCACAGGGCGCAAACCCTCGCAGTTGGCCACGAGAACCCGCTTCGTTTGAATCTTGATCGTCTGCACTCGGTTCTCCTCTCGAGTAACAGGGAGGCGAAATGCCGCATGGTGGCTTAAAACAGCCACTGGATTGTCGTTTGTCGACCATATGGCTGCCGTCGTTTGCTGTCAACACAAACTTCATCCTCGAGCACGACGTGGAACACCGCGTGCGGCTCGATCCGCCGCTGCTGGAAGTGACGGTCGACGCCGTGGCCCGGCTCACCGGTCTCATGCGGTTCGGAGTGGGCGAGCGTGTGCAGCACACCTGTCCGCATCACGATCGCTGACGACGGCGGGATCTAGAGCAGTTGACACGGATGGTCGACCTCACACCCGACGAGATCCCAATGCCATAAGGGTGGCTTGACCTGCTGCCCGGTTGTTCCGGCAAGGCCTACGGCGACTGGCTGCAAGCCCGTGGTGATGAGTTCGGCGACGGCGTCGAGTGGCGACTCTGGACCCGTTCCACGGCTGGAAGAACGCCATCGACGTCTAACTCGAGGACTGGGTCGCCTGCTGGACACTTTCTCCATCGTCAACTCGGCACCCATGCCGTCGACGACGTCCACCGCCGGGTGCAAGGCGACAGGAGATCACGGCCGCCGTCCCCGACCTGCCCGGTCCCCGAGATCAGCGACTCGGCGAGACCCTGAAGCAGCGCCGCGAGGCGTTCCTGGCCTACCGCGAGACCGGCTGCGCCGGCGCCAAAGCCGCCGTCAACGCCTTCATCGAGCTTCACCGACGCGTCGCCCGCGGCTTCAGGAACCGTGCCGGCCAACGGTTACGCATGCTCCTCGCCGACGGCGGCTGACCGAACCGGTGATGACGGTGACCTGCGTGGACGGCACCAGCCGCACCGAGCTGTTCCGCTTCGCGTCCACCCCGCCGAATGAGGTTGCCTTTCCCGCACGGGAGACGGCGATCTGGTGTGCGCGCAGGGGGAGATTGAATCGACGTACACGGCCTTGAAGGTCACCCAGCGCTGTGTGGGCCGGTTACTGCGCTCACGCGGCCGCGCGGCATGGAGCAGGAGATCCACGCCTGCCGGACGACACATCAGCTGCTGGGGATTTTCCAGGGGCAGGCCGCGGCCGAGCGCGACGTCGAACCCCGGCGCGTGCCCTTCACCGAGGTCCTGCCCCTGGTCGCCCACTCGATCAACGAGCGCACCGGAGTCGACGCCGACAGCGCCGCGGGGGAAGCCGCGCGTATGGCACAAGGCCGCCACGACCCGCCGTCTCCTGGAAAAACAGACCCGCTGGACACTTCACACAGGCGGCATGGCCTCATGCACGCCGGGGCGTGCGTTCCCCCTGGTCTCCCGTCTGGGCTCCCAGCCCCTTGGGGAAATGGGCAGCCAGTTCCTGGCGGAACGCGTCGGTATCGCCTTCCAGGGCAACCGCGGCCAACCTCTCGTGCTCGACGACCAACAGATGCGGGTCGTCGCTGTAAGTGCGGTGATCGACGCTGAGGTGGAGGCGCAGCTTGGTCTCCCAGCCACTCCAAAGACTCTGCAGGACGCCGTGCTCCGAGAGGTCGTAGAAGAGCCTGTGGAAGCGAAGGTGCGCGTCGATGCTGGCCGGGATGTCGTCCTTCTCAATTGCCTGGCGGAGATCCTCGACGGTTTGCAGCAATCGCGGCCGCTCAGGACCGCGCAGTGCTTCGGCCGAGAGCTCAGCGGCGTACGGCTCGACACGTAGCCGGACCGAGTCGATCTCGGCGACCTCACGAGCGCTCACCTCGACGACGAACGACCCACGGTACGGGATCTTTACGACGAGCCCTTCCTCCTCCAGCTTGGTCAGCGCCTCGCGCAGCGGGGACCGGCTGATCCCGAGATCCGCGGCGATGTGCGCCTCGCGCAGCTGTCCACCAGGAGGTACGGTCCCGTCGAGGATGGCGGCACGCAGTGCGCGGTAGACGCCGTCCGGCGTCGTCGTCCGCTGCTCCAGCCACTCGAACTTGTGGTCCACCCCGTCGCCCTCCCTTGGTCGTTTGTCGACCGCTTGGTCGTTTGTCGACTATACCTCCGGGATGAGCTGAGCACTGGAAGAGTGGGGTCTGGCGGCCGACAGGCTGATCTTGCATCGACACCTCAAGCTCGTTGTCTGCGCACGGAGTTCCCTGAACTCGCAGCCGTGCCCCTTCCGGTTCACGGGTCGCGGTGACAGGTCGGCGTCTCGGGTGGTGCCGTGTGGTTGTCAGGCCGATGCCGGGTCGGGCGACGTGGGTGCTTGTGGACCTGCAGCAGCGTGCAGCCGACCATGTAGGCGCCGTGGTCGGGGCGGTGCCGGACCAGGCGGCCCTGCTGGGACGTGTCCAGCAGAGCCGGCGTGGCTGACCGGGCCGCGGTGGAAGCGGAGCCGGTGGAACTCGCGCAGCACGGTTCCTTGGCACCGTGCACGGACTGCGTTGCGCCGTGGAGGCCGGCGCAGCACCTTCACGCCTCCGAACGCCGAGTGTTCGGCCTTCTTCATCCGGTCGGGCCGGGTGTCACTCCAAGCCGTGATCCCCGAGCCCTGGACAACGTGTTGTCCAGGGCGACAGGCGGTTGACGATGCGGTACTCACCCTTCCCGTTACGGGCGCGGCAGGCCGAAAAGGACGGGGAGGTCGGCGATGTCGGTGATCCGCTTGTAGTCGAGCCAGTGCTCGTCGTGCTCGAAGCCGCGGTCCATGTACACCTTGTTCTTGATGCCCATGTTGGCCGCGGTGCGGAGGTCGTACTTCGGGCTCGCCGAGACCCACCCGATTTCGTCAGGTGTCACGCCGAGCTTGTCCAGCGTGTATTCGAACGCACGGAGCCGTGGCTTGTAGACGCCCATCTCCTCGGCGCTGATCACGACCTCGAACGGGGCCTGGAGGTTCTCCGCGAGGCGCTTCGCATGCACGTCGTCGGAGTTCGTCACGATCACCAGCGGGTACTCCTCGGCCAGGCGCCGCAGCGCCTCGCTGACGCCGGGGTACGGGCCCCACGTGGGGATCTCCTCGTACACCGCCGGACCGTCGCTCTCGCGGTACTCCACGCCGAACCTTGCGCAGGTCCGCTCCAGCGAGTGGGCGACGACCTGGTGGAACGGCTGGTACGCGCCCAGGCACTCGTCGATCCGGTACTGGTTGCCGGTCTGCAGGAACTCGTCGGCGAGCTCGGCGGGGAGCCGGTCGCCCAGGACCCGACGGATCACCTCATTGATACGGAAGTGGATCAACGTTCCGTTCATGTCGAACGCGACGAACTTCGGCTTGCTCTCAAATTCCACGGTTCCTCCAGGTGCCGATCGAAGGGCAGTCAGCCACTGTCGCTTGTCGATTGTCGACCATATGGGTATGGTCGACAACTGTCAACAGGCCCGAACCTTCCCTCAGGCCCGCGTTGCCGGACGTCAAGGCGGTTTTCGGATGGGAACCGGAATGAACGGTGTCCGAGTGGCAGCGAGCACACTTTCGACGGTGGCGGACCACTCGAAGGGCCTGACCCACGTGCGTTCACAGCGGACAGCACTGGCAGGAGAGAGAGCAGCGACATGAAATTCACCCCCTACTGGCTCGACACCGCTCCCCAGGGTCCGGACCGGTCCCGCACCGAGATCGGTGGGCATGTCGACGTGGCGATCATCGGAGCCGGCCTGACCGGCCTCTCCGCGGCACTGCACCTGGCGCGCAAGGGCGCGAACGTGCACGTCTTCGAGAAGGAGACGGTGGGATTCGGCGCATCGGGCCGCAACGGCGGCATGGCCACCACGGGCCTGTCGATCGGGTTCCGGCAAGCGGTCTCCCGCTACGGGTTCGACACCGCGAAGGCGTATCTGATGACCTACCACGACGCGGTCGACACCCTCGAGAAGCTCGTCAACGAAGAGGGTATCGACTGCCACTTCGCTCGCACGGGCAAGCTGAACCTGGCCTCCAAGCCGGCCCACGTCGACGGTCTGCGCAAGACCCACGAGATCATGTCCGGCCGTCTCGGGATCGAGACCCGGCTGATCCCTAAGAGCGAGCTCCACTCGGAGATCGGCTCCGACCGCTTCCACGGTGGACTGTCCGACACCAAGAGCGCGGGGCTGCATGTCGGCAAGTTCACCAAGGGCCTCGCCGAGGCCGCCGCGCGGCTCGGCGTCACCATCCACGAGAAGGCACCGGTCGAGAAGGTCAGTCGACTGGACGGCACGCGGCACGAGCTGGTCACTCCGCGAGGGACCGTCCAGGCCGACCAGGTGCTTGTCGCGACCAGCGGCTACACCAGCAGGCCGTTCCGCTGGCACCAGGTCAGGATCGCGCCCGTCGGCAGCTTCATCATCGTGACCGAACCGCTGGGCAAGGACGTCTGCGACGTGCTGCTGCCGAACCGGCGGATGGCATCGAACACGTTGAACCTGCTGAACTACTTCCGGATCACTCCGGACCACCGGCTGCTGTTCGGTGGCCGCGCCCGGTTCGCCATGTCCAACCAGCAGTCGGACGCGAAGAGCGGGCGCATCCTGCACAAGGCGATGACCGAGGTCTTCCCGCAGCTCACGAACGCGCGCATCGACTACTGCTGGGGCGGACAGGTCGACATGAGCATGGACCGCATGGTGCACGCCGGCGAGCAGAACGGATTGTTCTACTCGCTCGGCTACTCCGGCCACGGCGTCCAGATGGCCACGCACATGGGCAAGCAGATGGCCGACTACATGAACGGCACGCCGACCGCCAACCCCTGGCGCGACCTGCCCTTCAGGCGGATCCCGGGACACTTCGGCCCGCCTTGGTTCCTGCCCTTCGCGGGCGGCTACTACAAGTTCAAGGACCTCATCAAGTAGGCGTGAGACAGGGGTGCTGAGCAGATGGGCGGTGAACGTATGACGCCCCCTCGCGTCACTAGTCGTACGTCTCGCCGGATCGCACCCGGTCTGCGTGTGGAGACCGGCCCGGGATCGACGGGCCCTTACGCTACGACGCCTCCAACTACCGTCTGCTGCCACGGGCCGTGGCCTTCCCGCGCACCACCGACCACGTGGTCGCGGTGCTGCGGGCAGCGGCACCCAGGACTGCTGGGTGCTGGTCTGCTGGGCATGGACAGCGCGGACTGTACGACGAAGTGGCCCACGTAGGCCGTCAGGGACATGGTGCCCACGGCGATGACCGGCTTGGCCAGGAGGCGCAGTCGCGGCAGGCGGTCCATTGCCACCGTCGCGCCCACGATCATGAGGATCGCGACTCCCACGCTGCCGATGATGTCGAACGTGGTGCCGCTGTGCGGCCCGCGGGATGCCCAGGGCCATCCGGGCGCACGGGGTGTGGTGCGTGCCGTGCTCACGCAGCCTTGACCACGGTCGATGGGCTGGCGAGCTGGTGGACGCAGGACACGGACGGCGACGGCAATGTCGGGGGAGCAATCCGGTTCCGCTTCGAGCCCGGCGGGTTCGACATGAAGGTCCTGGAGGCTCAGCCCGCCGAGCGCGTGGTCTGGGAAGTCGTCGACGGCCCTGAGGAGTGGATCGGCACGCAGATCCGCTTCGAGCTCAAGCAGGAGGACGGCTTCACGATCGTGTTGTTCCGGCACGAAGGCTGGAAGGAGCCAGTGGAGTTCATGTACCACTGCAGCACCAAGTGGGCGACCTTCCTGATGAGCCTCAAGAAGCTGGTGGAAACCGGCAAGGGCGAGCCCGCGCCGCACGACGTCAAGATCAGCAACTGGCACTAGACCTTCCGCCAGGGCATCGGGCATTCAAGTTTTTGTATCTTGACCAGCCGGGGTCGCAGGCGTGCCGATGGAGCCGCGGTGCCGTGGTCGCTCCTTCAGCGCAGTGGATGCAGCGGGGTGAGTTCGGTGGCAGGTCGGCCTGTGACGATCGATTCGGCGAGGAGTCTGCCGCTCAGCGGTCCCAGGGCGATGCCCCACATCCCGTGGCCGCCGCAGACGTGGACGCGCGGTGAGCGGGTGGGGCCGACGAGGGGGAGGCCGTCGGCGGTGCAGGGGCGTGGTCCCACCCATGCGTCGGTGCGGCGGCCGAAGTCGGCGGCGGGCAGCAGGGGGCGTGCGGCGTCGGCGATCGCCCGCACCCGGCGGGGGTCCGCGGGACGGTCGGGCCCGGTGAACTCCATCATTCCGGCGACCCGTACGCGGTCGCCCGCCGGAGTGCAGACCACGCGCTGCGCGGCGAAGTAGGTGGGCCGTGAAGGAAGACCTTCGCGCGGCAGGAAGAAGCTGTAGCCCCGGCCGGACTGGACTGGGGCGCGCACGCCGAAGGGTGCCGCCAGCCGGTCGAGCCAGGCTCCCGCGGCCAGGACGGCCACATCGGCGAGCACCTCGCTTCCGTCGGCGCTCCGCGCGGCGATCCCGGTACCGATGTCTCGGATCCGGGTGACCTCCCGCCCTGTGACGATCTTTCCGCCCCGGTCGCGGACAGAGTCGGCGAGGGCCGCGACATAGGCCCCGGGGTTGAGGTGGCGCTGGCCGTGCAGCCGTACCGCCGCGTCGATCCGTTCGGACAGCGTCGGTTCCAGATCCCGCGCATCGGTGCCGGTGAGCAGGTCGTAGTCGACGCGCTGGCCCGCGGCGCGCACGGCCTCCAGTTCCTCGACGAACGGTGTGCGGCCGGCCTGAGTGGTGAAGGCGATGAGGCACGGGTCGCTCGCCCGGGTCGGTTCGGCGACTCCGCCCCGGGCGAGCTCGTCGTACGCGGTGAGGGCACCGCGGTTGAGTGCGGCGAAGGCGCTCATCGCGACCTGCCAGCGCCGGCTTGTGCAGTTCCGGCCGAAGGACAGCAGGAAACGGACCAGACGGGCGTCGGCGCGGGGCGGAACGTAGAGCGGCGAGGTGGGTGAGAACAGCGTCCGCAGTCCCAGCCGTAGGGCGCCCGGCTCGGGCAGCGGCACGGTGAGGGCCGGGGACAGCCAGCCGGCGTTCCCCCAGGAGGCCCCTGCCGCCACGCCCCGGCGGTCGACGACGGTGACCTCCACACCTGCTTCCTGGAGGTACCAGGCCGTGGCCAGTCCCGCCATGCCCGCGCCGACCACGAGCGCGCTGCGAGGTGCTGTCATGGTCCGCTCCCTCCCACCGAAGCGACGGCCGGCCTGCGCTCCCCTGTACGCGTCGCCCTTTCGAAGGCGTATCCGGCGTCGACGACCGCCCGGTCCTGTCGGTGCGGACCGACTATCTGCAGTCCGACCGGCAGACCCGCCGGGGTGAAACCGGCCGGCACCGACAGCGCCGGACAGCCGGTGACGGAGATCAGGTAGGCCGAACGCATCCAGTCCAGATAGGTCTCCATCGGTGTGCCGTCCACGGAGGCCGGGTAGGGCAGCCGGATGTCGAACGGGACGACCTGGCTCACCGGCAGCAGCAGGAGGTCGTACGACTCGAAGAACTCCCGGACCCGGTGGAAGAGGGCGGCCTGCAGCATCTGCGCACGCCCGAGGTCCGGACCCGTGAGCTTGCGGCCTTCCTCGATGTTCCACACCACGTCCGTCGCCATCCGGTGGCGGTGCTCGTCCAGCAGGGAGCCGTAGGCGAGTTCCATCTGCCAGGCACGCTGGACGAGGAACACCTCGTCGGCCTCGGACAGGTCCGGGCAGGCCTCCTCGACCTCGCAGCCGAGCGAGGCGAAGACATCGACTACTGGGCGCAGCGCGTCCCGTACCTCCGCGTCGACGGGTACGGTCCCGCCGAGATCGGGTGACCAGGCGACCCGCAGACCGCGTACCTCCCCCTCCAGCGGCCCGGCGAAGACGGAACCCGGTGTCTCCAGGGCGAGCGGGCTGCGCGGGTCGGGGCCCGCGAGCACGGACAGGGCCAGCGCCACGTCCGTCACCGTGCGGGCCATCGGGCCCTTCACCGAGAGCTGCCCCCACGGCGCCTTGTCGGGCCACGAGGGAACCCGCCCGGGGGAGGGGCGCAGTCCGACGACGTTGTTGAAGGAGGCGGGATTGCGCAGCGAGCCGCCGGTGTCGCTGCCGTCGGCCAGCGGTTGCATTCCGCAGGCCAGGGCCGCGCCGGCACCGCCGCTGCTGCCGCCCGCGCTGCGGAAGGGGTCGTACGGGTTGTGGGTGGCCCCGAAGACGGGGTTGACGGTGTGTGAACCCATGCCGAGTTCGGGCACGTTGGTCTTGCCGATGGTGATCGCCCCGGCCCTCCTCAGGCGTTCGACGACCAGGTGGTCCCGGTCGGGAACGCGGTCGGCGAAGAGCGGTGAGCCGTACGTCGTGCGGATGCCCGCGGTGTCGTGGAGGTCCTTGTGCGCCACGGGCAGCCCGTGCAGCGGGCCGACGTCCGCCCCCGCCGCCAGCCGCGCGTCGGCCTCGGCCGCCTGCTCCAGTGCCCGCTCGGGGACGAGGGTGACGATGGCGTTCACCGCCGGATTGATGCGCTCGATCTGTTCGAGGTGGGCGGTGACGGCCTCCCGGGCGGACACGTCACGGCGCCTGATGGCGGCGGCGAGTTCGGTGGCGGTCCAGAAGCAGAGATCCGTGGTGGTCACGGTGTGGTTCACAGCCCTCCGATCGTTTCCTTGACTTGTACGACGGCCAGCACTCCGAAGAGGACGAAGGAGCCGGCCAGCAGCACGTTCGAGGCGGCCTTGTTCCGGTACGGCCGCTGAACGCCCCGGCGGTTGAGCAGGACCAGCAGCGCCCCGGACAGCAGAGGCAGGATCAGTGAACCGACGGCGGCGTACGTCAGGACCAGAGGCACCGGCCGTCCCAGGAACGTGACGGCGACGGCGGCGGCCGCGGCGTAGAGAAGGAAGGCGCGGAACGGGCGGCTGTGCTGGGCGATGTGGGGCTCGGCCGCGTCGTCCGGGACGTCGCGCAGGGTCCGCAGGGAGTCGGCCAGCAGATAGCACAGGGCGTTGAACCCGCCGACCAGCGCGCTCAGGGTCACGAGGAAGAACGTCCCGAGGAACAGCACACGGGCCACCGATCCCAGATCGGCGCCGAGTGGGTCGGCGAGAGCGGCCAGCCCTTCGTTGCCTGTGATGGTCCGCCCGCTGCCGTGGAGCAGGCCAGTTCCGACCACCGTGGTGCACAGCACGAACAGGAAGGTGAGGGCGTAACTCACTGCGGAATCCGCGCGCATGACGGGGAGTCGGCTGCGGTCCCGCCAGCCTTTCTCCCGCACCCAGTAGCTGTACGAGGCGATCCCGGCCGTGCCGCCCACGCCGCCGATGAGGGCGAGCACCGTCACCACGTCCCCCTCCGGCAGCCTCGGGCGCACCGACGAGAGCAGACCCGGCAGGTCGTCGGCGGTGGCGAGGGTGGCGACCGCCAGGACGACCATGCCGAGGAACTTGGCCAGCATGAAGACGCTCATCACCCGCTCGAACACCGTGTACCGGCCGACGTACACGATCGCGGCGGAGGCCAGCGCGATCCCGACGGCCACCGGCCGCAGCGGCAGGGCGGGGAACAGCGTGGACAGCGCCAAGGACGCCACCGAACTCAGCGCCGCCCCGTAGATCAGCGCGATGACCAGGACGAACACGAAGAACGCCACCGGCAGCCAGCGGCCGGCCGAGCGCAGGCTCGCGATCACGGTCTGCCCGGACGCCATGTACAGGCGTCCCACCGCCTCGGTGAGCGCGAACTTCAGGACGACACCGATGAGGATCGCCCACAGCAGAGCCATCCCGTAGCCGGCGGCGCCTGCGAGCGAGGTCACCATGTCGCCCGCGCCCACGCTCGCGGCCGCCAGCACCAGTCCGGGGCCAAGGAGCGCGAGCCGCCCGCGCAGGGAGGTGGGTAGGGGCGCGGGTTCGGCGGATTCGGCCGCTTGGTGCCGGAGGGAACTTCCAGGCGTCGCAGTCACGTCGACCATCTCCGTACGTGGCGTGAGTCACGGGGTCACGGGTTCGTGCGGCTCATGAGGTCCTGTCGGTCCCCATGGCAGATTCAGGCATGCTGACGGAAGGGAACAAGAATCTCGGCCGAAATGACGGAATCGGCCATATGCTTGGTCCGATGGACGCACCACAGACCGGTCCCATGGCGGATTCGCTGGACCGGCGCATCATCAGCGCACTGCAGATCGACGGCCGGGCCTCCTGGCACCGCATCGCGGCCGTGCTCGGCGAACCCGAACGCACCGTGGTCCGCCGGGGCACCCGGCTGCTGGAGTCCGGACTGGTGCGCATCGGTGCCATGGAGGCGCGCGGCCGCAGCACGGTGGTCGGCGTGCGCTGCTCCCCCGGACAGGCACGGGTGGCCGCGACGGCACTGGCCCGCCGCCCCGACTGCGTCTTCGCCCACGTGCTGACCGGAACCCCGGACTGCGTCGCGGAGCTGCTCTGCCCGCGCGACCGTCTCGCCGGTCTGGTGATGGACGAGTTGCCGGGGCTGCCGGGCGTGGTGGAGACCTTCACGTACCCGGTGCTGCGCCATGTCCGGACGATCCGCGAATGGCACGCGGGCCTGCTCACCGATACCGAGATCGACGAACTGAGGGGAGCGTCGTCCAAGGCCTCCGCGCCTCCGCTCACCGGTGATGTGCTGCCGACCGGCGACACGACACGGGAACTCTCCCGCCAGGACCGGCTGTTGCTGCACGCCTTGGCCGAGGACGGGCGCTGCACGTACGACGAACTCGCCCGTATCGCCGGGGTGTCGGAGGCCACCGCCAGACGGCGGCTGGGTGCGCTGAGGCGGGAGGGCAGGGTGCGCATCCGGGCCGTGATCGAGCCGACGCTCCTCGGACTGCCCGTGGAGGCGGTGCTGTGGGTGCGCACCCCACCGTCCAGGGTCGAGATGGTCGCGGCGGCACTGACGCAGTCCGTCCACGTCCGGTACGTCAGCTTCATCACCGGTGAACGTCAGATCCTGGTCCTGGGGGCGTTTCCCGACGAGTCGGCCCTCTACGACTTCGTGACGGGGTCCGGCTGGCTGGGGGACGTGATGTTGTTGGGAGTCTCGATGGTCCTGACCTCGCTGAAGCGGGGCGGGATGCTCGCCCCGTGGCTGTGAGACGGGTGTGCGGCCCGAACATCGGCTCGACGAGGACGGTGACCTGTCCCGGCTCGGAGTATGACCGCGTCGACCTTGATGCGCTCGCCTGTGACGCAGGCTGCCGCCGGGCTGGCGAGTTCGACGTGCGGGGCAGCGCCTGACCAGGGCCTGTCCGGCGGATCTCGCCGGACAGGCCCTGGCCCCCGGGGAGGGCTCAGCGCTTGAGCGTGAAGGTGAAGTCGCCGGAGAGTTTGCCGCTCAGCCGGACTGCCGAAACGAGCTTCCCCTCCGTGATCAGTCTCTCGACCTCGGCCCGCGAAAGACCGCAGCCTTCAGCGATCAGTCGCACCGGCCGGACAGGGATCCGCGCCGCGAAGCGGACCGACACATCGATCACATCGCTCACCTCACGGTCCATGTGATCCGATCCGCCGGTGTCCAGGCGCCAGGCGCCCGCCCAGTCGAGGGCGATGCGACTACGGCGCTGCACGACCGGATCCTGGATCAGCTCAGCTGCCAGGCCAGGGTCGTTGTCGTGCATCCGGTCCAGCAGCTCAGGTCGTACGGAGCGCACGTTCATCCGCTCCAGGACCGTCAGCTTTGCCGTGTCCCCGCAAGCGGTGCAGAGCACGAGGAGCCAGGCGTCGAGGAGCTTGTGGTTTGCGTTGACGCGAAATTTACCGTTTGGCCGGAAGCGCTCGGACGCGCACGCGTGGCAACGGCGGAGAACGGTCGGCAGGCAGGTGGGCATGACCACCCAGCTATTGAGCACAGAAGTACACCGGTTTCAGTGAGAAGTCCGCAGCAAAAAGGAGCGCGGCGCACATGCGCGACGCGCGACACATCAGCTCTCGGGAGGTCTCACACGGTGTACAACGGCACGTCCCTTGCCTGGACGACTTGGTTCGGCAGCACGGTAATGGCGCACAGCGGCGCCGTTCCACTGGTTTTCGAGCGCCTCACCGCCAGGTTCCGTCCGGCGGATCACGGAGCGGACCAGCAACTCGTACGCGGTGAGGGTGAGGATGAGGGCGATCGCCACGAGCACGCGCGTACTCAACCAGGATCGGAGCCGATCAGCCGATCACGAAGTATGCGACGGCGACCACGATCGGCCGGTGTGGAACGCCACTGCTCGCGCCGCGCCCCTGCACCTCATCGTGAAACGCCAACCACGAGCGCACCTCATGGACTTATGACGATTCGCGTACCACGAGTTCGGTGGGCAGAACGACGCGCTGACGCGGCTCCTCGGGATTGCCGATCTCCTTGAGGAGGATGTGGGCGATCATGCTGCCGATCTCCTCGACGGGCTGACGCACGCTCGTGAGGGGCGGGTTGGTGTGCCGGGCGATAATGGAGTCGTCGAATCCGACCACCGCCACGTCGTCCGGGACGCTGCGCTCCTGCCTGCGCAACTCCGCCAGCGCCCCCGCCGCCATGACGTCCGAGGCGACGAACACGGCGTCGAGCCCGGGAACTTGTTCAAGGAGTGAACGCATCGCGGCCTCGCCGCCCTCCTCGGTGAAGTCCGCCGCGGCCACGAGCCGCTCTGAGGCCTCGTGGCCTGCCTTCTCGAGGGCCTCCCGCCAGCCCTGGAGCCGGCTGCGCGCCACGTCCATGTCGAGGGGACCGCTGATGGTGGCGACGGTCCGCCGCCCCCGTGCGAGCAGGTGGCTGACGGCCGTCGCGGCTCCGCCGGCGTTGTCGGAGTGCACGTGGCTGAGCGACTCGGCGGGGGAGCGGCGCCCGGCGAGCACCGTGGGCAGCCCCATGTCCTCCAGCAGTCCCGGCAGCGGGTCGTGCTCGTGCACCGAGACAAGGAGCACCCCGTCGACACGCCGCTCCGCCACCGACTCGGTGAGCTGGTCCCGCTCGGCCTGGTCTCGTACGAGCACCAGTTGGAGCTGTGTCCGGGTTTCCGCGAGGGCGGTGCTGACCCCCCGGATGACGGCCGAGAAGTAGGGCTCGGAGCCCAGCCTGCTCTCCGACTCGGGGATCACCAGGGCCACGGAATTCGTCCTGCTCGTCACCAGCCCCCGGGCCACCGAGTTCGGGACGTAGTTCAGCTCGGCGATGGCGGCGAGCACGGCGGCCCTGGCCTGCTCGCTGACGAGCTCCGAGCCGTTGATGACTCGTGAAACCGTGGTGCGTCCGACGCCGGCGCGCGCGGCCACGGTCTTGATGGTCGGGCGTTGCCTGCCCTCCATGACGCCTCCCCCGCTTGCGCGTTGCCCTGACGGCTTTCACCTGCGCATTGTGCCAGACCCGCGGAGAGCGCCCGCAGGACCCGAGCGCAGCGGTACGACATCCTCCGGCAACAAAGTGGATTCAACTTCTTGACAGACGCCTTTCGTGGCGGCCAGGCTTCGGGCTTCCGGGTGGGTACGTTCCCATCGTCCTTTGGGAACGTACCCACCGGACAAATCGTGCCTGCGGAGCGGACCGTGAGGCTCGAACTCCGGTGCGTCAGCGCCGCCGCTAGGAGGACGAAATGGACAAGTTCCGAAGGAAGTTGCGTACGAGAGTCGTGGCCGCCGTGTCGGCTGTGTCGGCTCTCGGGCTGGTCGTGGGCTGCGGGGGCAGCAGCGACGGGGGGACCGGTGGGGGGAAGAAGGACGGCAAAGTCACCATCACCATGGGCCTGTTCGGTGTCATGGGCTTCAAGGAGACAGGTCTGCTCGACAAGTACATGAAGGAAAACCCGAACGTCGTCATCAAGGCGGACGTCGCGGGCGACGAGCAGACCTACTACACCGCCCTGCAGACCCACTTGGCCGCCGGCAGCGGGCTGAAGGACATCCAGGGCATAGAGATTGGTCGGGCCAAGGAGTTGTCCGACACGCAGAGGGACAAGTTCGTCGATCTGGCCGGCGTGACCGGGACGGACCACTTCCTTCCGTGGAAGCAGAACCAGGTCACCGCCTCGGACAAGAAGGTCATCGGCCTCGGCACCGACATCGGCCCGATGGCTGTCTGCTACCGCAAGGACCTGTTCGAGCAGGCCGGCCTTCCCACCGACCGCGACGAGGTCGCCAAACTGTGGGAGGGCGACTGGTCGAAGTACGTCGACGCGGGAAAGCGGTTCAAGCAGAAGTCGAAGGACGACAAGGTCGCCTTCATGGACAGCTCCAGCGGGCTGTTCAACGCCATGATCTACGGCAACTCCCAGCAGTTCTACGACAAGAAGGGTGAGCTGATCTACGCCACCAACCCTGTCGTGAAGGACGCGTGGAAGCTGGCCTCCGAGGCGGCCACGTCCGATCTGACCGCGAAGCTCCGCCAGTTCCAGCCCGGTTGGGACCCCGGTCTGGCCAACAGCACCTTCGCCAGCACCGTCTGCCCGGCGTGGATGCTCGCGCACATCAGCGAGAAGGCGGGCCCGAAGAACAAGGGCAAGTGGGACGTCGCCAAGGCGCCCAAGGGCGCCAACTGGGGCGGATCGTTCCTCGGCGTGATGGAGAAGAGCCCCGTCAAGAAGGAGGCGCAGGAGCTGGTCGCCTGGCTCACCGCTTCTGAGCAGCAGGCCTTCCTCTTCAAGGAGATCGGCAACTTCCCCTCGTCGCAGACGGCGTTGGAGATGCCCGAAGTGGTCGATGCCAAGTCGGGCTACTTCGGTGGCGCGCCCATCGGGAAGATCTTCGGCGCCGCGGCCCAGGAGATCCCCGACGAGCAGGTGCTCGGCCGCAAGGACGGCACCATCAAGGACATCTTCTCGCAGGGCCTGACCTTGATCGAGGCGCAGAACAAGAGCCCGAACGAGGCCTGGAAGACCACTGACACGCGTATCGAGAAGGCCGCCGGCTGACCTCGGGCCCCATTGCCCGTCTCCGCAGCCGCCCGGCGCCCCACGCACGGCCCGCGCGGGCCGCCGGGCCCCTGCCCGCTTCCCTCACCCTCCAGGAAGGACGCCTTCCGGTGGCCATCTCCACTTCGACACCCCCAGACGGTGCGCCCGGCACCGCTCCGCCGGCCGGGACCGGCGGGGACCGTCAGCGGCGTCGTACGCTGCTGCACCGCCTCGACGTCCGCGGAGCCCCGTACGCCTTCGTCGCGCCCTTCTTCGTCGTCTTCGCCGCCTTCAGCTTCTACCCGCTCGTCTACACCTCGTGGATCTCCCTGCACCGCGTCGAACTGTCGACCCTGAACCTCATGGAGTGGGTCGGCTTCGACAACTACACGGCCCTGTGGGACGACGACCGCTTCTGGAACGCGCTGCTCAACACCTTCACCATCGGCGTCCTGTCGACCGTGCCGCAGCTGCTGATGGCGCTCGGCCTTGCGCATCTGCTCAACTACCGGCTGCGCGGCTCGACGTTCTTCCGCGTCGCCGCCCTGACGCCGTACGCCACGTCGGTGGGTGCCGCAGCCCTCGTGTTCACGATGCTCTTCGAACGCGACTTCGGCATGATCAACTGGATGTTGAGCCTGGTCGGTGTCGACAACATCGACTGGGAGAACAACAAGTGGGCCGCGCAGACGGCCATTTCCACGATCGTCATCTGGCGCTGGACCGGCTACAACGCGCTGCTCTACCTCGCGGCGATGCAGGCGATCCCGCGCGACCGGTACGAAGCCGCGGCCATCGACGGCGCATCGCGGTGGCAGCAGTTCCTGAAGGTCACCGTCCCCGGCATCCGCTCCACCATCATCTTCACCATCGTCCTGTCCACGATCGGCGCCACCCAGCTCTTCGGTGAGCCCCTGATCTTCGGCCAGGGCCCGAACGGCATCACCGGGGGAGCCGACAACCAGTACCAGACTCTGGGACTGCTGCTCTACGAGGAGGGCTGGAAGAACTACCAGATGGGGCGGGCCGCCACGGTCGCCTGGGCGATGTTCCTGCTGCTCATCGTCGTGTTCGTCGTCCAACGAGTCGTCAAGCGCGTCGTAGCGCGCAAGGCCTGACCGGGAGATCTCCATGACCACAGACAGCATCCCGGTCCAGGCGACGGACGCGCGCCCCGCGGTCGCGAAGAAGGCCCGGAACGACACCCCGTCCGGCGGACGGCGCCGTCAACTGTTCCGGCACCCGGGTGCCGGACGTCAGCACCACGCGGGTCCCGTCGCCTACATCCTGCTGGGAATCGCGGCTCTGTTCTCGCTCTTCCCGCTCTACTGGACGATGGTGGCGGCGTCGACCGACAACACGCGCGTCACCCAGACACCTCCGCCGTTCTTGCCGGGACCCCACCTCCTGGAGAACCTCGGCAAGGCCTGGCAGGACGCAGCGCTGGGCAAGGCCATGCTCAACAGCCTGATCGTGGCCGGCGTGATCGCCCTGTCCACGGTGCTGTTCGCCACCCTCGCCGGCTTCGCGTTCGCCAAACTGCGCTTCAAGGGCCGCAACATCCTGCTGATGCTCGTGATCGGCACGATGATGGTGCCGCCTCAACTCGGCGTCGTACCGCTGTTCATGATGATGACGGAACTGGGCTGGGGGCAGAAGCTGCCCGCCGTCATCTTCCCCACGCTCGTCAGCGCCGTCGGGGTGTTCTTCATGCGGCAGTACCTGTCCGAGGCGCTGCCCGACGAACTCGTCGAGGCCGGGCGGGTGGACGGTGCGCACTCCCTGCGCATCTTCTGGAGCATCGTGCTGCCGATCGCCCGGCCTCCCATGGCCGTACTGTTCATGATCACGTTCGTGCACGCCTGGAACGATTTCTTCTGGCCGTTCATCGTGCTCGACATGAGCAATCCGACGGTCCCCGTCGCGCTCACCCAGCTCAGCGCGGGATACGTGCGCGACCAGTCACTGATCATGGCGGGCGCCCTGCTCGGCACGTTGCCCCTGCTCGCCCTGTTCATCGTCTTCGGCCGTCAGATCGTCGGCGGAATCATGCAGGGAGCGGTCAAGGGATGAACACCCTGCCGTCCCCTCGTTGCCGCGGCCCTCCGACGCCCGCCACCCCGCTTCGCCTCTCCCGCCCCGCAGTCATCTGGAAGGACCCACGTGACCACCGCAACCCGAAGTGTCGCGCCCGCCCCGGAGAACACCACCGTCACCAGGTTCCCGCAGGGATTCACCTGGGGCACGGCGACCGCCGCGTACCAGATCGAGGGTGCAGTCTCCGCGGACGGACGCACCCCTTCGATCTGGGACACCTACTCGCACACACCCGGCAGGGTGCGCAACGGTGACACCGGTGACGTGGCCACCGACCACTACCACCGCTGGCGCGAGGACGTCGAGATCATGGCCGACCTCGGCGTCAGCGCCTACCGGTTCTCCCTGTCGTGGCCGCGTGTGCAGCCGACCGGCCGCGGCCCGGCCGTCGAGAAAGGGCTCGACTTCTACCGCGCCCTGACCGACGCGCTGCTGGAGAAGGGCATCGAGCCGGTCGTCACGCTCTACCACTGGGACCTGCCACAGGAGTTGGAGGACGCGGGCGGCTGGCCGGAGCGTGTGACCGCCGACCGGTTCGCCGACTACGCGGCCTTGGCGGCCCGTGCACTGGGGGACCGGGTGAACACCTGGACCACCCTCAACGAGCCCTGGTGCAGTGCCTTCCTGGGATATGGCTCGGGTGTCCACGCGCCCGGGCGCACCGACCCGGTCGCGGCCCTGCGCGCGGCACACCACCTCAACCTCGCCCACGGCAAGGCCGTTCAGGCGCTGCGCGCCGAACTGCCCGCCCGCGCACAGGCGTCCATCACACTCAACATTCACCACGTCCGCGCGCTGACCGAAGCAGCCGAGGACGTCGACGCGGCCCGCAGGATCGACGCGCTGGCCAACCGCGTCTTCACCGGCCCTCTGCTGGAAGGCCAGTACCCGCAGGATCTCCTCCGGGACACGGCGAGCCTGACCGACTGGTCCTTCGTACGGGACGGCGACACCGCCACGATCCACCAGCCGCTCGACTTCCTGGGCGTCAACTACTACACACCCACCCTCGTTTCCGCCGCCACCGGCGAGGCCAGCCACGGCTCCGACGGCCACGGGATGAGCGAGCACAGCCCCTGGCCGGGCGCCGACAACGTCGCCTTCCACCGGCCTCCGGGCAGTACCACGGCAATGGGCTGGGCGGTCGACCCCAGCGGTCTGTACGACCTGCTGATGAGACTCAAGGCAGACTTCCCCGCGATCCCTTTGTTGATCACCGAGAACGGGGCCGCGTTCGACGACTACGTCAACCCGGAGGGCGAGGTGGCCGACCCCGAACGCATCGCATACCTCCACGGCCACCTGTCGGCCGTGCACCGGGCGATTGTGACCGGCGTCGACATCCGGGGCTACTTCCTGTGGTCCCTGCTGGACAACTTCGAGTGGGGCTACGGCTACAGCAAGCGCTTCGGTGCCGTCTACGTCGACTACCCGACCGGCAAGCGCATCCCCAAGGCCAGCGCACGGTGGTACGCCGACGTGGCCCGCACCGGCATCTTGGCGGACGGAGACGGCGGGAACGGGCGAGATCGGGTGTGACGTTCCGGCACAGCCGCGGTATCGGTGGAGGGCTGACCGGCGATGCCGCAGGTTGATCGCGACTGTCGTCGAGGTGGTGCCGGGTCTGACGGCCGCCGGCAATGACGGGTGCCTCGGGCCGGCTGCGTGATGTCCCGCCGTCGGCCCGTGAACGCGGCTGCGGTGGGGAGGACGAGGGCGATACGGAGCCGGGTCGAGTCGAGTCGGCGGACTGCCCCCGCCGCGTGGATCAGTCGGTGGACTTGAGGGGGCATGGCGAGACATCGGACATCGGCTCATTCACCTGAACAACCGCCATATAGGGCTGCCATGCTGTCAGTTCCGCATTGCCCTAGGAGGCCCTCATGCCCGAGCCGTCCGTCCTCGCTTCGCTGGTGTCCGGGTTGCGGGGTGGGTCGATCGAGGTCGTCGACCTCACGTCGCCGTTGACGTCGTCGACACCGGTGATCCAGCTGCCGGCCGAGTTCGGCCAGACAGCGGTGTTCGAACTGGAGGAGATCAGCAGGTACGACGACCGGGGGCCGGCCTGGTACTGGAACAACTTCCGCAGCGGCGAGCACACCGGCACTCACTTCGACGCCCCCAACCACTGGGTGACCGGGAAGGACCTCGACGACGTGGCGTCCGTGCCGGCGCGTCGGCTGGTCGCACCGGCCGCCGTGCTGGACTTCACCGCCGAAGCGGAGGAGGACCCGGACTTCCTCGTCGAGGTCGAGCATGTGAAGGCGTGGGAGGCGGAGAACGGCCCGCTGCCGGACGGCGGTTGGCTGTTGCTGCGCACCGGCTGGGACGCCCGCGCGCACTCGCAGCAGGCGTTCGTCAACGCCGACGAGAACGGCCCGCACACTCCCGGCCTGTCGCCGGAATGCGCCCGGTGGGTGGCTCAGGAGTCGCCGCTGATCGGCCTCGGCGTCGAGACGGTGGGCACCGACGCCGGACGGGGGCACGCGTTCGACCCGGCCTTCCCGTGTCACTCCTATCTCATGGGCAGCGACAAGTACGGGCTGACCCAGTTGCGGAACCTGGCGCTGCTGCCGGCGACCGGCTGCGTCGTCATCGCGGGACCGTTGCCCATCGTCACGGGGTCCGGGGCTCCGGCTCGGGTGCTGGCGTTGGTGGAGCGCTCATGAAGGTCGCGGAGGCTGTCGGGCGGGCGTTGTCCGCGTCCGGCGTCGGCCATGTCTTCGGGGTGGTCGGATCGGGCAACTTCCATCTGACCAACGCCATGGTGGCGGCGGGTTCGCGGTTCGTGGCCGCACGCCACGAAGGCGGCGCGGCGACGATGGCCGACGCGTACGCGCGCATGAGCGGCACGGTGGCCGCCCTGAGCGTCCATCAGGGGCCCGGTCTGACGAACGCCCTAACCGGCGTCGCCGAGGCGGCCAAGAGCCGTACGCCACTCCTCGTGCTCGCAGCCGAGGTGACCGAGCCGAGGTCCAACTTCTACGTCGACCAGGAGGCGCTGGCGCGTGCGGTGGGCGCGGTCCCGGTGCGGGTCACGTCGGCGGAGGGCGCGGTGGGGGAGGCCTGCGCCGCGGTGCGACGAGCCTTGCACGAACGGCGCACCGTGCTGCTCAACCTCCCCTTGAGGGTGCAGGAACTGGACGTGCCTGACGATGCCTGGACGTGGAGCGCGCCGCCGCCGAAACGGGTGGCGGTCGAAGCGGCGGCGGCCGACGTGGCAGCGCTGGCGCAGGTACTCGAGCGGGCCCGACGGCCGGTCTTCGTGGCCGGCCGGGGATCACGCGCGCCTGGTGGCCGGGATGCCCTCGAAGCGGTGGCCGAACGCTACGGTGCACTGCTGGCGACGTCGGCCGTGGCCCGAGGCCTGTTCCACGGCAATCCGTGGTCGCTCGACGTGTCCGGAGGTTTCTCGTCGCCCCTGACGGCGGAGCTGATCGGGGCTGCGGACACCATCGTGGGCTGGGGCTGTGCGCTGAACATGTGGACGATGCGGCACGGCCGCCTGATCGGTGCCGGCACGACCGTGGTGCAGGTGGACGACGACGCGTCGGCGCTCGGTGCGCATCGCGATGTGCATCTCGGGGTCACCGGCGATGTGGAACTCACGGCGCGGCGTGTGCTGGAGACGGGCGGCGGGAAACGGCAGGGCTACCGGACCGCCGACATCGCCGCGGCCATCGCAGCACGCGTGCGCTGGCGGGATGTGCCGTACGAGGACACGAGCAGCCGCGAGCGGATCGACCCGCGAACACTGAGCATCGCGCTCGACGACATCCTCCCCGCGGAGCGGGTGATCGGCGTGGACTCCGGCAACTTCATGGGCTACCCGAGCATGTATCTGTCGGTGCCGGACGAAAACGGCCTGTGTTTCACCCAGGCGTTCCAGTCGATCGGCCTGGGGCTGGCGACCGCGATCGGCGCGGCACTGGCACACCCCGGCCGGCTTCCGGTGGCCGCGCTCGGGGACGGCGGCGCGATGATGGGCGCCGCGGAACTCGACACCGTACGCCGGCTCGGGCTGCCGATGGTGGTCGTCGTGTACAACGACGACGCCTACGGAGCGGAGGTGCACCACTTCGGGCCCGGCGGATCTCCGCTCGAGACAGTCGAGTTCCCGCCGACGGACATCGCCGCCGTGGCGCGAGGATACGGCTTCGAGGCGGTGACCGTGCGCACGCAGGCGGATCTGAAGGCCGTCGAGGACTGGACCGCCGGACCACGATCCGCGCCTTTGCTCATCGACGCCAAGGTGGTCAGAGACCGAGGAGCCTGGTGGCTCGAGGAGGCGTTCCGCGGACATTGAGCGGTGGACGGGCGGCGCTGCGACGGGCGATGCCCGCGCAAGGGGAACGGTAGGGAGCGGGGCTGTTTGTCGTACGTACCCTTGCACTGCGGGGCACGGCGACCGCGTACCGTGGAGGCATCACAACGGGAGGTCACGCACATGTCCGCGCTGCCGCACGAGCCGAGCCCGCAGGCCGATTCGGATCCGCACCGGTTCGAACACGCCGAGGGTCCGCAGACGCTCGGCGAGTTGCGCGCGGCGCTCGCGGTGATCAGCCCCGAGGTGTTGACGGCTTTCGATGTCCGGCTCGACGCCGCGACGTTCGGTGAGGAGCACGCCGAGGTCATCGCCAAGGCCCGCCGCACCGTGGCGTTCTCGAACCGCGCCGAGGTGACGGCCCCCGTAGCGGACCCCATGGACGAAACGGCCGCGGCACAGCCGGCCGAAGATCTGTGGGCCCACCTTGACGTACGGGACAGTGCCAATTAAGTGCTTGGTGTGCATATCAGATGCTTCATGGCGTTTGAGCCGCGAAGCGTGCGATAGCCCTCGCGAGGATTAGGCAACCAGCCGGTCGACGACCTGGCCGCCGCGCGCCGCTTCTACGGCAACGTGCTCGGCCTGAGCAGGGCCGCAGCGCGGACACCTCGGTGGACTGGACCTGCGCGCCGACCGGCTGCGCACGGCGAACACCGAGTTCGTGATCGAGCCCTGTGTGCGCTTCGAGGGACAGTCGGGCGAGCAGAGGACGATGTTCCTCGCTGCCGTCCTCCCGCAAAGGCGCCCCGAAACGCCGCACCTGAACTCCACGACGCTTTTGGGTCGTTGGCCTCACTGAGATCAGGCGACGGGCGTCACGTATGGGATCAGCGAGCCATAGAACGGGGTCGCGCCGGCCAGCAGCTCGGCGAGCTCCTGGCCGCCCTTCTCGCGCCGGTCGCGCTGGAGTTCCGCGGCAGTGGCCGGCGTGTTGTTCAGCGTCACCCCTGCCTTCTCCATTCGGCTGGCGGCCGCTTGGGTCGCCGGGCGGTTCCAAGTGCTCGGCGCCGCTGTCGGCGCTGGTGGTGATGACGACCGGGAGGCCGTACGCCTTGGCGACCTTGGTGAGGGCCATGACGTTGCGCCGCAGCAGCCGGCTATTGATTCGAACCGGTTCGACAACTGATCGCGATTGCATGCCTCGCTGTCATGGGGAGGTGTGCTCGACGGCGGAGTGGTGCTTCGCGCGTTTGTCGAACCGGTTCGCCAGAAGCTAGCACCGGTGAACCGGGCCAGCAATACTCCCGACGCGATCTCTCCACCTCGGTGCGAGCGGACGTCAGGCATTGTGAGGGCCCCACGGAAGAGAAATGTGCCTGGTGAGGGCGATGGTGCTGGGTGCGTCCGGTCCCCGCGGTCTCTGTGCATGGGGTTTCCGGGCTGTTTCCAAAGTGCGCCCAAGGCATTGACACCCGCCCGTTCGGCTCCTTACCTTCCCTTCACGCGAACCGGTTCGACACAAGCGAACCGCCGCCTCTTCGATCCCTCAGCACCTGCCACCAGTACGATCCTCCCTCTCAGGGAGTAGCGAACCGGTTCGATGAAGGAGTCCCGTGAACATCGGTGAGATTGCCAAGCGGGCCGGTGTCTCGCGGAGCACCGTGTCGTACGCACTGAGCGGCAAGCGTGCAGTGTCGGACCGCACCCGAGAGAAGATCCAGCGGGTCATCGACGAGTTGGGCTACCGGCCCAACGCGAGCGCACGCGCCCTGGCCAACGGCCGGACCCGCACCATCGGTCTGGTCTTCCCGCCGGCCGGTGACCACTACACCGGAATGCAGCTCGATTTCATCGGCAGCGTGGTGGAGGCCGCGGCGGCCAACGACTACGACGTGCTGCTTTCCCCGAGTGGTGTGGACAGTGACCGCTCGTTCCAGCGGCTGCTCGGTGAACGACGCGTCGACGGCGCCATCCTGATGGAGATCAGGCTCCAGGATGACCGCGTCGACCACCTCCTCGCCGAGAACTTCCCCTCCGTCTGCATCGGCCGCACCGCGCAGCCGGAAGGCGACTGGTGGGTCGGTCTGGACCACACCGGGCTGGCGGCGGCCTGTGTCCACCACCTCGCGGACCTTGGCCACCGCAGGATCGCCTTCGTCAACCGGCCCGAGCGGCTTCTGCGCGCCGGGTACGAGTCCGCGCACCGAGGGCTCGACGGCTTCACAAAGGCCGCGGCGGAGCGCGGGCTGACCGTCCGCACGTACAACTGCGGGGACGACGCCCCCTCGGGGCAGGCTTGCCTGGAGCGGATCCTGCACGACGAGCCCGCCACCACGGCACTCGTCACCCTGAACGAGGCCGCACTGGGAGGCCTCTACCGGGGCCTGGCCGAGGCCGGTCGCCATGTGCCGCGCGACTTCTCCGTCACCGGCGTGGTGGCCACACGATGGGCCGAAACGGTGACCCCGCAACTCACGGCGGCCGACGTGCCGGCAGCGCAGATGGGGCGCCTGGCCGTCGAACTGCTCGCCGAGCGGCTCGACCGCCCCGACGCGCCGCCTCGCCACCACCTGCTCGCCCCGCCGATCTCGCTCCGCGCCAGCACCGGGCCCGCCGGCACCGTTGCTCCCGCGACGCCCGGCGCCGGCTTGATCGCCTGATCTGCTGCCCCCTGTCGGGGCCGCGACTGTCCGCGTCGGAGGCGTTCTCCGCCCCTGCCGTCCCAATCCGTCCTGTCCCCAGGGGCTGCGCCCCTTCGACCTGCCACAAGGCTCCGCCCCCGATCCGATGTCCGGGGCCGGCCCCCGGGCCCCTGCTCCGCAAAAGCCGGAGGGGCTGAAGTCCCTCCACCACCATCCCTGGCATGCCCATGCCTAAAACCGAGAACCGGAACCCCGAGGAACACCCATGAACAGATCCACCAGACACCGTCTCACCGCCACCGCCATGACCGTCGTCGCCCTCACCGCCGGCGCCACCGCCTGCTCCTCCGGCGACGACACCCCGTCCGCGAAGGCGGCAGACGGCGGCAGCTACACCATCTGGGACCCCTATCCGCAGTTCGCCAAGGACTCGGACTGGGCCAAGCTGCTGGACAGTTGCGGCAGCAAGTCCGGGGTCAAGATCAAGCGGACGGCCTTCGACACCAGCGACCTGACGAACAAGGCGCTGCTGGCCGCTCAGCAGGACAACTCCCCTGACGTCCTCATCCTCGACAACCCGGTGGTGTCGACCCTCGCCGAGGGAGGGGCGCTCACCACGACCGACGAGAACAAGGTGGACACCTCGAAGGTGGATCCCAACCTCCTCGCGGCCGGTCAGGCGGGCGGCAAGACCTATGGCACGCCCATCGGCGCCAACACCCTCGCCCTGTACTACAACAAGGACGTTCTCAAGGCCGCGGGTGTGGACATCACCTCGGTCAAGGACTGGAAGTCGCTGACGGCGGCGCTGGCGAAGGTCGAGAAGGCGGGGAAGAAGGGCATCACCTTCTCCGCGATCGGCACGGAGGAGGGCAGCTTCCAGTTCCTGCCGTGGTTCTGGGGCTCGGGTGCGCAACTGACCGAACTCGACTCCGCCCAGGGCACTTCGGCGCTGTCCCTGTGGAGCGACTGGCTGAAGAAGGGCTACGCCCCCAACTCGGTCATCAACAACACCCAGACCACCAGCTGGCAGGAGTTCGCGAGCGGCGACTACGCCTTCGCCGAGAACGGCACCTGGCAGCTCGCCAACGCCGAGAAGGCCGGCTTCGACTACGGCGTCCTGCCCATCCCGGCCGCCGACGGGGGCAACGCGGCGGCCCCGACGGGCGGTGAGTTCGTCACCGTGCCGGTCCAGGGCGACACCGGCCGATACGCCACCACACAGAAGCTGGTGTCCTGCCTGACCAGCACCGCGAACCTCTACGACACCGACACCACCCTGTCGTACGTAGCCCCCACCAGCGAGGTGCAGGACAAGCAGGTGACGGCCGACGCCAAGCTGCAGCCGTGGGTCGACGCGGTCAAGGCGGCCAAGGGACGCACCAGTGGCGACCTCGGCACCAAGTACCCCAAGATCTCGGAGCAGTTGTGGAAGGCGGTCCAGTCCGCCCTCAGCGGATCGCAGTCACCGAAGGACGCGCTCACCGCGGCACAGGACGCCGTCAAGTAAACCGTCAAGCAACCGCAACCCGGGGCTCCTTGATGAACCGCACGACACACCTGCCGGACCGCCGTCCGGTGCGTGACCGGAGCGGGGCGGCCACCACCGCCCCGCCCCCGGCCCGCACCGTCCGCCGACGCCGTCCCACCTCCCAGCAGTGGGCCGCCTGGGCGTTCCTCGCCCCGGTGACCCTCTACCTCGCCCTCTTCTACGCCTATCCGCTCTACCGCAACGTCGACCTGAGCCTGCGTCACTACACGGTCCGCTCCTTCGTCCAGGGCGACGCACCCTTCACCGGCCTCGCCAACTTCCGGTCCGTCTTCGACGACCCGACGTTCGGCCCCGCGCTCATGCACACCGTGGTGTTCACCGCCGTCTGCCTGGTCTTCCAGTACGTCATCGGCCTGGCCCTCGCGGTCTTCTTCAACCAGCACTTCCGGCTCTCCGCGACCCTGCGGGCCCTGTTCCTGGTGCCCTGGCTGCTGCCGCTCATCGTGTCGGCCTCCACCTGGTCGTGGATGCTCAACAGCGAATCCGGCATCGTCAACGCCGCCCTGCACGCGGTCGGTGTCGGCCCGGTGAACTGGCTGACCTCACCGTCGTGGTCACTGACCTCGGTGATCATCGCCAACATCTGGATCGGCGTGCCGTTCAACCTGGTCGTGCTCCACAGCGGTCTCCAGTCGATCCCCCGCAGCCTCTACGAGGCCGCCGCCCTCGACGGCGCAGGCGTCTGGCAGCGCTTTTGGCACATCACCTTCCCGCTCCTGCGCCCGGTGTCCGCCATCACCCTCCTGCTGGGCCTGGTCTACACGCTCAAGGTCTTCGACATCATCTGGATCATGACCAAGGGCGGCCCGGCGGACTCGTCCACCACCTTCGCCACCTGGTCCTACCAGCTCGGCTTCGGCAACCTGCTGCCCGCCTTCGGCCCCGGAGCGGCCGTCGGCAACCTGCTCGTCGTCGCGGCCCTGGTCTTCGGCCTGGTGTACCTGAGGATCCAGCGAAAGCAGTACGCCTCATGACCACCGCCACCACACCACGCACGCACCGGCGACCGCACCGGGCAGGGACCACCTGGTGGAAGACGGCCACGGGCCTCCTGCTCACCGCCGTCATGCTGTTCCCGGTCTACTGGATGCTCAACGTGTCCTTCACCCGCGACCAGGACATGCGCAAGTCACCGCCCGACTGGTTCCCCGTCCACGGCACCCTGGACGGCTACCGCGCCGTACTCGACCAGCAACTGCCCTACCTCGCCACGAGCCTGGTCATCGGTCTGGGCACGGTCGTGCTGACCGTGGTGCTGGCCGCACCCGCCGGCTACGCACTGGCCAAGCTGCGGCCCCGCGGCGCCGGCGTGATCGGCTTCCTCTTCCTGGTCGCCCAGATGATCCCCGGCATCATCATGGCGATGGGCTTCTACGCCATCTACCTCAGCCTCGGTCTGCTCCAGTCGGTGCCCGGCCTCATCGTCGCGGACTCCACGCTGGCCGTCCCGTTCGCCGTCCTGATCTTCACCGCGTTCATGTCCGGCATCCCCGGCGAACTTCTCCAGGCCGCACAGATGGACGGAGCCGGGGCCCTGCGCACCTTCCGGTCGGTCGTGCTGCCGATGAGCCGCAACGCCGTCGTCACGGTGTCGCTGTTCGCGTTCCTGTGGTCGTGGTCCGACTTCGTCTTCGCCAGCACGCTCGCGAACGGCGGGGACCACGAGCCGATCACCCTCGGCATCTACCAGTACATCGGCAACAACAACCAGGAGTGGAACGCCATCATGGCCACCGCCGTCGTGGCCTCGCTGCCCGCCACGGTGATCCTCGTCCTCGCCCAGCGCTACGTCGCCGCCGGAGTGACGGCCGGAGCCGTCAAGGACTGAGCCCCGGGTCGGCCCTCACCGGTGATCATCCCTGTTTCAGAACACTGCTGAAGAGCCGCAGACCACTGCTGAAGAAACGAGTAACGCTTGATGACCGCCGCCCGGCCCGGCCCGGCCTTCTCCATCCATGACATTCCGTTCAGCATGCACGGTTCCTGGTTCGGCATCTCTCCCGTGCTGGCGGAGAGGACGCGCGCCGAGGACCTCCACCTGGTCTCCCATCAGAACGGCATGCACGCCGTCCTGCGCTTCGTGCCCCTCGACACGACGACGGGCGACCGGGCCGAGACCCGCGTCGAGACGAGACCGAGCCTGCTCGAGTGGGTCCATGACGGCGGACGTATCTGCCTCGCCTACGCATCACCGGACACGGTCCGTCTGCGCGGTGAAGGACTGGGCCTGCGCATCACCGCGGCGGCTGAAACCCTGACTCCCTTCGCCGGCGCCTACTTCTACCGTGACCCGGTGGACGGCGCGCACGTGTTCACGTCGTACGAGACCGGGCGCCGTTATCGGATCACCGTGCTGTCCGGTGCCGTCGCCGAGGTGTCCGGCAGCCAGGCCCTCGGCGGCGGCGACCGCGGCATCACGATCACCGCGGACGTCGGCGGCGTCTGGGAAGCGGCCATCGAGGAACTGGACAGCGCGCGTCGGCCCTACGCCTCCTCGGAGACGTTCGGCCAGGTCGTGGAGGCCGCGGAGCACGCGTTCGCAGCCTTCGCCGACACGGTGGCCCCCTGGCGCTCGTCGGGCACCCCGGCCGCCGAACTCGCCGCGTACGTCCTGTGGTCGGCGACGGTCCGCCCGGCAGCGCTTGTCACCCGGCCCGCGGTGCTCATGTCCAAGCACTGGATGGACAAGGTCTGGAGCTGGGACCACTGCTTCAACGCCCTCGCCCTGGCACCCGGAGCACCCGCGCTGGCCTGGGACCAGTTCTCGCTGCCGTTCGACCACCAGGACGAGAGCGGGGCCCTGCCCGACTCGGTGACCCACTCGGAGGTCCTCTACAACTTCGTCAAACCACCCATCCACGGCTGGGCTCTGGGCCATCTGCGCCGACGGCTCCCCGAACCCCTCGACCGGGCGGAACTGACCGAGGCGTACGACAGGCTGACCCGCTGGACGGACTTCTGGCTCACCGCGCGGCGCGCCCCCGGCGCCGCCCTGCCCCACTACCAGCACGGCAACGACAGCGGCTGGGACAACGCCACCACCTTCGACCCCGAACGCGTGGTCGTCACCGCCGACCTGGCCGCCTTCCTCATCCTGCAGCTACGCGAACTCGCCGATCTCGCAACCGAGTTGGGACGACCGGACGACGCCCACCGGTGGACGCGAACGGCCGACACGACCCAGGCCGCGATGCTCGACGAACTCTGGACCGGCGACCGGTTCGTCGCCCGTGGCGTCCACAGCGGGGACTCCTGGGACAGTTCCAGCCTGCTCGACCTGATGCCCATCGCGCTGGGCGAACACCTGCCGGAAAGCGTCAGCACGGTGCTGGCCGTCCGTATCGACGCCCACCTGACCCCCCACGGGCTGGCCACGGAGCTGCCCGCCTCACCGCACTACCTCGCCGACGGCTACTGGCGCGGCCCGATCTGGGCCCCCGCCACCGTCCTCATCGAGGACGGACTGCGCCGCGGCGGGCACGAACGTCTGGCGGACGAGATCAGCGCCCGGTTCCGTGCCCTGTGCGAGACCTACGGGTTCGCTGAGAACTTCGACGCCCTGACCGGCACGGGCCTGCGCGACCGCGCCTACACCTGGACCGCCAGCAGCTACCTCCTCCTCGCCGAAGCCCACGCACTCCGGCACACCGCACCCGCCGCGCACACCGGCGGCTGAGAGACCCCCTGGGCGCCCCCGCCCAGGCAGCACCCACCCCCGGGAGACACCCGCAATGCACTCATCCCCTATCTCTCCACGACGCAGACGTGAGCCCGTACGTGGCGGCGCGCAAGGCCGTCGCCTCCGTACCTCCACCGCGCTCGCCGCACTACTGGCGTCGCTCGCCACCGTCGCCCTGCCCGGCACCATGGCGCGGGCCGCGGACACCACCGTCACCGTCGACTTCTCCACCGCCGGAGGCGCCCCCGGCTACGGAGCCTCAGGCACGATCTACGGCATGACCGTGGACGGTTCGCTGCCGCAGGACCACTTCTACAAGGACATCAAGTGGAAGTTCATGCGGGCCGGCGGCGCCCAGCTCAACAGCGGCGGCTACGGCACCAGCGTGGCCGCCTACCAGACCCGCTGGGCCGCCACGCTCACCCAGTACAAGCGCACCAAGGCACTGGGCGGGACCTTCATCATCCTGCCGCACGACCTGTGGGGATCCGACGGCACCACCACGCAGGGCTGGCCGGGCGACAACGGCGACTGGACCCTCTTCGACAAGTTCCTCGACCAGCTCATCGGGGACGTCAAGGCCAACAACATGACCGTCCAGTGGGACATCTGGAACGAGCCCGACTGGGCTCCCTTCTGGGCGCCGTCGCAGGCCCAGTACCTGGAGATGTGGAAGCGCGCCTACCAGAAGATCAGAGCCAACTTCCCGGGCGCTGTCGTCGTCGGTCCCAGTACCGCCGGGAAGCCCTCCGCGTCCGGGGGTGGCGCCTGGTGGAACACGTACCTGGACTATGTGAAGGCCAACAACGTCGAACCCGACATCTACAGCTGGCACGATCTGCCCGGTGACCCGGTCACCGACGCGAACGCGGTCCGGTCCAAGCTGTCGGCCCGGTCGATGACCACGAGCCGTCCGTTCCAGGTCAACGAGTACGCCAACACCACCGAGCAGAACCCCGGCCGTGGCGGCTGGTACATCTCCCGTCTGGAGCGGGCCGGCGCGGACGGCCTGCGCGCCAACTGGGCCTCCGCCGGCAACCTGCACGACTTCCAGGCCAATCTCCTCACCAAGACCGGCAGCCAGTACCTGCCGCTGGGTGAGTGGTTCCTGTACCGCTACTACGGCTCCCAGACCGGCAACATCGTCAAGGTCACCGCCGGCACCGGCACCGACGGCCTGGCGACGAAGGACAACACCGCCAAGAACGCCAAGATCCTGCTCGGCAGCAACGGCAACACCGGCAACACCACCGTCAACCTCAACCGCCTCGACACCACCTCCGTCGTCGAGGACAGCAAGGTCCGCGCGGTCGTGCAGCGCATCCCGAACAACGGCGGCGCTGCCGTGACCGGCCCGGTCACCGTGTCCGACCAGAGGCTGACCGTCAGCGGCAACGCCGCCTCTGTCAGCGTGCCCTGGACCGACGCCAGGGACGGCTACACCGTCACCCTGCTCCCGCCGTCCAACATCACGGTCTCCACGGTCGCCGTCGCCCAGCACAGCGGCCGGTGCCTGGACGACACCAACCTGTCCACCGCCAACGGCACGCAGTACCAGCAGTACGACTGCGAGGGCGGCTACCAGCAGATGTTCGACTTCAAGCCGGTCACTGGCCGGGCGAACACCTACACGTTGGTCAACCAGCACAGCGGCAAGTGCCTGGACGTCTCGGGACGCTCCACGGCCGACGGTGCCGCCGTCATCCAGTACACCTGCAACGGTGCCACCAACCAGATGTTCACCCTCAACCCCGTCGCCGCGCTGGGTAACAGCAAGGACTACCAGCTGGCCGCCGTCCACAGCGGCAAGTGCGTCGACGTCAGCGAGATCTCGACGGCCCCCGGCGCGAAGATCCACCAGTGGACCTGCGACCCGGCGAGCGCGCTGAACAGCAAGAAGAACCAGATCTGGCGCCTCCAGGGCATGGGCTGACCCGCGTCCCCCCATGGGGGCTCCCGGCCACGGCGGGGAGCCCCCATGGGTTGAGGGAACCCCTATGGGCTGGGCCTATCGCGTCGGCGGCAAACCACGCTGCGGGAGTCCCCGGCGCGGCGCTCCCCTGTGGCCAGGAGAGCGCCCGTGACGCCGTGGGCCCACTACTCCGCGGTGGCGTCCTTGCGCACCAGCCGGGCGTAGGCCTCGTCGAGCCTGTTCTTGATCTGCTCGACGCCGAGGACGTCGAGGCCTCTCTGCCCGTTCACGGCAGTCTTCGCGGCCGAGAGCGCGGTGACGAACAGAGCCCACGAGTCGGCCGTGTAGTCGGCCTGTGTCGGGCTTCCGATCTTGTCCAGGGTGCTCCGGATCGGGGTCGTGTCCACAGGGCCGTCCATGTCACCGGGAATACCGGGAATGGCGTTGAACGCGTCCAGCACGATCTTTCCGGACTTGAGGACGAACTTCGCCGTGTGCTTGCCGTCACGCAGGCCGCGGAGCGTGTACGTCGCAAGGCGCTTGTCGACGGCGGCGGTCTTCGCGTCCTTGGCGACCGGCTTGCCGTCGACGTAGACATCGAGAACTGCGCTGCCGTCGTTGCCGCCGATGATGTCGATGCCCGTGCCGGTGAACGGGACGGTGAAGGACGCGCCGGCAGCCGTGCTCGTCGACGTCGACCGGTACCAGTCCATCGCGTCGCCGAATGCGTTCTTCCTGCTCCAGGCTCCCTCGTATGCGACCGAGCCGTCCATGTTGTCGAGCTGCGCGCCGGCGTAGGGCGTGTACCCGTCGATCTTCTCGACCTTCAGGTTGTCGAACGCCGTCTTGTAGAAGTCGCTGCCGAGCTTGACGCGGCCTTCGGTCTGCGGAGTCGGATCCTGGTACGTGGAGACGGCTTTCCCGTCGATGAGGGCCGTGATCGTCGCGCCCTTCGCCTCGATGGCGAGGCGGTAGGCGCCGGACGCCGCGACCGTTCCCGTCCTGATCGCGGTGCCGTACTCGTAGAACGTCCAGGCGCCGTTCGGGCGGATACGCACGTTGTAGGCGGCGTCGCTGATCGCCATGCCCTTCTGCTGGCGGACGCCCAGGGAGGCGAGTCCGCCGGCCGGGTCCGGGAAGGAGACGTCGACCGTGGCCTTGTAGTTCTCCCAACGGAAGTCGCCGACCGTCGTGTTGGGCGTGTGACGGTTCCAGGCGCCGGTGTCCTTCATGGACTGGTCCATGTACTGGTACAGCACGTTGCCGCCGCGAGCGTCCTTCCCGACCTCCCAGGCGCCGGTCTGGTCGACCATGTAGCGCGGCTGGTTGCCACGGGACATCAGGTAGGGCTGGAACACCTTGCGCGCGCCGTCGGCCGTGCCGACCTGGACCCGGCCCTCCTCCTCGTACCCGAAGTCGTCGGCGTACAGGACGTCGTCGCGGGTGTTGCGCTTCTTGCCGGTGGCGTCGGTGTCGAGCACCGTGCGCTCCCAGGACTTCGGCAGACGTTGCTTCGTCGCCTTGTCGTGGCTCTTGTCGAGCGTCGTCAGGGTCACGATCGACCGCGGCTTGACCGTATAGGTGTAGAAGCCGTCGCCGCCGGGCCGGATCTCGTCGGCGAGGTGTTTGAAGTTCGCGTCGTAGGCCTGCCCCGCGTCCGCTCCACGGGTCTCCCAGATCTCCATGGTCGGATCAGAGCCGAGTCGCATGTTCTCGGCCTTGACGCGGTAAGTCCTGGGCTGGTCGCTGTCGTTGACCACAACCGTCGAGAAGTCCTTCTTGCGGGGATCCGCTAGCGTCATGTAGCTCGGTGCCCCGTTCGAGCCGTCGACGTTCTCGGTGCCGCTCACGCCGCTGTAACTGGCTTCCGGCACGGTGCGCCAGATGCCCGCCGTGTTCGTGTCGTTCTCCCAGCCGGTCTTCGCGAACTGGGTGAAGTGCTGCATCACATACAGGGCCGCGTCGTAGTGGAGATAGCCGGACCACGGGTCGCGGGCGCTGACGAGTTCCTTGTGGCTGTACTGCGCGCCTTCGTAGAAGGACCCGATCGCCGGCTGGAAGATGTAGTGCGTCCGCTTCGAGTTCGCGTAGCTCTTGACGGAGCGGTTCGCGAGGTCGAGGGCGCTTTGGACGCCGCCGATGCCGGTGCTCGCTCCATTCGGGCCTTCGGTGTTGTTGACGCGGTATTCGGTGTGGCCGAACGAGGCGGTGCCTTCGCTGTACCAGACTTCCTTGTCCTCGTTGTACTTGTTCTTGCCGGTAGCCAGCTTGGTGTACGGCTGATAGGTGTCGCTGTCAGCGTCCCCCTCGAGCCGATCGTCGGTGTTGTAGTGGTAGCCCACCGCGTCGACGATTCCGAAGAGTTCCGCATCGCTGAGCACTGACGGCCCGATGTGGTGTGTGTTGTTCTCGTCGGAGGCGATGATCTTGATGTTGTGGTAAGCCTTCTCGGCCTTTTGCCGCTTGTCTTCCGGGATTCCGTAACGCGGATTCGCGAAGTCCGTGTCGGTGACGATCGCGTTCTTGTACCACTTGATGAACGCCTCGTCGGGATTCCGCGTCTCGTTCTTGTCCGGGTCGACGTAGTCGACCATGTACCCGTACTTCTCGTAGGCGTCGAGGATCGTCTCCTTGTACCACTTGTACATCTCGTCGGTGCCTGTGCCCTTGTCCCATTCGTTCTGGACCCATTTGGGCATTTCCCAGCGGAGAATCGAGACCTTGAGCTTCGGGTTGACCGTCTTGGCGTCGGCGGCCAGCTGGAAGCCCGGCGAGCGGGACGCGTCGGCGAGTTCATCCGGTGTGCGCATGGTCGCCGGATCGGAACCGGTCGACGTGTTCGTGTCCGTCCCCATCTCGACCTTGACGTGGTTGATCAGGGGGTTCTTTCCGCCGAACAGCACTCTGATGAGCTGCCAGTACCGGCCGGGGTTCTCCGCCTTGTATTCCATCAGCAGGTTGCTCGTGCTGTTGCAGCTGAGCAGGCCGAGGCCCTTGTAGGTCAAGCCGTTCATGTTGTCGCCACGAACGTCGTTTCCGTTGACCACGACCTCTACGGGATCATCCGCGGTGTAGGCGGCGGGGGCAGTGATCACTCCTGCTGCCAGGGCCATGGCGGCTGCCGCAGCGAGCGACACCCATCCGGGTCTTCTCCGTTTGCCCATCAGGCTTCGACTCCTTCTTCTTGTCGTGCGTCTCGTTGGCGGGTGGGCCCGCCGGTGTCCGGCCATCGGCGGTACTGCGGCCAGGAGTGAGGTCGGCCCGCGAATTGGCGGCCGGAAGCAGGAGTCGGGTCTCCTCGACGGGGCCCATGCAGTGGTCGCGATGTCGTGGTCGCGGTCACGCGACCGGCATCGGAATCTCTGTCATGACTTCCTTGTGCCGGCTGATCGGCACCAGACGCCTGCGGCTGCCGTCCGGCACCCTTCGCGGCGGGCGGTGGGCCTGCGTCCGTGCCACGGGTGAGCGTCACCGCGGCACGCGGCAGGGCGTCCGGAGACGGTAAGTCCGCGGCGCGCCAGGGAATCGCGGCCCCAAGTCCCCGAGCAGGCTGGGGTCCCGCGTGCCGTCGGATCCGCTCCGCGCATCGCTCCGTGCCGGTGGCGCGGGTCACCGGCGTGGGAACGCGGCGCGCACCCGGGCCAGTTCATCGGCGGGGACGGGAGGGAAGTTTGCAGTCGGACGAGATTGATTTACTTGGTTCGGAGAGGCTGTTGGTGTGGAAGGGCAGGCAGTGGCAGTCGTACGAGGCTGCGTCATCCAGGAGCGCCCACAGCTGACGGCGAAACGGTGGGCAGGGTGGGATAACTGCGCACGTCGCCGGCGACGGCGAGCAGAGGCAACAGGGGGCTGGGGCTGCGCCGTGGTGGGCGGCGGATAGCCGGGCACGGAAGGCATGGGCGGCTCGTCCTTTCGCCTTCGGGGAGCGGACTGTTCCTCGCGACAGCACACCAGCGTTCGATATTTCGAATTACGTTCGGCCTGACGGAGGAACCGTAGGAGGCAACCGGTTTCACAGTCAATCCCCGTGCAGCCGCTGCCTCGTGTGGACGAGGGGCCCAGCTCCCATGGCAGGACTCGAACCTGCCAGGAGTCCTGTACTCACGCGATTGGATGTGGCGGGGCGCTGACCTGAGATCGATCGCCGACCTGACCGCCGAACTGCGCGACGGTACCGCCGAGTTCGCCGACGACCAGACCCCGCCCCTTTTCGAGGAATGCGGCCGACCTGCGAGCCCTGTCCAGTGACGCGATCCACGACAGCCCGGAACGCCACTTCGGGGTCGCCCTGGCCTTCCGGAACTGCCACCGTGTGGGCCGTCCCGGACTCATGCGGTGGCGCGACGCACCCCCCGCTTCCCGTCCTGCGCTCGCAGCTCCTCAACCAGCCGCCGGAGTTCCGGGAGCGATGATGCGTGGAAGCCGGCGCGCGCGGGCGGGCGGCCCGCCGATCCGCTTCGTCAGCCGTGCTGCCGCCCCGTCAAGGAGGCGAGCCCGTCCTCCAGGCCCTGACGGAACGCGTTCCGCCGTTCCTCCGGCATGTCGAGCAGCAACCGGTCCTCCAGCTTCTGCACGACCGGCGCACACGCCGCCAGTAGTTCCTCCCCCTCCCGCGTCAGCCGGGCCTCCATGATCCGCCGGTTCCCCGGGGCATGGGCGCGCTCGATCAGCCCGCGCTCCTCCAGCGCGCGCACCATCTCGTGCATCGTCTGGGGCCTGACGAAGGAGCGGCGGGCCAACTGGGCGGAGGAGAGTCCGCCTCGGTGCTGGAGCACGGTCAGGGCCGTGTACTGGAACGTCGTGAGCCCGTACGGCCGCAGGGCCTCGTCCATGAAGGAGCGGATGGCCAGTTCGAGTTGTTTGACGAGATAGATCGTCAGCGGGCCCTTGTGGTCCTCGGGGTCCGGATCGGGATCCGCACCCGGAGCCGGACGCGGGATCGGATCCCGATCAGCTGCCTCCGCCATCGTTCGCACCTCTTGGTCGGTCGTCGGGGAGGCCGGGGGAGGCCGTCGTCGAGGTCAGACGACCGGTGGCTTCACCCGATAGCCGACAGGTAGAAGTTCCAGGTCACGTCGGCGAGCCACGGTACCCCACAGCCCATGGGGCATCCACAGCGTCATCCCGATGGCGAGGGCGCCGAGCCCGATCAGGTACCAGGTTCCTCCGTTGGCCCCGAACCAGTCCTGCACCAGGAAGAACACGATCGCCCCGATGATCGGTCCCTCGAAGGTGCCGAGGCCGCCGATGACCACCATGAAGATCATGTACGCGGACCAGTGGACCCCGAAGATGGAGTCCGGCTGCACCCGCAGGGTGTTGGCGAGGGTGAGTCCACCGGCCGCGGCACCGCCCACCGCCGCCAGGACGAAGACCAGCCGCTTCGCCGAGGCGACCCGTACCCCGACGGACGCCGCGCCCACCGGGTCGTCGCGGATCGCCTCCAGCGAAGCCCCCAGCCTGCTGCGCAGCAGCACGAACACGGCCAGCAGCAGCGCACTCATCAGTGCCAGGGCGAGCCAGTACACCTGGGCCTGCCGCACCGCCGGATCGGTGGCCGACAGATCGGTGAGCGAGCGGCCGGAACCGCCGCCCAGCGAAGGCGTGTTCACCACGACCAGCCGGAAGAACTCCGCGATCGCCCACATGCCGATGGCGAACTGCCCACCGGTGAGCCGGAACGCGAGCAGCGAGGTGGGTACGGCGACGGCACCCGCGAGCAGGGCCGACAGGACGACCGCGACGAAGGGGTTGACGCCCCGGTCGACGAAGAGGAAGACACCGTACGCGCCGAGACCGATGAAGCCCTGCTGGCCGACGGAGACAAGACCGGCGTAGCCCGCCAGCGCGTTCCACATGGCCGCGACGATGACGAGGACGAACAGGGTCGTCAGCTTCGCGGTCACCTCGGGCGTGAAGACCAAGGGCGCGAATGCCAGGACGAGCAGCAGGGCGGCCAGGGCACCCGACGCCGTACGGGAGACGGGGGTCCATCGGTGGATGGTCGAGGGGGCGGAGGCGGTGGTGGGGGCCACCGGTGATGCGGTGGTCATGTGCGGCTCCTTCTCATGCCGAGCAGTCCCTGCGGACGGAAGGCCAGGACCGCGAGGAACACCGCGTGTCCGGCCACGATGGAGAAGCGCGGATCCACCTGCGCGCCGACTGTCTGGGCGATGCCGAGGACCATGCCCCCGGCGAGCGTCCCCCACAGCGAACCGAGCCCTCCGATCACGACGACCTCGAAGGCGAACAGCAGCTGGGTCGGCCCCATGGACGGGCTGAACGACGACCGCATCGCGAAGAACGCTCCCGCGAGACCGGCGGTGGCGACGGCGATGGCGGCGGCCCAGGCGTACACCCGGCGGCTGTCGATCCCGACCAGCTCGGCGGTGTCCGCGTCGGCGGCGGTGGCGCGGATCGCCCGGCCGATGCCCGTACGGGCCAGCAGCAGTTGCAGCCCGCCGAGCAGCGCGACCGCCACCGCCACGGTGAGCAGGCCGAGATACGGGATGCTCACCGACGACCCGAGCTGGAGACCGGCCGAGGACAGCGAACCCACGTCAAGGGAGCGGGAGTCGGCGCTGAAGATCTCCAGCAGTACGTTCTGCAACACGATGGCGAGACCGAAGGTGGCCAGCATCGACGACATCTCGCCGGTGCGCAGCGCCTTGCTGAGGATGCCCCGCTGCAACGCCACTCCGACCAGACCCATCACGGGCAGCACCAGCAGTACTGCGAAGAACGGGCTGATGCCGACGGCGGCGGCCAGCACCGCGACCAGGAACGCGCCGAGGACCGCGAGGTCGCCGTGGCTCAGGTTGACGGTCCGCATCACGCCGAACATCAAGGAAAGGCCGCAGGCGAAGAGCGCGTAGACACCGCCGAGCATCACGCCCTGCACGATGGCGTTGATCCAGTTCATGCCGGCTCCTCCTGCACGGTTGCGGCCGTGGCGCGGTCTGGGGCCGCCGCCCGGCTGAGTCCGAAGTACGCCTCGACGACCTGTTCGCGGGTGACCTCGTCGGCGGGTTCGTCCAGGACGACGCGGCCCTCGAGCATGCACAGCACACGCCGGGCCACCCCCAGGGCGCGGCCGAGGTCCTGCTCCACCAGCAGCACCGTCGTACCGCCGGAGAGGATCGTGCCGAGCGAGTCGTAGAGGGTGTCGACCACGACGGGCGCGAGGCCCAGCGAGACCTCGTCGAGCAGCAGCAGCCGGGGGTTGGTCATCAGCGCCCTGCCGATGGCCACGGCCTGCTGCTCGCCGCCCGAGAGGTTGCCGGCGCGCCGCTTCAGCAGCCCGTCGAGCAGCGGGAAGGCGGCCACGACGGCTGCCAGGTCCCACGGTCCGGAACGCCGTACCCGGGACGCGACCAGCAGGTTCTCCTCCACGGTGAGGTCGGCGAAGAGCCGCCGCCCCTCCGGGACCAGTGCGATCCCGGCCGCGACACGGTCGTGGGCCCGCCGGGCCGTCACATCCACACCGTCCAGACCTATACGGCCCTCGGCCGGCCGGTGTGCTCCGGCGACGGCCCGCATAAGGGTGGACTTTCCGGCACCGTTGGCCCCGACCACCGCCACCACCTCGCCCTCGCCCACGGTGAAGGAGACTTCGCGGACGGCGCGCAGCAGACCGTGCCGTACTTCGAGATTCTCGACCGACAGCAGACTCATGCCGCGCTCCCGAGGTAGGCCTCGACGACCCGGGGATCGGACATGACGGCGTCCGGCTCGCCCTCGGCCAGGACCCGGCCCTGCGCGAGACAGACCAGCCGGTCGATCACCCGCAGAAGCGCGTGGATGACGTGCTCGATCCAGACGATGGCGATGCCGTCGGCGCGCAACTGCTGGATGGTGGCGATCAGTTCGTCCGTCTCGGCGTCGGTGAGGCCACCGGCGATCTCGTCCAGCAGCAGCACCTGCGGATCGGTCGCCAGCGCCCGCGCCATCTCCAGCCGCTTGCGCTCCAGCAGGGTGAGCGCGGCCGCGGGCCGGTTGGCCTGGCCGAGCATGCCGCAGCGCTCGAGTACGCCGAGCGCGTGCTGCTGCGCGGCCCGACGCCGGTGCGCACCGCCCTGCACCGACGCGACCAGCACGTTCTCGTAGGCCGTCATGCCGGTGAAGGGGCGCGGCACCTGGTGGGAGCGCCCGATGCCACTGCGACAACGGCGGTCGACCTTCCAGCGGGTCACGTCCTGACCGTGGAAGGTGACGCTGCCCTCTGAGGGGGACTGGGCCCCGGAGAGGATGTCGAGCAGGGTCGTCTTTCCGGCGCCGTTCGGGCCGACGATGCCCAGGGCCTCGCCGGGGGCGAGGGTGATGTCGATGCCTTCGAGGACGACCAGGCTGCCGAAGCGTCGGTGAATGCCGTTCGCCGCGAGCACCGGCGGGGCCGGGGCGGCCGCCCCGGCGGCCTCCCCCGTCCCCACGGTCATCGGCTCAGCGGAGGGGCTCAAGTTCGCCTCCGAGCGGGATGTCGAGGAAGGCGCCGTTGTCGACGATGACCGGCTCGACGGTGAACTTGCTGCCCCCCGTTGCCTTGCGCCACTGCGCCATGACCAGCCCTTCCGGAGACACGTTCTTCACCGGCCCGGACGTGAAGTCCAGCGGCCCGGCGATGGTGGTGAGCTTGGCCTTGCCGAGGGCGGCCGCCAGTTCCCCCCGGTCCTTGGGGTCGGAGGTCGCCTTCAGCGCGTGGACCGCGACCTCGAAGAGTGCCATGTTCGACCCGATGATCTGGGTCCACTGCTTGCCCGTCGACTGCTCGTAGTCGTCGGCCAGTTGCTGGGCGGTCTGGTCGGTGAGCGTGGAGGTGTACGGGAACTTGGGCGACCACCAGAAGCCGGCGCTGAGGCCGTGTCCCAGCGAGCCGAGCGCCTCGATCTGGGAGGGGAGGAGGCCGGTCTTGGCGATGCTCGCGATGCGCGGCCGGTACCCCTGCTGCCGGGCCTGCTTCCAGAACGTGGCGAAGTCGGGCGGCAGCGGGAAGGTGTTGAAGATCTCCGCGTCCGCCTTCTTGAACGCCGCGATCTGCGCCGAGTAGTCGTTCGTCCCGTCCTCGTACGCTCCCGGGTCGACGATCCTGAACCCGCTCTTCTTCAGCTGCGGCCCGAGCCCCTGCCGGATCGCCTTGCCGTCGGGGTCGTTGGGCCACATGACGCCGACCCGTCTGTTGGTCTCGACCCCACCCTTCGTCCACAGGGAGGTGTACGCGGCATGGATCTCCGCGACGCCTATGAAGAAGTGGTAGGTGTACGTGAAGGGCTTCTCGGGAGTGGCGCCGCGGCCGAAGTACCAGGCCTCCCACGGCACGGCGGTCGACAGACACGGGACCTTGGCCGCCTCGCACGCGTCGGCGACGGGGTTGACCGTCTCCGGCGTGGAGGTGACGAGCATCAGGTCGATCTTCTCGCTGTTGATCAGATCGCTCGCGACCTGCGCGGCCGTCTGCGGATTCGACTGACTGTCGCGGTCGATGATCTCGATCGAGTACTTCTTCCCGCCGATCTGCAATCCGTCCTTGAAGGTGGCTCGCATCTTCTTCATCAGGTACGCGTTCGGCTCGCCGAAGCCCGCGGCCGGGCCCGTGCTGGGCGAGACATATCCGATTCGGAGCACCGTGTCGGTCTGCGCCGAGGACTCCTTGATGCCGCTGCAGGCGGTCAGCAGACCGCCTGCGGTGAACAGCCCGGCGGCTCCGGCTGTCCCCCGGAGAACGGATCTTCGGGACAAATTGCCGTTCGCGGGTGTGCTCATGGGTGCGCTCATGAATGCCTCCGGGCACGTCGAGGGAGCGGAAGTGAGGGTGGAGAAGCCGCTGAGGAAGCCGGAACGGGCGGCTGAAGCCGTTGGGGGAAGCCGGAGCCGGCAGCAGAGAGCGGTGGCGGGTTCCTTCGCATCCCGGTAGGGCTGGGCAACGTGCCCGATATCAGGAACCCTGATGATGAACACGATGATGCACACGGCGACGCCGGATGACAAGGGTGTTGCCGAGACCTCTCGGACGCGCTCCTCGGGGGCCACCCGTCCGGCCCCTCGGGGGAGAGGAGTTGCCGCGACGGCCTTGACGCGGCTTGCTCGCAGGCGTACATATTTCTCAGGTTTCCTGACATTCGTCCGGAGCGGACCGCTCTCGACGCATGCCTCGGCTTCTCAATCCCATATCCACCTGCCCGCACGCACAGCCGCAGCAACAGCCGAAGCCGAGGTCGTGGCCTCACGGCTGCGACCAGCGTGCCGCCCTTGCCGTCCTGCAAGGAGGGGAAGTGCGAGCGCTGGGTGCTCGAGACCGCGGACGACCTCGCCGAGCGCGAGGACTCACGCAAACGGCGCCGGACGACGGGTCCGACGCCGAGCAGAACGCCTGCCTGGAAGGCAGGGGGATGTCAGGGGCCTGCCGGCCCTGTGGCTGCAAGTCGAAGAGGGCTGATGCCCGACAGGTCGTGGGCGGTCATGCTGTTGCGGTCGGTGACCGAGCGGCCGAGAGCGTGGTGCGGCCACAGGCCTCCGGCCACCCGGCGGCTGCGCTCGCCCCATGCGCGTGCCGCCGCGCTGCTGGTCTTGTAGTGGTTGAGGGCGTAGCCGCCGGAGTGGATCCGCAGGAGGCAGAAGCCGCCGGGGTAGTCCTTGGCGGCGCTGACCTCCTGCAGGGTGACGTGCGGGGCCTGCGGCAGGACGGTGCGCTTGTTGCGGTGGGTGTGGCCTGCGTGGTGGAGGAAGACACCGGGCGCGGCGGCGTATGCCTCGAGGATGGAGCGGGCCTGGCGGCGGCCCAGGCGCTGACCGCGGGCCACGGGGAAGACGGAATCCCGTACGGTCAGCGGATGGTGGCCGAACACGATGGTGGGCTGCTCCCTGTGCTCCTTCAACCGGGTCCGGAACCAGGCCAGTTGCTCGACGCCGAGCCCGCCGGCGTCGGCGCCGTTGCCGTCCTTCTCGTACGTGTCGAGCCCGACGATCCGCAGTCCGCCGACGTCCCGGGCGAAGTACGCGGGCCCTTCGCCGTCGAGGAACCCTTCGCGGAATGCGTCACCGCCGCTGTCGCGGCGGGGCCGGTCGTGGTTTCCGCGTACGACGAAGTAGTCCTGTCCGTGGCTGCCGAAGCCGTCCAGGATCCGCTTGGCCTCGGCCAGGTCTCGCAGCGCACCGCCGGCCGAGATGTCCCCCGCGGCCAGCAGCAGGTCCGCTCCGCGCCGCCTGGCCTCCTCCACCAGGGCGCGGCTCATGATCTCCGGATACGGCGCGAGTCCCGGCTCCTGCGCCACCCCGCGCATCAGGGGTACGCCGGTCATGAGGCCGGCGGTGGTCTCCCCGATGTGGAGGTCGTTGCAGAGCGCGATCGACAGCAGGTGCCGTCCCGGTGGGGGCTGCGGAGTGGTGAAGGAGTACGGACCTCCGCTGGTGCCGAGACCGTAGAGGTTGGTGCCGACGGCGTTGCCGCGGACGAGGTGCAGCGGGGTGGGCTTGGCCGCCCTGCCCCGCGAGCGGGCCTGGTAGTAGTACGTCTGCCCCGGCTCCAGGCCCGTGAGCTCCACATGGTGGTGCGCTGTGGGCCGGTCCTCCGCCGCACTGCGGTCCAGCCGGGCGGGGTGAGTGCCGTAGACGACCTCGCCCTCCGTGACGGCGGGGAGCATGTGGCCCAGCCCGTCGTCGGTGCCGGGTATCCCGGTGTACCAGGTGATGATGGCGCGGTCCTCGGTCAGGGTGACCAGTTCCAGGTGGACGGCCGCCAGGGTGTCGGGGTGACGGCGGCCTTTGCGGGCGGAGCCATGGAGCGCACCGGCAGCGGCCCGCAGTAACGAGGGGGCGAAGAGGGCACCGGATCGTAGAACTTCACAGGGAGAGGGCAGGGCCGACAGGGCCGCGAGGGGAGCCGAGAAACAGCAGCGCATGTCTGAGTATGTGCCCGCTCGCAGTGAACACCGACGGTGATGTCGGCGGCGGTGCCGGGTATGGAATGCGACATCTCCGCCCGGTTGCCGACTTATTCGATCTTTCTCCACGCTTTGCGCTCTCGCCCAGGCAGTCCAACAGCGTTGTACCGCAAGGGGTTTGGCGAGACCTGGAGAGGGCGCGCCGTACGCCGAGTTGAAGCGGCGTGGCGGCGAGCTCGCCGCGCCTCGCACCCGGACGTGTTTTTCGCCACGCGGCTGCCCCGGGCCATGGCTGGGCCTGGGCAGCCGCATGCCGCGGTCGGCCATGATCTGCCGTATGCGATTGGCCAGTTGGTGATGATGCCGTAAGTTCCCAGAACCCCGGCAGGCGCCGGAGCCGGCCTGGTCACGAGCCGGCGGCGGCCTCCGGGCGTGGTTGCCGGTAGGGCTTCACCGCGCGGCGTGCGATCGCGAAGCGGTGCGTCTCCGATGGGCCGTCGTAGATCCGGAACGGCCGCACCTCCCGGAGCAGGCGCGCCAGCGGGGCGTCGGCGGCCGAGATACCGAGTGCTCCGCAGATCTGCACCGCCCGGTCGACGACCCGGTTCACGGCCTCCGCCACGAAGGTCTTGGACACCGACGTGAGTTGCGCGGCCGCGGTGGAGCCGGTGTCCAGCTCCCAGGCGGTGCGCAGGATCAGGGCGCGGCTGGCCTCGATGTCGATCTCGGAGTCGGCCAGCATCTGCTGCACCATGCCGAGGTCTCCCAGCACGGAGCCGAAGGCCGTCCGGCTGCCCGCCCGTTCCAGGGCGACGTCCTGGGCACGACGGGCGGCTCCCAGCCATCGCATGCAGTGGGTCATACGGGCGGGACCGAGCCGGACCTGGGCGTTCTCGAAGCCCCGGTCCACGGCTCCGAGCACCCGGTCCTCGCTCACCACACATTCCTCGAAGGCGAGTTCGCTGTGCCCGGCGAAGAGCCCCTCGTCCAGGGTCTCGATGTCCCGGACGATGCGCATGCCCGGGGTGTCGGCGTCGACCAGGAACATGGTCGCGCCGCCCGGGTCGCCGGGGCTGCCGGAGGTGCGGGCCATGACGATCGCGAAGCCTGCACCATTGGCCCCGCTGATGAACCACTTGCGGCCGTCGATGCGCCACCCGCCCGGGACCCGTGTCGCGGTGGTCCGCAGGGAGCGGGGGTCGGCGCCCGCCCCCGGAGCCGGTTCGGTCATCGCGAAGCAGGACCGCACCTCGCCCGCGGCGAGCGGCCGCAGGAAGCGGTCCTTCTGCTCCTCCGTGGCCACCTTCTCCAGCAGATGCATATTGCCCTCGTCGGGAGCCGCGCAGTTCAGCGCCAGCGGGCCCAGCAGCGAGTACCCGGCGGCCTCGAACACCACCGCCTGTCCGCGCAGGTCGAGCCCGTGTCCGCCCCACCGCGCCGGCACGTGCGGTGCGAACACGCCTGCCTCGCGGGCGCCTTTCTGCAGGGTGTCGCGCAGGGCCTCCGGAGCGTCGTGCACCGACCCGCCGCACTCGCGCTCGGCCGGGATGACCACCTCGCGAACGAACTCCGCGGTGGCCGCGGCGAGTCGGGCGACAGGTGGATCGACATCGAACTGAATGGGCACGGTTCCTCCCGCCGACGGGCTACGGGCACCGATGCCCGTCGCGTCCTAGAAACTGTACAGCGTCTTCAGTATCTTGCTGGGTGGCGCTCGATCTGAGGAGCGTTCGATCTGAGGAGCGCTTGATCTGGGGAGCACTCGGCCCGGCGGTCCTCGACGACGGAAGAAGACCCCTATGAGCACCCAGTCGGTCCGTGTCGTCCGTCACCCCGACGGAGTCGTCGAGCTGAGGCTGGAGGACCCCGGGAGAGGCAACGCCCTGGACCTGCCGACGGCCGAGGCGCTGCGCGCCGCGACCGCCGAGGTGGCCGCCGATCCGGGCGGCGCGGTTCTGCTGCGGGCGGCCGGCGCCACCTTCTGCGTGGGCGGTGACCTGCGCGCCTTCGCCGGCCGGGGCGAGGAAACGGGCGCCTATGTGCACGCCGTGGCGACCGCCGCGCACGCGGCGGTGCGGGCGCTGTACGAGCTGCCCGTGCCCCTGGTGACCGCCGTGCGCGGCGCCGCCGCGGGCGGCGGAATCGGTCTCGCCCTGGTCGGCGACATGGTCCTGGCCGCACGGTCGGCGCGCTTCCGGCTGGCGTACACGGCGATGGGGCTCACCCCGGACTGCGGGGCCACCTGGCTCCTGCCGCGCCTGGTGGGCCCCCGTCTGGCGACAGACCTGGTCCTCACCAACCGGGTTCTCACGGGCGACGAGGCCGAGCGGCTCGGTCTGGTCTCCCGGGCCGTCGAGGACGGCGAAGTGGACGAGGCCGCGTACCGGACCGCCGCCGAACTGGCAGGTGGGGCGGGTGAGGCGCTGCGTGCCGCGAAGCGCCTGCTGCGGGACAAGGCGGCGGGGGAGGGTCTGGGCCGTCACCTCGACGAGGAGGCGCGCCTGATCGCCGGCCTGGCCGGGAGTGGCGAGGCGCAGGCGCGGATGACCGCGTTCCTGGCCCCGCGGGCTCGTGCACGGGTGGGCAGCGGCCAGTCCGCGCCAAGCAGTCCGGAAAGTGTTTCTTGATTACCTCTTCACTAACACCTCTGCCGGAGCGTAACCTCCGGGCAACACAGAACTGAGGACCGGGCGACAGCACCGGGGAAATGGTGTGGCGATGCAATCTGCTGCCGTGGGCCGGACGGACGCTCTCGACGAGAACCTCACCGAAGCCGTCGTCGACCTCGTTCTGCGTGGGATGTGGCGAGGCAGGCCCGAGTCGGACCACCGCCCCCTGGTCGACGCCGGGCTGGCCATGGTGAAGGGCCCGATGGTGCTGCCGACCGAGCCCGCCAGGGCCGCCGCGGCGCGGATCCTGCGGGTTTCCGCCGGTTCCGAACAGGAGCGGCAGATCACCGCCGCCTACGAGGCCTTCCTGCCCATCAACAGGAAACTGCGCGAGGTGTGCACGGCCTGGCAGTGCCGGCCCGACGGCACGGTCAACGACCACAGCGACAGCGTCTACGACGCCGGGGTGCGCGAGTCGCTGGAAGACGTGCACGAGGCCATCCAGCCCGTACTGCGCAGGCTGGACGGTCTGCCGTCGGGCAGCGGTCGGTATGTCACGGCCCTGGAGGAAGCCCTCGACCGGTTCGACGACGGCGCGGTGGAGTGGCTGGCCTCGCCCCTGTGCGACTCGTACCACACCGTGTGGATGCGGCTCCACCAGGAGCTGCTGCTGGTTCTGGGGATCAGCCGGGCGCAGGACGAGGCGCTCGAAGAGGAACTCGTCACCAGGAGCCGGGGTTGAGCATCACCGACCGCCACTCCGGCACACTCGCACAGACCCACACCCCCAGCCACGCCCTGGTGCCCTACGGCCAGGGACGGATCCGAGGGCTGGACGCCGGTGAACTGGGCACGCACGGCATCGCCATGGACCGGCTGGTGGCCCTCGGGCTCCCAGTGGTGCCCGGACTGACGGTGGCGGCGGGCTCGGCCGCGTCGCTGTGCGAGCCGGGTACCGCCCGCGCCGCCCTGGACCTCGTGGAGCAACTGTCGGGACGGCGGATCGGCGACCGGAGCAGGCCGCTGCTGCTGCGTCTGTCTGCGAGCGCGTCGACCGAGGTCGCCGGACTGCCGCCGGAACTCGCCTGCATCGGAATCACCCCGGCCGACGCCGATGGCATCCGTGCCGTCATCGGCCGCGACGATGTGCTGTACGAGGTATGGGCGGCCACCGTCCGGATGATCGCAGAGTACGCCCTTGACGTGCCCGCACCGGAGCTCGACGACGCATCGCTCGACGCCCCTGATCCCAGGGCCCGCGTCGACGCACTGCTCTCGACGGTCGCCCGGCATGCCGAGCGGCCATACCCCGACGACCCGGCCGAGCAGCTCGCGCTGGCCGCTCGGGCGGTGCTGGGGCGGTGGGCCTCACCCCGGGCCAGGCGATCCCGCAAAGCCCAGCGGCTCCCCGCGGAGCTGGGCATCGCACTGCATGTCCAGGCCGTGCGCATCGGGCCATGGGACCACTCCGGCTTCGGCACGGCGGTCAGCCGGCACCCCGACAGCGGCCGCTTCTCGCCGCAGGGCTCCTTCTACCGGGGCGTACGCCGCAGCGCGCCGCCCCCGCGCACGGGCGAGCCGCTGGAGAAGCTGGGCGGGAGTTCCGCGCTGCTTGAGCACTCGCTGCTCACCCTCGAACGTCATCTGCACGCCCCGGTCACCGTCGACTTCGAGGTACGCGACGGCGAGATCTCACTGCTTGCCGCCTCGGCGCAGGGCCGCCCGCCGCTACGTGCGGCGGTGTGCCTCGCCGCGGACCTGGCCGGGGACGGAGCACTCGACCGGGAAGAAGCCGTACGCCGGATCAGCCCCGCGCAGGTACAGGAACTGCTGCACCCCCAGCTCCGGCTGACCGGCGGCGAGCAGCTCCTGGTGAAGGGACTGCCCGCCTCCCCGGGGGCGGCGACCGGCGCGATCGTCCTGTCGAGCGAACGTGCCCTCGAACTCGCCGCGGACGGCACGCAGGTCGTGCTCGTGGCCCACGAGACGACTCCGGCCGACGTCCCCGGGATGCTGGCCGCCGTCGCCGTACTCACCGGCAGCGGCGGCATCGCCTCACACGCCGCCGTGGTGGCCCGCGGTGCGGGCAAACCCGCCGTGTGCGGCGCCGAGGGACTGCGCGCCGACCGGGCTGCCGGCACCGTACGGATCGGGGACCGGGTGCTGCACGAGGGCGACGCCGTCTCGCTGGACGGCCGTACCGGAGCCGTCTACGAGGGGACACTGAGCGTCAGCGTTGCCGGACCACCGCCCGAACTGTCCACCCTGCTGGAGTGGGCGGACGGCATGCGCCGGCTGGGCGTGCGGGCCAACGCCGACACTGCCGCGGAGGTGAGCACCGCCGTCGCCCTGGGCGCGGAGGGTGTGGGGCTGTGCCGTACGGAACACCAGTTCCTCGGCGACCGGTTGCCGTTGATCCGCCGGGTGATCCTGGCCGCCGATGCCGCGGCCCGCGACGAGGCGCTGTCGGCACTGGAGCAGGCCCAGCACGAGGACTTCAAGGCCCTGTTGACCGCGGTCGGGGACCGGCCGGTGACGGTACGCCTGCTGGACGCCCCGCTGCACGAGTTCCTGCCCGCCGCCGGGGAGGCGCAGGACGCCGCCGAGGAGCAGCGGGCCGCCGCACTGCGCGAGGCGAATCCGATGCTCGGTCTGCGCGGCGTGCGCCTGGCCCTGCTGCACGAGAGGCTCTACCCGGCGCAGGCCGAGGCGCTCTTCACCGCCTGGGCCGATGTCGCCGCCACCGGAGTCCGCCCACAGCTCGAAGTGATGATCCCGCTGGTCAGCCTGCCGGAGGAACTCGCCGCCGCGGCCGCATACGTACGGGGCGCCGCCGAGGCGGTCGCCACCCGCACCGGAGTGGAGGTCCCGTACCGGCTCGGCACGATGGTCGAGACACCGCGCGCCGCGCTGCTGGCCGGCGAACTCGCCGAACACGCCGAGTTCTTCTCCTTCGGCACCAACGACCTCACCCAGCTCACCTACGGATTCTCCCGGGACGACGTCGAGCGCCAGGTGCTCGCCTCGTACCAGGAACGCGGGTTCCTGACGGCCAGTCCGTTCGCCCGGCTCGACCCGCACGGGGTGGGCGCGCTGATCGCCCTGGCGGTGGAGCGGGCACGGAGCGTACGCCCGGACATCAAGCTGGGCGTGTGCGGTGAGCACGGCGGAGACCCGGAGTCCATCGCCTTCTGCGACGAGTTGGGCCTCGACTACGTCTCCTGCTCCGCGCACCGCGTGCCGGTCGCGCGGATGGCGGCGGCCCACAGTGCCGTGCGGGAGCAGCGCGACGAGAGCGGGAGCGCACGATGACGAGCACCGTGACCGACGGCACGGCCCTGTCGGACGCCGAACTGGACGACCTCCGCGAGACCGTACGGTCGGTGTGCGCCGACGCCGGCGGCACCGCCGCGGTGCGTCGGCTGCCCGAGCATTCCCCGGGTATCGACGCCAAGTTGTGGGACACCCTCGGCGGGCAGGTCGGCCTAGCGGCCCTCGGTCTGCCCGAGGCGGCCGGTGGCATCGGCGGCCTCGCCGAGATCGCCGCGGTCTGCGAGGAGCTGGGCCGGACACTGACGCCGGTGCCCCTGCTGTCGTCAACTGTGCTGGCCGGGCAGGTCCTGGCCGGCTGCGGCACGGCCGACCCGGCACTGGCGGAGCTGGCCGAGGGCAAGGTGCACGCCCTGGCGGTGGCCGCGCCCGACGGGGTGTGGCGACCTGACGCGGTGCCGGTGGCCGTCACCTGGCGGGGCGGCGTCCCGCTCCTCGACGGCACCGCTCCCTTCGTACTGGACGGTGCCGACGCCGAACGCCTGGTCGTCGCCGCCGACGGCGCCGACGGCCTGGACCTCTTCCTCACCGATCCGAGCGAGCCCGGCGTGACGGTCCGTCGAGTACCCACCCTGGATCTCAGCCGCGGACAGGCGGTGGTCTCCTTCTCCGCCGCCCGCGCCCGGCCCCTGACCGTCGGAGGCGAGGGGGCGGACATCGTGAGCCGCGCCCTGGACGTGGCCCTGGTGGCCCTGGCCGCCGAGCAACTCGGCGGCGCGCAGGCCGCGTTGGACATGACGGTGGCCCATGTACGGGACCGCACACAGTTCGGCAGGGCCATCGGCGGCTTCCAGGCGATCAAGCACACCTGTGCCGACATGCTGCTCCAGGTCGAGGCCGCGCGGTCGGCGGTGGTGCGCGCCGTCCGAGCGGCCGACTCGCCCGAGTCGCTGGCCGAAGCGGCGGCGGTGGCGCAGGCATGGTGCGGCGAGGCGTTCGTATCCGTCGCCGCCGAGTGCGTCCAACTGCACGGCGGCATGGGCTTCACCTGGGAGCACGACGCGCACCTGTACTTCCGGCGCGCCCAGTCCGACGCCGTCCTGCTGGGCGGCGCAGCGCACCACCGGGAACGGCTGGCCGGACTGCTGGGCTGGTGACTTCACCCGCGGTCACCGCACCACCGCACGACGACCGTGCAGAAAAGGGCAGGACGGCATGATCAGCAGACTCATCGACGAGGGCCTGTTCGAGAGCGCGAATCCGCCGCGCCTCACGGGCGCGCGCTGCTCCGGCTGCGCCACCGTGGTCTTCCCCCGGCAGGACTCGTGCCCCAAGTGCTCGGACGGAGCCATGTCCGCGCACGTGCTGCCGGTCACCGGGCGGGTGTGGTCGTGGACGCTGCAGGCGTTCCAGCCCAAGCCGCCGTACCGGCCGCCGACCGGGGGCTACCGCCCGTACCACGTGGGCTATGTCGACCTCGGTGAGGTGCTGGTCGAGGCGCGGCTGGAGGCTGCCCGCGCCGAGATACGGATCGGGCTGCCGGTCCGGCTCACCACGGTGACCGCCTACCACGACGAGGACGGGACCGAGGTGCTGACGTTCGCGTTCCGCCCGGACGGGGAGGGAGAGCGATGAGCCGGAGCGACGAGGTCTATGTCGTCGGCTGTGGCATGCATCCCTTCGGCCGCGACGAGACCGTCACCGGGATGGACATGGCCGAGCGTGCGGTCCGCGAGGCCCTGGCCGACGCCGGCACGGCATGGGACGACATAGGTTACGCGGCAGGCGGCTCCGACGTGTCCGGCAAGCCCGACACCCTGGTCGGCCGTCTGGGCCTGACCGGTGTGCCGTTCGCCAACGTGCAGAACGGCTGCGCCACCGGTGCCTCGACGGTGCTCGCCGTGGCCAACGCACTGCGCGCCGGCGAGGCCTCGCTCGGACTGGCCGTGGGCTTCGACAAGCACGAGCGGGGCGCCTTCAACGTCTCCGCGGCACGCTACGGACTGCCCGACTGGTACGCCGAGACCGGCATGATGCTGACCACCCAGTTCTTCGCCCTCAAGACCCAGCGGTACCTGCACGAGCACGGGATCTCGGAGCGGGCGCTGGCGAGGGTGGCCGCGCGGGCCTTCCGCAACGGCTCCCAGCACCCCCTGGCATGGCGGCGCAAGGAACTGACGGAGGAGGAGATCCTCAACTCCGCCGAGGTCAGTCCGCCCCTCACCCAGTACATGTTCTGCTCGCCGGGGCAGGGCGCGGCGGCTCTGGTGCTGGCGCTCGGCGACCGTGCCTTCGACCTGTGCGAACGGCCGGTCAAATTGGCGTCGTTGGCCTTCAGGACCAGACGTTTCGGCTCGTTCGAGGTGTTCTCGCCCTGGCTGCCGCCCGGACCGCACCGCAGCCCGAGCGTCGACGCCGCGGAGGCGGCCTTCCGCACGGCGGGACTTCGGCCCGCGGACGTACAAGTCGCCCAGTTGCAGGACACCGACAGCGGCTCGGAACTGATTCACCTGGCGGAAACCGGACTGTGCGGCCACGGCGAGCAGGAGGAACTCCTCGCCGGCGGGGACACCGATCCCACGGGCCGTATCCCGGTCAACACCGACGGCGGCTGCCTGGCCGGCGGCGAGCCCGTCGGCGCCTCCGGGCTGCGGCAGTTCCACGAGGTCGTACGACAGTTGCAGGGCCGAGCGCCGGGTGTGCAGGTGCCGGGCGCTCCCCGGGTGGGCTTCACCCATGTGTACGGCGCGCCCGGGATCAGCGCCTGCTCGGTGCTGACGGTCTGAAAGGCGGCAAGCACACCATGGGGCACGGCGACAGAACCGCACTGGTCACCGGCGGAGCGCGCGGCATCGGCCTGGAGATATGCCGACAGCTCGCGGACCGGGGGCTGCGGGTCCTGGTCGGGGCGCGAAGACGGGGGGCGGCCGAGGAGGCGTGCCGCGCCATCGGTCCGGCGGCACTGCCGCTGGCCCTGGACGTGGCCTCGGCGAAGAGTGTCGCCGAAGCGGTCCGGGAAGCCGGGGAGTTGACTGGCGGGATCGACGTCCTGGTGAACAATGCGGGAGCGTCCCTGGACGGAGATCTACGCCCCCCGTACCTCGACGAGGAGATCCTGCGCACGACCCTGGAGACGAACCTCGCGGGTGCCTGGCGCATGGCGGAAGCCGTCGTGCCAGGCATGGTGGAGGTCGGCTACGGACGGGTCGTCAACGTCACCAGCTCGTACGGCTCGCTGGCGCTGATGGACTCCGGCCGCCACCCGGCCTACCGGATCTCCAAGACCGCCCTCAACGCCCTGACCCGTATGCTCGCGGCCGAACTGGCGGGCACAGGCGTCCTGGTCAACGCCGCCGACCCCGGCTGGACCCGCAGCGGCATGGGCGGTTCCGCCGCCCCGCGCGGTCCGGAGGAGGGCGCGGACACCCCGGTCTGGCTGGCCACCCTCCCCGACGGCGACGGGACGACGGGCGGGCTGTTCGCCGAACGCAAGCCCCTGCCCTGGTGAACCGCCTCAGGCGGATGCGGAGGCCGGCTTCTGCTCGGCGGTGACGATCCGCAGCGCCAGCGACCTGACCGCCTCCTGTACGGACCGGGAGGGCAGCTGGGACAGCGGCCCGCCTTCCGCTCGCAGCGCCATGACCAGCATGGTCGTACTGATCAGCGTGCGGACCGCGAGCGCCTGCGCCGCGTGCCGTGACTTGGCCGCCCGGGGACTGCGCGTGGTGCCCTCCGGCAGATAGTCGTACGCCCGCTGGATGTGCCGCTGCTCGAACTCGTCCCGCAACACCTTGACGTGGCCGTTGGCGGAGGCGATCTGCACCTGGTACAGCCGGGCCTCCTCGGGGTTCTGCTCCACCCAGTCCCATACCGCGTCGATGACCCGCAGCAGACCCTCCGTACTACCGGGCTCGGACTCCGGGCGGGCCGCCTCCACCACCGCGTTCAGCTGGTCGAAGACCCGCCGCATGGCGAGTTCGAGCAGCTCCTCCTTGCCGTCGAAGTGGTAGTAGACGGCCGTGGGCACGACCTGGGCCTCGTCCGCGATGTCCTGGATGCTGGTCTCCGCGACTCCGTTGCGGCCGAACACGCGCACGGCGGCGGTGATGATGTGCTGTCGTCGCGACGGTCGGTGGGCGGGCTGCTTGCCGTTCTGCGTGGTGGCCATCATGCTCCCTGGCGGCTGCCGCGAACCCGCGTCTGTGGGCCCTGTTCACTGACCATGCTATCCAGTAACTCCGCCAGGTCGATGACGTAATTCCTGCTACGCGTGTGCCGTCGGAGTACGAAGATCGCGGCATACTTGACACCATGACGACATCCGGAGCCCGCGCCGCGCACCGTCCTTCGCGCAAGCAGTGGGTGATCGAAGCGGCCACGGAGCTGTTCGCCACCCAGTCGCCGGACGAGGTCACGGTGGCCGACATTGCCGCTCGTGCGGAGATGACCTCCGCAGCGGTCTACTACCACTTCTCCTCCAAGGACAAGGTCCTTGTGGAAGGGATGCGGGTGTTCGCCACCGCGCTGCGCGAAGAGCTGCATGCGCTCACCGAGGCCCACGCGCCCGGATCGTCCGTCGGCCCTGCCCTCACCACGCTGGTGGCCTGGCTGGGCGAACACCGGTCCGCCGCCACCGTGTTCTTCACGTCCTCGGCCGGCATGAGTCAGGAGGCGGAGGCGCTGCGCCAGGAGAGCCGTACGCAGTTGCTGGAGGAACTCGTACGGCTCACCCGCAAGGCCCGTGAGTCGGTCTCCGACGCGGAGGCCGCCGTCATCGCTCTGGGCCTGCTGTCGCTGCTGGAGACCTCGGCGATCTCGCAGGTCCGCGGGGACGACGTCTACCGCTCGCTCGGGCACCGCTCCTTCGTCCGCGAGGTCGGCCGCCTCGCCGAGCGGATCGCCGACCCGGCGGCGGCCGAATAGCCCTCGGACCATGATCAGCTCTCCGCCCAGGATCAGACCAGCAGCCGGAGCGGCTTGCGCAGCAACTCACCGACCGTGCGCAGATACTCGGCCGCCGGTGCCCCGTCGACGGCACGGTGGTCGAAGGTGAGGCTCAGGGTGAGCACCTGCGTCCGCAGCGGCCGGTCGTCCACCCACTCGACGCCGTCTCTGAGCCTGCCCACGCCGAGGATGGCGACATTGCCGGGGTTGATCACGGGGGTGAAGAAGTCGACGCCGTATCCGCCCAGCGAGGTGACGACGAAGGTGGCGCCTTCCAACTGGGCCGGAGAGATCCGCCCCTCGCGCGCCGCCTCGGCCAGGGTTCGCGACAGGCGGGCGATCTCGGGCAAGGGCATCAGCACCGCGTCCTCGATCACGGGGACCATCAGGCCGCCCGGAACGGCCACCGCGAAACCGAGGTGGATGTCGCCGAGCAGATGGATGCCGTCCTCCCGCACCGTCGCGTTGAGCAGCGGGTGCTCGCGCAGAGCCAGTGCGGCGGCCTTGAGCAGGAAGTCGTTGAAGCTGGGGACGGGCAGATCGCTGTCGGCCCATTCCTCCTTGAGCCGGGCCCGCAAGGACACGACGGCGTCCATCCGCACCTCATAGCCGTGCGTCAGCTGCGCCATCTCCTGGAGGCTGGCGTGCATCCGGCGGGCGATGGTGCCGCGCATTCCGGTCAGGGGGAGGACGTCTCCCGGTTGGGGTGCGGCACTGCGGCGGACGGCCGCTGTTGCGGGCGCCGGTTCGGTCGCCGTGGGGACGGCGTCGAGGTCGGACCTGCGGACCCGGCCGCCGAGCCCGGTGCCGGTCACCTCGGACAGGTCGATGCCCCGCTCCTTCGCCAGCCGGCGTACCAGCGGGGAGACGGGGACGACGGAGTCGCCGGGCAGAACGGAGGTTGCCGGTGCCGTCGGTGCCGCCGGAGAGGCGGCAGCGGCGGCGAGGAAGTCCTCCACGTCCTCGGAGACGATCCGGCCGCCGGGCCCGGTGCCGTGTACGACGGTGATGTCGACGACGGCCTCGGCCGCCACCCGCCGGGCGTTCGGGGAGGCCAGGAGGCGGCCCCCGGAGCCGTTCGGCGCGGCGCTGCCATTGAGGGAGAGCGCGCCGGAGGATGCGTCCACAGCCGTGGGCGGCGCAGCCGTACCCGTGGCCCCGGATTCGGCGGGCATCGGCGAACCGGCCAGGTCCGACGGATGCTCGCCCTCGGCCAGCAGCCAGCCGATGAGCGCCCCGACGGGGAGTGTCGTACCGGCCGGGACCATGGGATGGAACATTCCCCCGGCCTCCGCCTCGACATCCACGTCGACCTTGTCGGTGGCCAGCCGCAGCAGTGCGTCGCCCTCCGAGACAGCGGCTCCGGTGGGCACGAGCCACTCGTCGATCGTGCCTTCCTGCATCGTCAGGCCAAGCTTCGGCAGGAGAACCTCGACGGCCACTTCGTCACGACCTTTCGAGGAGGCGGCGGCAGCCCTGCGCGATGCGGCCGCGGTCGGGGACGTACGCCTTCTCCAGCACCGGAGAGAACGGCACGGGGGAGAAGGGGGCGCCGATGCGCAGGATCGGCGCGTCCAGATAATCGAAGGCCGCGTCCTGGATCTGGGCGGCGATCTCCGCGCCGAGTCCGCCGAAGGTGACGGCCTCGTGGACCACGAGGGCCCGGTTGGTGCGGCGGACGGAGGCGATCATGGTCTCGGTGTCCAGGGGCTGGACGGTCCGGGGGTCGATCACCTCGATCTCGATGCCCTCGGCGGCGAGTTCGTCGGCTGCCGCGAGTGCCTCGCCCACCATGCGGCCCAGTGCGATGACGGTGACGTCGGAGCCCTGACGTGCGGTGTGGGCCTGCCCGAGCGGGATCCCGTAGATCGGTTCGGGTACCTCGCCCTTGCTGCCCAGCAGGACCTTGTTGAGCATGACGACGACCGGGTTGTCGTCCCGGATCGCCGAGACCGTCAGGCCCTTGGCGGTGTACGCGTCGGACGGCATGACGACCTTGAGGCCGGGCACGTGGGCGAGCCAGGCCTCCAGGCTCTGGCTGTGCTGGGCGGCGGCGCCCAGGCCCGCGCCGGAGGCGGTGGTGATGGTGAGCGGCACGGAGAGGCCGCCGCCGAACATGTACTTCATCTTGGCGGCCTGGTTGACGATCTGGTCCAGGCAGACGCCGATGAAGTCCATGAACATCAGGTCGACGACGGGGCGCAGACCCCGGGCGGCGGCGCCCACGCCCAAGCCGACCAGCGCGGCCTCGGAGATAGGCGTGTCGATCATGCGGCGCGGGCCGAACTCGTCGAGCAGGTTGTCGAACATGCGGAAAACGCCGCCGTATCCGGCCACGTCCTCGCCGGCGACGAAGACGTTCTCGTCCTCGCGCATGGCCTGCGCCAGTCCTTCGTTGAAGGCCTTGACGTAGGTCAGTTTGCGGTCCGTGGCGTCCGGGGCGGCGGTGGGTGCTTCGGTGATGGTGGTCATGGCGGTCACCCCGAGTAGACGTTGAGCAGAAGGTCGGCGGTGTCGGGCAGCGGGCTGGCCTCGGCGTACGCGATGGCCTCGGCGATCGCGTCGCGGGTGCGCTGCCAGGTGTCGTCCAGCTCCGCGCGGGTGGCGGTGCCGTCGGCGAGGGCGCGGGCCTCCAGCAGGTCGATCGCGTCGCGGGCCTTCCACTCGTCGACCTCCTCCTGGGAGCGGTAAGGGTGACGCAGTCCCTTGACGCCCTGGTGGTCGTAGTAGCGGTAGGTCTTGGCCTCGATCATCATGGGGCCCTCACCCGCCCGGGCCCGTTCGACCGCCTCGGTGGCCGCGCGGTGGACGGCGACCGCGTCCATGCCGTCGACGATCACACTGGGCATGCCGTAGGCCGCGGCCCTGTCGGCGACATCGGTGATCAGCATGTGCTTCGACTGAGGCGTGAACTCGGCGTAGCCGTTGTTCTCGCAGATGAACAGCACCGGCAGGCGCAGGATGGCGGCCATGTTGGCGGCCTCGTGGAAGCTGCCGATGTTCGTGGCGCCGTCGCCGAAGAAGGTGACGGCGACGCTGTCCTCGCCTTTGTGCTGGGCGGCGAAGGCGGCCCCGACGGCGATCGGGATGCCGGCGCCCACGATGCCGTTCGCGCCGAGCATGCCGAGGCTGAGGTCGTTGATGTGCATGCTGCCGCCGCGTCCGAGGCAGGCTCCGGTGACCCGGCCGTACAACTCGGCGTACATGTGCCTGAAGCTGACGCCCTTGGCCACGGCGTGGCCGTGTCCCCGGTGGGTGGAGGTGATCTGGTCGTCGTCGCGGAGTGCCGCCATCACCCCCGCGGCCACGGCTTCCTGGCCGACGTACAGGTGCAGGAAGCCCGGCAGCTTGCCGGCCTCCATGAGTTTCCCGGCCTCGGTCTCGAAGAGCCGGATGCGCACCATGCGCTCGTGCAGGTCCCTGATGACCTGCGCGGATGCCTGGTGTGTGGCCTTCGCGGCCGACTTCCGCGGTGCCTTTTGAACCATCGTCCGCCCCTTCGCCCCGTTGCGAGGTTTCCAACCGATCGGACTTTCTAGTGCCGGTCTACAGTAACCAGCAGGGCGCACCTTACTGAAGAGGTTCTCTAATTACTATGGGCCGGGCTCAACCGGTCTCCCGGCTGCCGCCGCGCCGGTCCACCAGTTCGAGGACATTGCCCTCCGGATCCGCCCAGAAGCTGATCCGCCGGTCCCGCGCCACCGCGACGGTCGGGGACGACAGCGGCCGGGCGCCGGCGGCCGGCAGTGCTTCGACGACCGGCACTATGTCGTCGAAGTGGAAGGTGACATAGGACAAGCCGCGGCGTGCGGCCAGCGGTACGGCCGACGGCCTCGCGGCCGCGTCCGTATCCGCATCCGCATCCGCATCCGCCCGAAGTCGTATCAGCTTGATCCGGCCCCCGGACGGCACCTGAAGCCAGACGACCAACAGCGGCCCGCCCAAGCCGGCCGGGCCGCCGATCGCGTGCGGGATGTGCGAGTGGTGCACCGGGACGCAGCCGAGCATCTCGCGATAGAAGTGCTCCAGCACCTCCAGGTCACGCACCACGACGCCGACCTCGAAGGGCTGGGTCATCGCCACTCCTCGGGACGCCTGGGCCGGCTCGGCCATCTCGTCGGCCACTGGACTCCCTTCCGCCTGCTCGCCACCCGCACCCGTTCCCTCAGCTGGAGCCGATCCCTAGAAAGATCGAGTCGAGCCAGGGTTACCCTCGCAGCAGAAAGCGAAGATGACCTGGGGAATGTCGCACAACCAACTTCGGCACTTTCTATTGACACACAACACTAACTCCTGTTGTTGTGGCGGTCACAGCGGAGCTGTAGCACAGGAACCCTTCACCAGCTCGCGGCTGGGAGGATTGAGGACATCGTGGTCCAGATCTCACCGGAGACCCGAGCGGCAGGCGACGAGCGCCCCATGCCGCCCCCCGCCCCGGAATACCACTCATGGATCGGCCAGGACCGCTCCAGCGATGCCGCGGGCGTGGCGATGCGGCAGGATGCTGCCGACCTCGCCGAGCGTGTCATCGAGCACTACCGGAACAGCACGACGCATGAGGCCGAGGAGCAGTGGACGGAACCCGTCGACAACTACCTCGACGCCGACCGCTGGCTGCGGGAGATGGACGCCGTCCACCGGAGCGTCCCGCTGCCGCTCGCCATGTCGTCCGAGCTCCCAAAGCCCGGGACTTACAAGGCGCTGGACGTGCTGGGTGTCCCCATCCTGATCACCCGGGACCGCCAGGGCGCAGTCCACGCGATGATCAACGCCTGCCGGCACCGCGGCGCCGAACTCGTCGAGCCGGGCTGCGGCGTGGCGAAGCGGATCACCTGCCCGTACCACGCCTGGTCCTACGACCTGTCGGGGGAGCTGCGCGGCGTGTACGCCGAGAAGACCTTCGGCGACGTACCACGCGAGAAGCGCAGCCTGATCCAGCTGCCCGTCGGTGAGCGCGCCGGCATCGTCTTCGTATCGCTCGATCCGAACGCCGAGCACGACCTGGACGCCTGGCTGGGAGATCTGCAGCCACTGCTGGAGGGGCTCCGCTTCGCGGACTGCCACCACTACGCGACCCGAGAGCTGACCAGCCCGAACTGGAAGGTCACCCTCGACGGGTATCTGGAGACGTACCACTTCGCCTCGCTGCACACGAAGACGGTCTTCGAGACGAACTTCTCCAACATGATGGCCTACGACACGTGGGGGCCCCACCAGCGCCTCGGGGCGGCCCTGCGGCCTGTCGCCGACGTGGTGGATCTTCCTCCGGACAAGCGCGACCCCGGCGACGTCGTCGGCGCCATCTACTGGCTCTTCCCCGGCCTGGCCATCGCCGGTACGTGGCGCAACAAGATCGCCGTCTCCATCGTGATCCCCCGGACGGCCACCGAATCGGTGACCCAGCAGATCATCCTGCTGCGCGAGCCGGCCGTCACCGAGGAGGAGCGGCACGCCGCCGACCAGTTCGGCGAGTGGTTCTACGAGGTGGTCCGCGACGAGGACTACGCGACCACCTACGGAGTGCAGCGGGGCCTGAAGGCCCTCGCCGGGACCGACTTCGTCTTCGGACGCAACGAGCCCGGACTGCAGCACTTCCACCGCACCATCCACCGCCTCCTGGACGAAGCGTCCAGATGACGAACCCTCAGAAACCGCAGGAGAACAACATGGTGGCTACGGGCAGCCTCGACGGACGTGTCGCGGTGATCACGGGCAGCACGCGCAGTATCGGCCGCGCCATCGCCGAGGCCTTCTTGGCCGACGGAGCCACGGTCGTGCTCAGCGGCCGCTCCGAGACCAAGGGCAAGCAGGCCCTGGAAGAGCTCCAGGCCGGCGACAAGGCCGTCTTCCACGCCTGTGACTCGAGCCGCCAGTCGGACATCGAGGCACTGGTCGACTGGACGGTCGAGCGCTTCGGCCGACTGGACGTCATGGTCAACAACGTCGGAGGCACCGAGGGCTTCGCCCCGGTCCACGAGCTGAGCGACGAGGCGTGGCACAAGGCGCTCGACCTCAACCTCAACGCCTACTTCTACGGCACCCGTCGTGCGCTGAAGCCCATGCTGGAAGGCGGCTGGGGCCGGGTCATCAACATCTCCTCGGTCGAGGGCAAGCAGGCCAACAAGCCCGCGATCAGCCACTACATCACCAACAAGCACGCCATCCACGGTCTGACCAAGGCGACCGCCTTCGAGTACGGCACCATGGGCATCACCTGCAACGCGATCTGCCCCGGCGCCGTCGACACCGACCTGATGAGGGCCGCCGGGCCGGCCGCGGCCGAGGCCGAGGGCATCTCGTACGAGGAGTGGCTGGGCCGGTTCGCCGAGCACGCCGCCACCAAGAAGATCACCACCGTGGAGCAGATCGCGAGCGTCGCCTCGCTGCTCGCGAGCGACGCCGGCGCGGGCATCACGGGCACGATGATCAGCGTCGACGGCGGAACGTCCCAGTGGTGAGCGGAGGAACGGACGGCGGGAGCCCCATCGCCATGAAGCACTGGATCACCGACTGGCAGCGCAGCGAGCGCCTGCCCCACTACACCCGGGCCAACGCGGGCGAAACCCTGCCGGAGCCGGCCAGCCCGCTGGGCTGGAGCCTGGTCTGGGGGCGCGGCCTGCAGGGCTGGCGCCGCGGTTTCGTCGAGTTCGGCATCTACCGCGGGGACGAGATCAGCGGCCCCCGCCCTCCGTTCGTCGGAATCTTCGGCGGTTACTTCTACCTCAACCTGTCGCACCTGCGGCTGTTCGGCATCCGCATGGGGCAGACCGCGGACCAGATCGACACCGCCTTCGTGGGCCAGCGCTCCGACACACCGGTGTACGTGCCGCACCCCGACGACCAGGATGCGGAACTGACGGCCAAGGCCACAGCGACGCTGCAGGGGATGCTCGGTCAGGCCGGCTACCCGGAAGGCGATGCCGACCATGAGCGGCTGCGCCGGATCAGGCGCGAGCGGCCCGACCTGGCATCCCTGTCCGACATCGAGTTGGTGGCGTACGCCCGCTCGTTGCTGGACGACGTGGAGACGACCTTCCAACGGCATGTCGAATCCTCGCTGCCCGCGTCCGTCGGACCGGCGATCCTCGGACCGCTGTGCGCGAGCGTCGACCGTCCCGGCGTGATGCTCGACCTCATCGGCGGGCTGGGCGGCGTCGACTCCGCCTCTCCGGCGACCGGCCTGTGGACGCTGTCCCGTCAGGTGGCGGCCTCGGCGGAGCTGACGGCTCTGTTCGACCGGGGACCGGCCGCGGTGGAGCAGGCCCTCGAAGGGGCGACCGGCGACGTCAAGGCGTTCCGTGACTCCTTCGACGAGTTCCTGGCCGAGTCCGGCGACCGCGGCCCCAACGAGTGGGACATCCACGCGCTGTCCTGGGAGGCGGCGCCGGTCCAGGCGCTGGCCCTGGTCGACCGGATCCGGCACAGTTCCGACGACAACTCCCCGGCCGCGCGTCACCGCAGGCTGACCGAGCGCCGCGAACAACTCGCGACGGAGATCCGAGCGGCCCTCCCCGAGGACACGCGGCCGATGTTCGACGCCGGCATGCACGCTTCCCAGGTGTGGATCCCGGCACGTGAGCGGACCAAGGCCAACTGTGTGACCGTCATCAACGAAATTCGCATGACGGTAAGGGAGTTGGGTCGTCGCGGGGTCGAGGCGGGACGCTTCGCCGAGCCCGAGGACGTGATGATGCTGCTGGACACGGAGCTCGACGACTATGTCGCCGACCCGGGTGGCTTCGGGCCCGTCATCGCCCAGCGGCTTCAGGAGTATGCGGGGCTGCGCGAGCTGGAACCGCCGTTCTTCGTCGCACAGGACGCACAGACCGAGATCGACGGCTGGCCGCGGCGCAGCGAGGAGGGCGTCGCGACCGCGGACGAGGGCGATGTGCTGACGGGCGTCGGCGGAAGCCACGGCACGTACACCGGCAGGGTGCGGGTGGTCACCGACCCGGCCTCGTGCGAGGCGCTGGAGCCGGGCGAGGTGCTGGTGGCGCCGATCACGGATGCGGCCTGGACCCCGCTGTTCCTCGTGGCAGGAGCAGCTGTCGTGGACGTGGGCGCGCTCAACAGCCACGCCGTCGTGGTCTGTCGCGAACTCGGCATCCCGGCCGTCATCTCCGTCGAGGGCGGTACGCGGCGGCTGCGGGACGGCATGGTGATCACGGTCGACGGCGAGAAGGGCACGGTCACCGTGGACGGCGTCCCGGCGGCACTCGGCATCTGAGCAACCATGGGCCCGTCGCTCCTTCCTGACAGAGGGGCGGCGGGCCCACGGTCATGAGCCATGACCGTGGAAGGGGAAAGGACCACCGTGTCAGAGGAAATCATCGTCGCCGGCTGGATGGACTACGAGCCCGCGGACCGCGACACGATGCTCGGGCACCTCGTCGAAGTCGGGAAGCGCACCCGTGAGGAAGAGCCCGGCTGCCTGGACTACGCCATGACCGCGGACCCCACGGACGACCGCCGGATCCGGGTGTTCGAGCGGTGGGTGTCCCAGCAGGCCCTCGACGAACACTTCACCACCGCGCACATCAAGGACTTCCGGGCGGCGGTGACCGGATTGACCCGGTTGGGGGTCTCCATGGAGATCTTCAGCATCGGGGCGTCACGTTCCATGCGATAGGCGTACGGGTACGGAAGAGGGGCGTCAGCCGCGGATGTCGCGGCCGGCGCCCCCTTGAACCACGTACGCGTCGAACTCCGTACGAGTCGTACGCGTCGAACTACGCGCGGCCGTACGGATCGTCGCCCAGCCGTACCAGCATCTTGCCGGTGTTGCCGCCGCCCAGCAGGGACAGCAGGGCACCCGCGGCGTTGTCCAGGCCGTCCACCACCGTCTCGCGCGCGGTGATCCGGCCCGAACGGAGCCAGTCGGCCACACGATGCTCGAACTCCGGCCGTAGGTCCTCGTGGTCGCGGACGATGAAACCGCGCAGGGTCAGCCGCTTGAGCACCGCCTGGATCAACTGGTTGATGTCGGCCGACCGCTGGCTGGTGTCGGCGGACCGCCGCTCCCCGCCGAACTGCGACATCATGCCGCACAGGGCGACCCGGCCACCGGTCCGCAACGCGTGCAGGGCGGCGGCCAGTTGCTCCCCGCCCACGTTGTCGAAGTAGACGTCGACGCCGTCGGGCGCCATCCGGGCCAGCGCCTCGCGCACCGGCTCGGCGCGGTAGTCCGCGGCGTCGTCGTAGCCGAACTCCTTCACCAGCAGGGCGCATTTGTCCGGCCCTCCGGCGGTCCCGACGACCCGCTCCGCGCCCAGCAGCCGGGCGAACTGCCCGGCGGCACTGCCCACGGCCCCGGCCGCCGCCGACACGAAGATGGCGTCGCCGGGCCGCAGCGCGGCGATCCGGGCCAGTCCGACGTACGCGGTGAAGCCGGTCTGCCCGAGCAGCCCCAACCAGGTGGGCAGCGGTGCGAGTTCGGGGTCGATACGACCGGCGCCATCGGTGTCCGCGGCGTCGACAACAGCGCGCTCCCGCCAGCCCAGCTGGTGGCGCACATACGCACCCGCCGGCACGGAGGCGCAGCGGCTCTCCTCCACGACGCCCAGCGCCCGGCCGTCCAGTGGCGATCCGGGCGTGAAGTTGTGCGTGTAGTGCTTCTCGGTGCTCTCCAGCCGCCCGCGCATGGACGGGTCGACGCTCATGTACAGGTTGCGGACGAGCAGTTGTCCCTCGCCGAGGGACGGCAGCGGGCGCTCCTCGACGGCGAAGTCACCGGGGACCGGTTCTCCGTCGGGCCGGCGCAAGAGACAGACCACCCGGGTCGTACGGGGTGTCACGGGGTCACTCCTCCGGCTGCTCGGCAACGCGCCGCTGGGCGAGGCGGCCCACCCAGCCGGCCATCTGGAGGTCGGCATGGCGCAGCTCGCCCGACTGCCAACGGGCCTGGAAGTCAAAGATGCCCCGTGCTCCGGACTTCGGGTCGGTCACCTCGACCAGACCGTCCTCGGTGAGCCGGTACACATGCCCGGTCAGCGGATGGATCACTTGCTTGGACATGGGGCTCACTCCTGCACTCGGCGGCGCACGCCGCGCTTGGTCACGGTCACCGGGCCCTCGACCCGGAGCCGGCAGGCGAGCCGGGTCAGGCCGTCCACGGGTTTGCGCAGGGCTTCGATGCCCTCGCGTTCCAGCGGGTCCACGGGGGAACAGTTCTCGGTGCCCTCCTCGACCGCCACGAAGCACGTACGGCAGGTGCCCTTGCCGCCGCAGACGGTGGGCCAGCGGTATCCGAGCCGCTGGGCGGCGCTGAACAGGTCTTCCCCGTCGAGCACTTCGAGTTCGACGCCGGAGGGCCTGACCGACACACGATGGCCCGCCACACGGTGGGTCACGTGTTCATCCACCGGTCGAGCGTCTGGTTGAAGTGACGGATGCGGCTCTCCTGGTAGTTGGCCAGGGTGATGCCCGGCTTGCGCATCGCCTTCAGTCCCTGCTGGACGTAGGGGAGGTTCTCGCAGTCCTGGTCGAAGACGGGCCCGAGGACACCGAGTTCGGGGATGTCCGCGAAGAGCATGTCCTCCGGCACCCAGCGAATCTTGGCCGGGGGCGGCATCTCGCCGGGCTTCTTCGGGGCCGACATGAAGATGATCTCGGCGGTGCAGGAGTTGGGGTCGAGACCGTTGGGCCTGAACCGGTAGATGATGTTGGACTTGGCGCCGCCCCAGGGGTTGAAGTTGGGGAACAGCAAGTAGTTGATGGCGTCCAACAGTTCGGTGTCGGCGGTCTGGGAGAAGTCCTGGGTCGAGGTGGCCGCCAGTTGTGCGCGCATCCGCTCGGCGAGGACCTGGCGGGCGGTGCCGCCGGCCGGGATCGCCGGCATTTCGTCCCCCTCCTGCATCACCAGGTCACGGCCCTGGGCCGCCGCGTAGAACGCACGCGAGTCGTAGAACGTCTCCAGTACGTCCTCCTCCGTGACGGAGTCCGCCACATGGGGACTGGGGGCACCCTGGATGTTGATCATGCGGTTCCAGTTGGGCTGGTCCGCCATGACGTCGTACTGCGAGTTGGCGTCCGCCAGCCACGGCAGCATCTGCGGGTGGGTGGCGATCACATGGAAGGACTCGATGAACGCGTCCTGGGCGACCTTCCAGTTGCAGGGCAGCACCTTGGCGATGTGCAGCGACTTGTAGCGGTCCTCCAGCGGCCAGATGTAGTACTCGTCGAAGGTGCCGCGATAGCTCTCGAAGGACTCCGCGTACGGGTCCATGTTGATGAAGACGAAGCCGCGCCAGGTGGCCACCTGGGCCTCGGGGAGTGCGAACTTCTCCGGGGTGACGTGTGGGAAGTCCCAGGCGCAGGGCGGAGTCTGCATGGTTCCGTCGAGGTTCCAGGCGAAACCGTGGAACGAGCAGCGGAACTCGCCGACGTTGCCGCCACTGGTGCGCAGCTTGCGGCCACGGTGCAGACACACGTTGACGTACGCGCGGATCTCGTCGGGGGCCGTCCGTACGACGATCAGCGAGTCGTCGCCGATCTCGTAGACCTCGTGGTCGCCGACCTCCGGAATCTCGCTCTCCAGGCAGGCGAACTGCCACACGCGCCGCCACACCTGCCGCATCTCGCGTTCCGCCCATTCGCGGGAGACGAAGCGAGCGGAGTCGATGTCCTCGCTGCCGATGTAGTCGTTCCTGTCATGCCTCAGGGCGGCGGGAACGGGGCGGCTGTCCTGGTCGAGGTAGTCCTGGACGCTGGGCCCGGGGCACCGCGCGGTGACCGACTCCGACGTTTCGTCCATCATCTCTCCTCTGGCAGAAACTTTAGAGTGAGTGTAGTTAGCAGGTGCGGCCGGGAGCAACACTCGCGACGCTGTCCGGATCCCGCATCGGCCGAGGTTGTCGAGGAAAAGTCCCGTACTGGCTTGAATTTGTGGTGACGAACCTCTCCCCAAGGCTGCCGGGGCGTGTCACACTCCGACGCACTTGAGGCTGTAGTGCCTCATAAGTTTCTTGGCCTGAGCGGAGTTGCGCCGCCCTGGCCGCAGTGCCGCGCGGTCACGCCGGCGGCCCGCGCCGTACCCCACGACGGCGGTTCACGCAGCCTTCTCGACCCTTCATGCGTGGGAGTACTCAACGATGAGTTCCAGACCCCGTAGCGCGGTTCGCCGCGCCCTCACCGCGATCGTCCCCGTCACCGCACTGCTGACGCTCTCCGCGTGCGGCGGCGGTGCCACTCCGGCCGCCGAATCGAAGCCGGAGGCGGCGTCCGACTCCCCCGGCCTGACCGCGGCCTCGAAGGCCATGGAGCAGTACACCCAGCGCCCGGCCAAGATCCCCGTCACCGAGCCGGTGGGCAAGGAGATCCCCAAGGGCAAGAAGATCGATTTCATCCTGTGTGGCGTCCAGTCCTGCAAGGACCTGGCCGACTACTTCACCGCCGGAGCGAAGGAGCTCGGCTGGGAGGTCAAGCAGATCCCCACCCAGGGCACTCCGGAGTCCGTGCAGGCCGCCTACGAACAAGCGCTGCGTGACAAGCCGGACGCCGTCGTCGCCTCCGGGTTCCCGCGCGCGGTGTACGCCAAGCAGCTGGCGCAACTGAAGAAGGCCGGCATCCCTGTCTTCCAGTCGAACGCCGACGACGTGGTGGGCGACGGCATCTCCCTGCTGAAGAACGGGCCGGCGGACGTAGACGTCCAGGGCACGATGATCGCCTCGTGGGTCGTGTCGAACAGCGGCGCGAAGGCCGACACCGTCTACTTCGACCTGCCCGCGTACACGATCCTCAAGCCCGTCAGGGACGGGTTCGAGACGAAGTACCGCGAGTGGTGCGAGGGCTGCGGGCTGGACACCGTCGACGTGCCGATCACTGCGATCGGCAAGGACATGCCGGACCGGGTGGTGTCGTACCTCCGCTCGCACCCGAAGGTGACCCACGTCGTCTTCTCACTGGGTCTGCTCAACGTGGGCGTCCCGGCCGCGCTGAAGACCGCCGGAATCAACAGCAAGCGCATCATCGTCAACGTCGGCGACGCACAGAGCTACCAGTACATCGAGGGCGGTCTCACCGACGCCGCCATGGCCCTGAACACGTACGAGACCGCCTGGATCCAGGTCGACGCGCTGGCCCGCCACTTCACCGGCCAGTCCATGAAGGTGGACCAGAACGCGGATCTGCCCAACATGCTGATCACCAAGGAGAACCTGCCGTCCGCCGACGGCGACTTCCCGCTCGTCGAGGACTACAAGCAGCAGTTCAAGGCGCTCTGGGGCCTGAGTTGACCGGCACGGCCCGCCGCCGGCGCCGTGCCGGCGGCGGCATCCACGGATGGAGGAGCGGTGAACGCTGACACCTCGACGCAGACGTCGCACGGGCGGCACGCCGGGACGGCGGAGGTGGACCGCCCGGTCCTACGGGTGGAGGGGCTGTCGAAGCGATTCGGCGGAACCCAGGCGCTGAAGGACGTGGACCTCGAGATCGCCCACGGCGAGATCCACGCGCTGATCGGGCCCAACGGTTCCGGCAAATCCACCCTCATCAAGATCCTCGCCGGATATCACCACGCCGAGCCCGGAGCGGTCGCCGCACTCGACGGCGAGCCGTTCGAGCTGGGCCATGTCACCGGTTCGCGGCACGACCGGCTCCGATTCGTCCACCAGGAACTGGGACTGGTGGAGGAGCTGAGCGCCACGGACAATCTCGCGCTCAGCCGCGGCTTCGCCCGTACGGCGTTCGGCAACATCCGCTGGCCGGAGATGGAACGGCGGACGACCGCACTGGTCGAGCGGTTCGGCCTCGGCATCGACGTACGCCGGCCGCTGGCCACGGCCACCCCCGTCCAGCGCGCGGTGGTGGCCATCGCCGCCGCGCTGCAGGGCTGGGAGGGCCGGCGCGGCGTGCTGGTACTCGACGAGCCGACCGCCGTGCTGCCGCCGGGCGAGGTGGCCCGCCTCTTCCAGATCGTGCGGGAGATCCGCGACGCGGGTGCCGGCGTGCTGTACGTCTCGCACCGCACGGACGAGATCTTCGCGCTCGCCGACCGGGTCACCGTGATCCGCGGCGGACGCCGGATCGCCACCCGCCGGGTCGCTGAGCTCACTCCCCGGTCACTGGCGGAGCTGATGGCCGGTCAGGAGGTCGAGAATGACCACCGGCCGCAGCCGCCCTCCGGCGCCGTCGGCGGGACCGGCAGGTTCGGCGAGAGGGGCGAGGCCGCGCTGGAGGTCAGAGATCTGTGGGTCGGCCCGCTGCGCGGCGTCGGCTTCGACCTGGCCAGGGGCGAGCGGCTGGGCATCACGGGCCTGGTCGGCTCCGGCCACGAGGCAGTGCCGTACGCGGTGTGCGGGGCCTGGACCGGACCGGTGCGCGGCCGGGTGCGGATACCGGAACGCTCCCCACGGTGGGTCGACGCGCGGGACGCCGGCGGACTCGGCATCCCCCTGGTGCCCGCCGACCGGGCGACCGAAGGGGTGGTCGGCGACTTCTCGGTCGCGGAGAACCTGACCCTCCCCCTGCTCGACCGGCTCCGCGCCCGCCTGGGCCGACTGCACCGGGGGCGGGAGGGCGCCCTCGTCGAGGAATGGATCCGGCGCGTGGACGTGCGTACGGCCGGACGCGGGGCCCCGATCACCACGCTCAGCGGCGGCAACCAGCAGAAGGTCGTCATGGCCCGCTGTCTGGCCCAGCGCCCGCCGGTGCTGGTGCTGTGCGAACCGACGGCGGGCGTCGACGTCGCGACCCGGCAGCAGCTGTACGAGCTGATCGAACGTCAGGCGGGCGACGGCATGGGGGTGATCGTGTCCTCGTCCGACACGGAGGACCTGCTCACGCTGTGCACCCGCGTCCTGGTGGTACGGGACGGCCGCATCGTGCGGGAGATCAGCGGCCGGGACGTCACCGAGCCCGCGCTCGTGCACGCCATGGAAGGAACCGAGTGAGAAGGAACCGAGTGACATGACATCCACCCCGACCCGGGCGGCGGAACACCGGCCGGTCACCGACCCGGACGCCCCCGCGGCGTTCATCGCGGGGACGCCCGTCGCGCTGGGCCGGCGGGCGGCGGCCGCCCTGTCGTTCCGGAACATCGGCGCCGTCTACGTGTGGCTGCTCATCGCCGTGGTCTTCTCCGTGTGGGCGCCGGAGACGTTCCCGACCGCCACCACGGTCAAGCAGGTACTGAACGGCAACTCCGTGGCCGGACTGGTGGCGCTCAGCGTCGTCGCTCCACTGGCCGCACGCGTCTTCGACCTCTCCGTCGCCTTCACCATGTCGCTGACCAGTGTGCTGACCGCCCATTTCCTGGTCTCCGCGGGCCTCGGCCCCGGCACCGCGATCACCCTGGCGATGACGGCCGCCCTGCTGGTCGGGGTGGTCAACGGAATCGTGGTGGTGGTGCTGCGGGTCGACTCGTTCATCGCCACGCTGGCCACCGGCGCGCTGATCCAGTCCCTGATCACCATGGTGACCAACGACAGCTCGATCACCGGCCTCCAACTGCTGGCCAAGCCGTTCTCGAGCATCGCCCAGCTGGACGCCGGCGGCATCACGCTGCCCGTGCTGTATCTGCTCCTCGCTGCGATGGCCATCTGGTTCCTGCTGGAACACACCGCCACCGGCCGCCGGCTGTACGCGACCGGCTTCAACGAGAACGCGGCACGTCTGCAAGGAGTGCGCACCGGCCGGCTGCGCTTCATGACCCTGGTGACGTCCGCGCTGCTCTCCGGCTTCGCCGGGGTCGTGTTCGCGTCCTCCGTCGGATCCGGATCGCCGACCGCCGGCACGCCGTACCTGCTGTCGGCCTACGCGGCGGCCTTCGTCGGAGCGACCCAGCTGCGTGCGGGGCGCTTCAACGCCTGGGGCACAGTGATCGCCGTACTCCTGCTCGGCACCGGAATCACCGGGCTCGGCCTCGCCACCAGCGCGCAGTGGGCCACGAGCCTGTTCACCGGCTCGGTCCTCATCGTCGCGCTGGTCCTCACGGGCGGCCGGATCGCGCTACCGGCGGTTCTGCGCCGCCGGAAGCCGTCGCCCGCCGAGCCTGTAGCCAGTCCTGACAAGGAGGTCTGATGATGAAAGCGGTTCAGTACCGGACGGTGGGTGCCGGGCCCGAGGTGGTCGAGGTTCCGGTGCCCGAACCAGGCCCCGGCCAGGTGCTGTTGAAGGTGACGGCGGCAGGGCTGTGCCATTCCGACCTGGCGGTCATGAGCTGGCCCGAGGAAATCTTTCCTTACCCGCTGCCGATGACGCTCGGCCACGAGGGCGTCGGCACCGTCGCCGCTCTGGGCAGCGGTGTCACCGAGGTCGCGGAGGGCGACGAGGTGGCGGTGTACGGGCCATGGGGCTGCGGCCGCTGCCGCACCTGCGCCGAGGGCAGGGAGAACTACTGCCCGCACGCCCCCGGGCTCGGCATCATGCCGCCTGGTCTTGGCTCTCCCGGCGCCCTCGCCGAGTACATGGTCGTGGACTCGCCCCGCCACCTGGTGCCGTTGGACGGACTGGACCCGGTGCAGGCGGCACCGCTCACCGACGCCGGGCTGACGCCGTATCACGCGATCAGGCAGGCGCTGCCGAAGCTGGTGCCCGGCAGTACGGCGGTGGTGATCGGTGTCGGAGGGCTGGGCCATCTCGCCGTGCAGCTGCTGCGCGCGCTGACGTCGGCACGGGTGGTCGCTCTCGATGTGAGCAAGGAGAAGCTGGAGCTGGCGCGCACGGTGGGCGCCCACGAGACGCTGCTCTCCGACGGTGAGGCGGCGACACGGGTACGGGAGCTGACCGGCGGCACCGGGGCGGAGGTCGTGCTGGACTTCGTGGGCGCCGAGGCGACCTTGGCGGTCGCCGCCGCGTCGGTGGCGGTGGCGGGTGATGTGACCGTCGTCGGCATCGGGGGTGGGACTCTGGCGGTCGGCTTCGGTGGGGGGCTGCCGTTCGGGGTGTCCGCGTCGGCGCCCTACTGGGGGAGCCGGGTGGAGCTCGTCGACGTTGTCGGGCTCGCGCGGCAGGGGCTCGTCTCCTCCCACGTCGAGACGTTCTCGATCGAGGAGGCCCTGTCGGCGTACGAGCGCTTGCATGCCGGGGATATCAACGGCCGTGCGGTGGTGCTGCCGCACGGGTGAGGTGGGGCGGACGTGGGGTGGGTTTCGCCCCCGCCGCCCCTACCCGTCCCATCCTTCTGGGGCTCCGCCCCGGACCCCGTTTCGGGGGCCGGCCCCCGAACCCCCGCTCCTCAATCGCCGGAGGGGCTGATTTTGCGCGGACCTGGGCTGATTTCTGCAGCTGAAGTTCCGCTGCCCAGGCGGAACTTTGCAGCCCGGGCCCGCATCAATCAGCCCGTCTGGGGGCACCTCCCAGCGGTAGCTGGGGGAGCTTGAGGACGAGGCCGTTCAGGCCGAAAGCGGGGGTCTGGGGGCGGCCGCCCCCAGGGACGGGACGGGTAGGGGCGGCGGGGGCGAAACCACCCTCTCCACACACCGCCGCAACACCGTCACGAACTCCGGCGTCTCCCAAGGCCCCCGGTCCACCCGCCCGGTGTCATCCACACCGAGGTCCTGCACGTCATACCGCCCCCGGCAGTGCCCAAGGGTGAAGCAGCACACCTCCCCGAAGCCGTGCCGCTTCAGATACAGCACAGGCCGCGGCGCGTCGTCGATCGCCGCCGTGTCGCCCTCGGCGAAACCTCGGCATGGCCCCGTGTACTCGGCGTGCAGCAGCACCTCCAGCTCCCCGTGCAGTTCGCAGACGTACAGCTCGTCGGTGACCGTGAACGGCTCGATCCCGGCGACCAGCGGGTGGCCGGGCCGGGTGACCTGGACCTCGTACGGCTCGATCGGCGGGTGGGCGACAAACTGGCTGCCCAGCACCTCGGCGAGCTCCCCGAGGAGGCGCGGGGTGGTGAACACCCGCGGCCCGCCGGGGGCCGGCGCCTCGATGACCGCGTTGGTGCCGTGCAGGGCGAGCCAGCGCCCGCCCCGCTCGACGAACCGGGCCAGCGCGGCCCGCTCGGCCGCGCGGGGCCGCACGTCACAGGTGTACGTGACCAGCAGGTCGGCCTTCTCCAGCTCGGCCACGCAGTCGTAGTCCTGGTGGACCGTCGTACGCACCTGGGGATGCTCGCCGAGCAGGTCCAGCAGCCGCAGCCGCGCATAGTCGAAGTCGTGCCATTTGCCGCCGCAGACCAGTACGGCGTCCAGGCGGCCGGCCGGGCCCGCCACGGCTCAGTACTGGACGCGGGTCAGCAGCCCGCCGTCCACCACGAGGTTGACGCCGACGCAGAAGGAGCCGGTCCGCCCGAGCAGGAACGCCACCGCCGCGGCCACGTCCTCGGCTGTGCCGTAGCGGCCGATGGGCAGCTTGGTGAGCACCTCCTCGTAGACCTCCGGACGGCTGGTGCGGATGGTCTCCCAGGCGCCGCCGGGGAAGTCGATCGGGCCGGGGGAGACCGTGTTGACGCGGATGCCCTTCGGAGCGAGGGCGTGCGCCAGGGCGGAAGCGTGCTGGACGACCGCGGCCTTCATGGCGGAGTAGGAGTTGGCTCCGGCCGGGCGGGCGGTGTCGGAGGCGTTGGTGGTGCCGATGGCGACCACGGCGGCCCGGTCGGAGACCTCCAGGTAGGGCATTGCCGCCTCGACGAGTCCGGCGAACGGGACCAGGTCACCTCGCAGGCTGGCCTCCCACGACTCGGGGCCCTTGACGTTGCCGGCCGACACGTTGGACACCAGCAGGTCCAGGCCGCCCAGTTCGCCGGCCGCCCGCTCCACGAAGCCCGCGAGCGCGGCCGGGTCGGTGACGTCGACCGGCTCGGCGAACACCGTCGCCCCCTCGCCGCGCAACTCGGCGGCCGCCTTTGCCAGGGCCTCCTCGCCCCGGGCGCACAGCGCCAGCGCGCAGCCCTCGGCGGCCAGGGTCCCCGCGGTCGCCCGCCCGATGCCGCGGCTGGCGCCGGTCACCAGTGCCTTCGCACCTGTCAGTCCCAGATCCATTGAGGTCACTCCTTTGTGATGACGTGATGACGTGATGACGTGATGGCCGTAGCGGCCGGTGTGTCAGTTGCCGGGAAGCTGCGAGAACGGCACCCGGTCCACCCGCGGTTCCGGCGGCAGTTTCAGTACGCGCTCGCCGATGAGGTTGCGCTGGATCTGGTCGGTGCCACCGGCCAGGCGGTAGCCGGGGGCGCCGAGCAGGTGCTGGGTCCAGGCGAACGTGCCCGGTTCCCCGGTGTCGGCGCTGATCCGGGCGCCCATCAGCTCGGCGGCGACCTGCCCGGTGCGACTCAGCAGGTCGGAGGCCATGAGTTTGGTCAGGGACGCCTCCGGGCCCGGCTTGTCACCGGCGGCACTCGCCCTGGCGACGCGGTCCACGGTGGCGGCACGGAGTGCGGTACGCACATACAGGTCGGCGAGCTGCTGGCGAACCAGCGGATCTCCCGTGCGGTCGAGCGAGCGCGCGAGGGCGAGCACGTCCGGGAAGGTGCCGCCCTTGCGCCGGTTGCCGCTGCCGGAGGCGGTCCGTTCGAAGGCGAGAGTGGTGGTGGCGACCTCCCAGCCCTGCCCCGGGCGCCCGATCCGCAGCCGGTCCGGAACGCGTACGCCGCTGAGGAAGACCTCGTTGAACGAGGCACCGCCGCTCATCTGACGGATGGGGCGCACCTCCACGCCGGGCGCGTCCATCGGGACCAGGAACGCGGTGATGCCGGCCTGCTTCACGACGTCCGGATCGGTGCGGGCGAGCAGTAGCCCGAAGTCGGCGAACTGGGCTCCCGAGGTCCACACCTTCTGACCGTCGATGACCCACTCCTCGCCGTCCCGCCGGGCGCGCGTACGCACCGCGGCGAGGTCGGATCCGGCACCGGGCTCGCTGAAGAGCTGGCAGGCCAGCAGGTCCGTACGCAGAAACGCCCGTGCGTACTCGTCGCGTTGCTCGGTCGTCCCGAACAGGGAGACCGACATCCCGACCAGGCGCACGGTGACGCTGATCAGCTCGGTGGAGGGCGGCACGTCGAAGGCCGACTCCTCCTGGGCGAAGGCCGCCACGTGGGCGGCGGTCAGGCCCGCGCCGCCCTTGTCCCCGGGGAGCGTCAGTGCCTGGTACCCGGCGTCGAAGCGGGCGCGCTGGTAGACGCGGCAGCGTTCCAGCAGCAGGCGTTCCTCGTCCTCGGGGAGGTTGTGGAAGACGGCGAGGTCACCGGTGGCCTCGGTTTCCCGGGCCGGTTCGAGCACGGTGGTCAGCCACTGCCGGACCTGTGTGCGCCATGCGTCCAGATCGGGCTGGGACATGGCTCCTCCTCAAGAGCAGTTACCAGATGGCGGGTTCAGTAACAGGGAGAGTTGATGCAGCCCCTTGCCCGCCGGAGCCATGGGCGGATGCTTCCGGCTCGGGTCAGAGTGTTCCGTACTTTCTTGATAAACGCTACAGTCTCGGCATTGACTCTCCCACACACCGGGAGGGGCCCGAGGAGCCGCCGGAGGAGCCATGTCTCTGCTACCACTTGACCGTCGCGCCCAGGAGACACCCCACGAGCCCGCTCTCGTCGACGATCAGGACGTGCTGACCTGGTCGGAGCTCGCCGACCAGGTCGCGCGGGTGGCGGCACGGCTGCTGGAAATCGCGCCCGGCCCCGACGACCGGGTCGCCGTCCTCGGCGACAACGCGATCCCCACCCTGGTGGCCCATCTGGCCGGACTGCGCGCCGGAGTGGGAACCGTCGCCACCTCCCGGCACCTGATGGTGGGCGAACTCGTCGACCAGATCACCGACGCGGGCGCGACCGGGATCATCTCCGGACCCGCCGGTGCGGTCGCCGCCCTGGAGGCGGCCCGCGAACTGGGCCTGCCGCTCGTGATGCACGGAACCCCGGCCATCGGGCACGCCTTCGAGTGGGACCTGTGGCTGGCAGCGGCGCCCACCGGACAGAACCTGCCCACAGGCCGGGCCGCCCGGCCGCCCCTCGTCTACACATCCGGAACCACCGGCCGGGCACGCGGCACCGAGGTGCGCTGGGTGGGCGGTCCGGTCGCCGACAGCTCCGCGTACCTGGCCGCGATGGCGGCCCGCCCCGGATTCCCGCCGGGACCGCACCTCGTGTGCGGCCCGCTGCAGCACAACGCGCCACTGACATCCCTGCGGCACCTGGTGGCCGGTCAGCAGGTGGTCGTAATCGGCGGATACGACGCGGAGGCGTTCCTGCGCCGCGTCGAGGAGTGGCGGGTCACCTCCACGGTCATGGTGCCCACCCACTTCCAACGGCTGCTCGCCCTGCCGGAAGAGGTGCGCAGCCGGTACGACGTCTCCAGCCTCCTCCAGGTCTCCCACACCGGATCTGCCTGCCCGCCGGACGTGAAGCGGGCCATGATCGAGTGGTTCGGGCCAGTGCTGACCGAGTCGTACGGCGCCAGCGAGGCGGGCACCGTGGCACGCATCAGCAGCACGGAGTGGCTGGAGCATCCCGGTTCGGTCGGGCGCGTCCAGCCCCCGTACGAGGTCCTGGTGACCGACGACGACGGCCATCCGCTGCCGCCCGGCGAGCTCGGACTACTCGCGTTCCAGGCACCGGAGGGCAGGGGGGTGCGCTACCACGCGGACCCGGACAAGACCAAGGCCGCCTATCTCGCGCCGGGCGTCTTCACGCTCGGCGACATCGGCTACGTCGACGCGAGCGGCTACATCTTCATCACCGACCGGGCCGCCGACGTCGTGGTCTCCGGCGGGGTCAATCTGTACCCGGCCGAGAGCGAGGCGGTACTGCGCCGGCACCCTGCGGTCGCCGAGATCGCGGTCATCGGTGTGCCCCACCCGGACTTCGGTGAGTCGCTGCGCGCGCTGGTCGTGGCCGCCGTGGAGGAGCCGTCGGCCGAGGAGCTGGACCGGTTCTGCCGCGAGCGGCTGGCCGCCTACAAGTGTCCCAAGTCGTACGAGTTCGTCCCGAGCCTCCTGCGCAACGCGATGGGCAAGCTCGACAAACGCGCGATGCGCCGCCCCTACTGGCGCTCCGAGCGGACCATCGCCGGCTGAGCCACGGAAGAACCCGCGCCCGCCACCCGTACATACGAAGGACCCCCATGACTGAACTTCTCCTCATCCGGCACGGTCTCCCTCTGGGGGGCGTCTACGACCCGGGGCTTTCGCCGGAGGGCACCGCCCAGGCCGAACGACTCGCGGCCTGGCTCGTGCACGAGGACGTCGACGCCCTCTACACCAGCCCCTTCCAGCGGGCCCGTGAAACGGTGGCGCCGCTGGAGCGGCTCACCGGCATGTCCGCCACCGTCCTCGAAGACCTGCGCGAGTGGGACACCGACGTCTCGCACCCCTACACGCCTCCGGAGCAGATCAACGCCGACGACCCCCGTTCGGTGGCGCTCTCCGAGGGACGGTACGAGGACTTCGTACCCGACCTGGACTGGGACGCCTTCCGTGAGCGGGCGGCGCGGGCCATGGACACCATCCTGGACGCCCACCCCGGCGGGCGGGTCGCGGTCGTGTGCCACGGCGGCATCACCAACACCTACCTGGCGACGGTGCTCGGCCTCTCCCGCATGTTCTGGTTCCACCCCGGCTACACCTCGGTCAGCCGGGTGCGACGACTGCCGGGCGGACGCATCGTTCTGCACTCGGTGAACGAGACGGCCCACATGGTCGCCGAACGCGCCGTCGACGCCGTCGTCTGACCTGTCCGCATCCCACCTGGAGGTCCCGGCCGTGCCCGGATCCGTCATCGTCGCAGGAGCCAGAACACCCATCGGCAAGCTGATGGGCGCCCTGAGCCCGCTGTCCGCCGCCGACCTCGGCGCACACGCCATCAGCGCCGCCCTGGCCGCCGTGCACCTGGACCCGGCGGCGGTGGAAGCCGTCGTCATGGGCCATGTCGTCCAGGCCGGGGCCGGTCCCAATCCGGCACGGCAGGCCGCCGTCCGCGCCGGCATTCCGTTCGCCGTACCGGCGAGCACCGTCAACAAGCTCTGCCTGTCCGGTCTGCACGCCATCGCCCTGGCCGACCTCATGATCGCCTCCGGCCGCCACGAGGTGGTCGTCGCGGGCGGGATGGAGTCCATGTCGGGGGCCCCGCACCTGCTGCGCGGATCCCGTACCGGCTGGAAGTACGGCCCGGCCGCGGTCGAGGACGCCCTCGACCGGGATGCCCTCGTCTGCGCCTTCGACGGGGTTTCCATGGGCGCGGCCACCGAGCGGTACCAGCAGCCGTTCGGCTTCACCCGTGAGGAGCAGGACGAGTACAGCGCACGATCGCACCAACTCGCCCTGCGCGCCCAGGAGTCCGGCGCGTTGGCCGAGGAGATCGCCCCGGTCACGGTGGCCGGGCGCCGGGGTGACGAGATGGTGGTGGCGGCCGACGAGGGGATACGGCCGGGGAGCACCGCGGAGAGCCTGGGGCGCCTGAGGCCCGCGTTCTCCGCCGGGGGCACCGTCACGGCGGGCAACTCCTCACAGCTCTCCGACGGCGCCGCGGCCGTCGTCGTCATGAGCGCGGAACGCGCCCGGCGGGACGGCCTGACCCCCCTCGCGGAGATCGGCGCCTACGGTACCGTCGCGGGCCCCGACCCCTCCTTGCTCGTCCAGCCGGCCGGCGCGATCCGCGACGCCCTGTCCCGGGACGGCCGGCTGAAGACCGCCGACCTGGACCTGTTCGAGATCAACGAGGCGTTCGCCGGTGTGTCCCTGGCCTCCGTGCGGGAGCTGGACATCCCGCTGGAGAAGGTGAACGTCAACGGCGGCGCGATCGCCTTGGGACACCCGGTCGGCATGACCGGGACCCGGCTGGTGCTGACCCTCGCGACAGAACTGAGGCGGCGCGGAGGCGGTACCGGAGCGGCGGCCCTGTGCGGGGGCGGCGGCCAGGGCGACGCGCTGCTGCTGCACGTACCACCGCGAGCCTGACCCGGCACCTCCCGCCCGCGTCCATCCCCACATCCGTACGAGACCAGGTTGACCCACCATGACCGACCAGCTGCCCCTGGACGAGGAGACCCTCGTCGTGGCGACCCGTACCCACGTAGCCGACGGCGTCGTCTCCCTCACCCTGCGCCGCCCGGACGGCCGTGCGCTCCCGTCCTGGACGCCGGGAGCGCACCTCGAACTGCTCCTGGACGGCGGCCTGATCCGCCAGTACTCGCTGTGCGGGGACCCCGCCGAACCGGACGCGTGGCGCATCGCCGTCCTGCGTGAGCCACAGGGCCGGGGCGGCTCCGCGTACGTCCACGACCACCTGCCGCAAGGCACCGCCGTGCGCGTCCGCGGGCCGCGGAACAACTTCCCGCTGCGGCCGGCCCCACGCCATCTGTTCATCGCCGGCGGCGTCGGCATCACACCGGTCCTGCCGATGGTCGAGGCCGCCGAGGCTGCCGGGGCCGACTGGCGTCTGCTGTACGGCGGCCGTACCCGCACCTCCATGGCGTTCCTGGACCGCCTCATGCCCTACGGGGACCGTGTGCTTCTCCGCCCACAGGACGAGTACGGCCTGCTGGACCTCGGGGCCTTCCTCGGCGCCCCCGAGGAGGGCACCCTTGTGCATGCCTGCGGCCCCGAGCCCCTGCTGCGTGCGGCGCAGGAGCAGTGCGCCGACTGGCCGGCCGGCACGCTGGGCATCGAGCGGTTCGCCCCAGTGCAGGCAGCCGAAGCCCGCCCCGCCGCGGCCTTCGAGGTGGTGCTCGCCCGCGCCGGGCTCACTCTCACCGTGCCGCCCGACCGCTCGGTGCTCGAATCTTTGGAGCAGGCAGGCGTCGACGTGGACTTCTCCTGCCGCGAAGGCACCTGCGGCACCTGCGAGACCGACGTACTCGACGGCACGCCCGACCACCGGGACTCCCTGCTCAGCGAGGACGAGCGGGCCGCCGGCGACACCATGCTCATCTGCGTCTCCCGCTCATGCGGGCCTCGCCTCGTCCTCGACCTGTGACCGGCCCGGCACCGCCTGCTCACTCGGTACTGCGGAACCGCGCTTGTGCGCTGACTGTCCGGATTCCGCCCCAAGTGCGACGCTGGGGGCACGAGAGGTATCCGCCGAGGGAACTCGGGAGGGCCACGATGGGACGTGACGTGCCGGCCCTGGTGTTCACGCGGGAAGACCGCCGTCGGTACCGGGACAAGATGCACACCTGCCTCGATGTGCTGGCGCAGATGCTGCGCGAGTCGGCCTTCGAGAGCGAGCGCCCCCGGGTCGGGCTGGAGATCGAGCTCAATCTGGTGGACGGCGACGGGCGGCCGGTGATGCGGAACACCGAGGTTCTCCAGGCGATCGCCGACCCCGCCTGGTCGAGCGAGCTGGGCCGCTTCAACCTGGAGATCAACATCCCGCCCCGGCAGCTCACCGCCGGGGGCCCAGGCGACTGGGAGCAGACGATCCGCGACGCACTCAACCACGCCGAGGAACGCGCCTCCGCCGTGGGCGCGCACCTGATCATGATCGGCATTCTGCCGACCCTGGGGGAGGCGGACGTGGGCGAGAGCGCCCTGTCCGGTGACCCGCGCTACAGGCTGCTCAACGAGCAGATCTTCGCGGCGCGGGGTGAGGACCTGCGGATCAGGGTGGACGGCGTGGAGCGCCTGTCGATGTACGCCGACGCCATCACCCCCGAGGCCGCCTGCACCAGCACCCAGTTCCACCTGCAGGTCGCCCCGAAGCAGTTCGCGCACTACTGGAACGCGGCCCAGGCCATCGCGGGCATACAGATCGCCCTGGCGGCGAACTCGCCGTTCCTGTTCGGCAGGGAGCTGTGGCGCGAGACCCGCATCCCCTTGTTCGAGCAGGCCACCGACACCCGCCCCGAGGAGATCAAGGCCCAGGGCGTACGACCCCGGGTGTGGTTCGGAGAACGGTGGATCACCAGCGTCTTCGACCTCTTCGAGGAGAACGTGCGCTACTACCCTGCACTGCTGCCCCTGTGCGACGACGAGGACCCGCAGCAGGCGCTCGGCCAAGGCAGCGTTCCGCAACTGGGGGAACTGACGCTGCACAACGGCACCATCTACCGGTGGAACCGCCCCGTCTACGCCGTCACTGACGGCCGGCCACATCTGCGCATCGAGAACCGTGTCCTGCCCGCCGGCCCCACCGTGGCCGACATCATCGCCAACGGCGCCTTCTACTACGGCCTGACCCGTGCCCTGGTCGACGAGGACCGGCCGGTGTGGACACGGATGTCCTTCGCGGTCGCCGAGGAGAATCTGCACACCGCGGCCCGCGACGGCATCGACGCCCGCCTCTACTGGCCCGGCGTCGGCGAAGTACCCGTCACGGAACTGGTGTTGCGGCGCCTGCTGCCCCTGGCCCACCGGGGCCTCGAACTGACCGGCATGGACGCGGCGTGGCGCGAGCCTCTGCTGGGGGTCATCGAGCAGCGCTGCGTCACCGCCCGCAACGGCGCCCTGTGGCAGGCGGAGACGGTCCACCACCTCGAGAAGGCCGACACCTCCGACCGATGGGAGGCGCTCAGGCAGATGACCACCACGTACATGGACTACATGCACATGAACGCACCCGCGCACACATGGCCCGTGGACTGACGCCCGCCGGCTTCACCAGGCCGCGTTTCCTCTCCACTCCTCGGCAGCCGTCAGCGGAACGGGAACGGGCGGCTCGGCCGACGTCGTCAGCTTGATCCGTCGCCCCTCGGCCGACGAGCGCAGAAGGGCACTCATCGTCTCCAGCACGTGCAGGGCGAGATCGCCGTTCGCGCGAGGCGCCCGCCGCACGTCGGCGGCGATGAAGTCGAGCAGTCCTACGCCCCGTGCGCCGCCGACGTAGCCCGCCGACGCCGGAAGCGTGCGCCACTGCGTGCCGCCGAGTTCGAAGAGCCGCACCTCGCCGTCGAAACCGTTCGGATCGGGAACTGTGAGGGTCCCCTTCTCGCCGTGGATCTCGATCGGCGCGGCCGTGGTGGCCACGCCGTCGAAGCTCGTCGTGATCGTCGTCAGGGTCCCGCCCACGTGCTCGAGCACACCGGAGACATGGCTGTCCACCTCGACCGGTATCCGCTCGCCCGCGCGCGGTCCGGAACCGATGACGCGCTCGGCGCGGAGCCGGCCGGCCGCCCCGGTCACGGCACGCACCGGACCCAGCAAGTGGACGAGTGATGCCAAGTAGTACGGGCCCATGTCCAGCAGAGGACCGCCCCCGGCGGTGTAGTAGAAGTCGGGGTGGGGGTGCCAGCGTTCGTGCCCCGGGGTGACCATGACGGCCGAGGCGAACAGAGGGCGCCCGATGCTTCCCGCCGCCACGGCCGCCCGTGCCGTCTGGATTCCGGTGCCCAGGACGGTGTCCGGAGCGCACCCCACACCGACGCCCGCCTTCGCGGCGGCCTCCATGACGGCGTGGGCGTCGGGGAGGGTCGCGGCCAGCGGCTTCTCTCCGTAGACGTTCTTGCCGTGGCCGACGGCGCCGAGGGCGATCTGGGCATGGGCCGCGGGCACGGTGAGGTTCAGCACCGTGTCCACGTCCGGGCTGCTCAGCAACTCCTCGACGGTCAGAGCCTCGACGCCGGTCAGGTCGGCGGCGACCGCGGCCGACCGGGAGGCATCGAGGTCCGCGACCGCGGTGACGCGTACGGCGGGATGGCCGATGAGCGTGTCCAGGTACGCGCGGGAGATGACCCCGAGACCCACGACGCCTATGCGGTGCGCGTCGCCCACAGCATGCCCCTCTCGATGATGGTGCGGACGTTGGGGTTCTCGAGCACGTCGAGGCTGTGCCCCGGTGTCGTCACCACGATGCGCCCGGTGCCCCACAGGCGGGTCCAGACCGCAGGCGAGCGGACCGGCCGGTGCCAGGGCTGCCACGGCCGTGCGGGATGGGTGGTGGTGGCGAGGACATCGATCAGGTCGTCGTGGAGCACCCAGTACTGCTCGGTGTGCAGTTCGAAGTTCTCGATGCCCGCGGTGATGGGGTGAGCGCGGCCGGGCTCGGTGATGTCGATGGTGTGCGGCAGGTAGTTGTCCTCAGCGTCACCCCGGCGCTCACACGGCTCCTTGCCCGGGTGGGTCGCGAACTGGCCTCCCACCAGGTGGAGATAGTCGGAGGAGGCGCGGAACGAGTCGGCGATGCCGCCGTGCCAGCCGGTGAACCCGGTGCCCGCCGCGACCGCCTCACTCAGTCCCGCGAGCTGCTCGTAGGTGATCTCCGACATCGTGATGCACTGCACGACGAGATCGGTGCCGGCCATCTCGGCGGTGTCGGCGTAGACGTCGGTCGACTCCTCGACCCGGACGGTGTATCCGTTGCTCTGCAGGAAGGGCAGGAACAGCTCCGTGGCCTCGACCGGCCGGTGCCCTTCCCACCCGCCTCTGACCACCAGGGCTTTCTTCCGCGTCATCTTGTCCCTTCATGGGGGCCGTAGAACAGCGCCATCACTATGCGTCAGCCGCCCGCGCCCTCGAAAGGGGTGTCGGACACCGCGAAAGTTTCGCAAACCGGACGGCCGCAGAGTCCGCCCGCCCGATCACGCAGTGCGACTGACCCCTCCGGAAAGCACTGACCTCGCCGGCGGCCACGTGCCGGGTTCCCATATCCCCATCTGTTGACATGCTCAAAACACCTGATTAGCATTCAGGAAATCTTGGAAAGCGCTTTCTCCCTGCTCGTGCCTCTGCATTCACACCTCCGCGCATCCGGCGCGCGGGGTGCATCTCCTGACGGGAGAGTGCCGACATGCACTCGAGGAACCGCAAGACGGCGTCGTTCCCGAAGACGTCCGCAAGGAAGCGTCCGTTACGCACCGCACGCGGCATTCCCGCTCTCGCGCTCGCCCTGTTGCTCGGCGCGACGCTGGTACCGGCAGGCAGCGGCAGTGCCACCGCGCAGACATCGAGGGCACGGGCCGAGACCTCGCCCACCGGCTTCGCCGCGGTCAACGCCCTCGGCCAGAACGGCACCACTGGCGGAGCCGGCGGTCCGACCGTCACCGCCACCAACACCGAGCAGTTCCTGGAGTACATCGACACCACGGGGGCTGGTCATCCAGGTTCAAGGCACCATCGACATCACCAGCAAGCAGGGCGTGCGCCCGAACAAGACCATCGTCGGCGTCGGTTCCTCAGCCGTCATCAACGGCGGTGGCCTGGACTTCTACCGCTCGTACAACGTCATCGTGCGGAACATCAAGTTCACAGGCGCCGAGGACGATGCCGTCAACGTGGGCCAGGAGTCGCACCACCTCTGGATCGACCACAACGAGTTCGTCGGGGCCGTCGACGGGGCGATCGACATTGTCCGGGGCTCCGAGTACGTCACCGTGTCGTGGAACTGGTTCAACAAGACCGACAAGAGCATGCTGCTCGGCCACTCCGACGGCAACAGCGGCCAGGACACCGGCAAGTTGAAGGTGTCCATCCATCACAACTTCTTCGACGGCTCGCGGCAGCGGCATCCGCGCGTACGGTTCGGCGAACCGGTGCATGTCTACAACAACTACTACAAGGGGAACGCCCTGTACGGCGTCGCCTCGACCATGAACGCGGGGGTGCTGGTCGAAGGCAACCACTTCGAAGGCGTTGGGTATCCCTGCTACTCCGCCTCCGGGTACGACGCGTCGGGGCCGGGCCGGCTGGTGCAGCGGGGCAACGTCTTCACCGGGTCCGGTACGTGCGAGACCAACGGCACCGTGACCGAGCCGCGCACCTACTACTCGTACACGCTGGAGCCGGCTGCCGACGTTCCCTCGCTCGTACGGGCCGGGGCGGGCGTCGGAAAGATCGGTGGCTGAGCGTCACGAGCCCGGCGTACGACATTCCGCCGCAGCAAGACAAACGGACCGGACTGACCTGCCGTCATCCCCACACCCGACGGCCCACCCCCACAGGAGGACCCTTCCATGAGCCGCAGACGGACGCCGGTGCCCACCGAGCGCGCATCCATACCCTGGCGTAACCCGGTGGCCGTGGCCGCACTGGCAGCCGCAATGCTGGCCGGGCCCGGCGTTGCGCAAGCCACCCCGCAAGCCGCTCCGCCAGCCGCACCGGTAGCGCAGGAACGGGTGGCGGCGGCCAGCATCACCTGGAGGCTCGAACGGGCGAGCAACCCGACCCAGGACCAGCTGGCTGCGTACGACCTCATCACGAGGGCGATGAACGCGGCGGTGGCCCGGTACAACAACCTCAGCGACCTCGGTAAGAACATCACCGTCCGCTACGACCCGGGTGTGCCCACCGCCGACGGCAACATCAACGGAACCATCCGCTTCGGCAGTCGCGCCTACATGACCGAGCGGACCGCGTTGCACGAGATCGCTCACACCATCGGCGTAGGGACGAGCTCGGGCTGGTCCCGCCTCGGCGGCAGCGGCACGTGGACCGGTGCGCAGGCCACGGCACTGGTAAGGCAGTTCGACGGTTCTGGCGCCAAACTGGCCACCGGCGGTGGCCACTTCTGGCCGTACGGCCTGAACTACGAGAACGAGTTCTCGAACACGGCGGCCGATCGTCACGTCCAGATCGTCGCCGCCATGGTCCGCGACGGTATGTGACCCGGAGGGGCGGCGCTTGGGAGCGGCCTCCGCTCCCAAGCACGTCGGTGGGAAAAACGGTCAGTCGGACTTCGGTTCAGCCTGCTGCAGGACCTCCATGGTCCACACGGTCGAACCGCTGGCAGCCGGCTTGGGCCGGTCGCTCCCGCCCTGGTGTGCTTCCTTCATCGAACCCTCCATCCAGGCCTGGAACGACTCCTCGTCGCGCCACCGGGTGTAGACGAGGTAGTTGTCCGTGCCGTCGACCGGGCGGAGGAGTTCGAACCACTCGAAGCCGTCGGCACTCTCGACGAGTCCGGCTCGCGAGGCGAAGCGCTTCTCCAGCGTCTCGCGCTGCTCGGCCGGCACGGTGAGGACGTTGATCTTGACGATGCTCATGAGTTCATCCTGCCGCACAGAACGTCAGCGATGGCGGGCGGCCCAGGCGTACGGGACCTCCAGGGCACCCGACCGGATCAGTCGCCCAACACCCGGCGCAGGTACGCGTTGCCGAAGCGCCGGTCGGGATCGAGGCGGTCGCGCAGGGCGGTGAACTCGGCGAAGCGCGGGTACGCCTTGGCGAAGTCGTCGGCGTCCCGCGTATGCAGCTTGCCCCAGTGCGGGCGGCCGTCGTGGGCGGTGAAGATGCGTTCCGCGGCAGAGAAGTACTGGTGGTACGGCGTGCCCCGGTACACATGGACGGCGATGTAGGCGCTCTCGCGGGCCGACGCCGTGGAGAGCGTGATGTCGTCGGCGGGCGCTGTGCGGACCTCCACAGGGAAGCTGATCCGTAGGTCCGAGCGGTCGACCATGGCCTTCAGTTCGCGCAGCGTCTCCACCAGGGCCTCGCGCGGGACGGCGTACTCCATCTCCGTGAAGCGCACCCGGCGCGGCGAAGTGAACACCTTGTAGGGAATGTCCGTGTACGTACGGGCGGACAGGGCCCGGCTGGAGATCTTCGCGATCGCCGGGATGGTCGCGGGCACGGTACGGCCCAGCGAATTAGCCACCTGGAACAGGCCGTTGGAGAGGAACTCGTCCTCGAACCAGCCGCTCAACCGGCCCACCGGGGCGAGCGGACCCGCGCTTCGGTTGTTGCGCTTGGTGTTGCAGTTCCCGGTGTGCGGGAACCAGTAGAACTCGAAGTGCTCGTTCTCCGCGTGGAGTTCGTCGAAGGTGGCGGTGACCTGGTCGAAGGTCATCGGTTCTTCGCGTGCCGAGAGGAGGAAGAGCGGTTCCACGGCGAAGGTGATCGCGGTGACGACTCCCAGGGCACCCAGTCCGATGCGGGCCGCCGCGAAGACCGCGCGTTCTTCGTCGGTCCCCTTCTCCGAGCAGGTGAGCAAGGAGCCGTCCGCCGTCACGAGTTCAAGGCCGCGGACCTGTGCCGCTATCGAAGCCGACTCACGGCCGGTGCCATGGGTGCCCGTACTGATCGCGCCCGAGACGGTCTGCTCCATGATGTCGCCCATGTTCGTGAGCGACAGGCCTTCCCGGGCCAGAGCCAGGTTCAGCGTCTTGAGCCGCGTACCCGCATCCACGGTCACCGTGCCGGCTGCACGGTCGATGGCACGGATGCCGGCGAGGTGGTCGAGCCGTATCAGGACGCCGTCGGTAACGGCGGCCGGGGTGAAGGAGTGGCCGCTGCCGACGGGCTTCACCGTCAGGCCGTCCTCGGCTGCCTGGCGTATGACGGCGCGGAGTTCCTCGACCGAGGTGGGAGCGATGTCGCGGACCGGGCGGGCGGTGACGTTGCCGTCCCAGTTCTGCCACACCCTCCTGCGCTCGTGCGCCTTGCTCCGGGGCGTACGGTAGCGGGTTGTCTCCACGACCTTCCTTCCTGATAGTGGCGTGACTGGCTGCGGAAATCGACGAGTTGGCGGGTCAGAGGAAGGCGTGTCCCTCGCCGCGGTACGTCGGGACCTGGTCGACGACCTCCCCGCCCGCCACCAGATGGAGCGTGTTCACGCGCTCGCACAGCTCACCTGCCTTGGCGTGCCGGAACCACACGTGGTCACCGAGCCGCAGTCCCTGTGCCGCCCTGCCGAGTACGGGTGTCTGGACTTCGCCCGCGCCCTCCATGGGGTTCATCCGCAGGCCCTGGGGCCAACTCAGGGTGGGCAGACGGTCTTTGCCGTGCGGACCGGAAGCGACCCAGCCGCCGCCGAGGACGGTGGCGATCCGGTCGGACGGGCGGCGTACGACCGACATCACGAAGAAGGCGGCGGGCCGCGGCCGGAAGTGCCGGTAGAAGTCGAACAGTCCGGGCCCGTAGAGACCGGATCCCGCACCGACCTCGGTGATCACGTGCTCGGAGGCGGTCTGCTCGATGGAGCCGGTGCCGCCGCCGTTGACGAACTCCAGTGGCTGCACGGCCTCGACGGCTGCGATGGCCGCGGCGCGCCGCTCGGCCAGCTCGCGGGCCGAGAAGCGCTGCATGGCGCGGAGCGCGGCACGCTTGAGGGGAGACCCCGGCTGGTTGTCACCGAGGCCGGCGATCTGGCCTTCGTACGACATGACGCCGGCGAGGTGGAATCCGGGCCGGTTCACGATCGCCCTGGCGAGTGCGGCTGCCTGCCCCGGGGTGTGCACGGGGGAGCGGTACGGGCCCAGGTGGAGCCGTCCACCCGCCAGTTCCAGCGAGGCGTCCAGGTCGATGCAGACGCGGAGGTCAGGTCGGCTCCCGACCAACACGGCATCCATGAAGTCGAGTTGGCCGATGGAGTCGACCATGAGCGTGATACGTGAGGCCGCGCGCTCGTCCTTCGCCAGTTGCCGCAACGCGGTGCGGTCCGTGGTCGGGTAGCCGATGACCACGTCTTCGTGCTCCCGAGCCAGCCACAGGGCTTCGGGCAGCGTGAACGCGAGAATGCCGCGGTAGCCCTCCCGGTCGAGCGCACGCCGGATCAGGTGGCGGCTGCGGACCGACTTGCTGGCCAGCCGGATGGTGGCGCGTGAACCGGTCCGTCGTGCCAGGTCGGCGGCGTTGGCGTCGAAGGCGTCCAGGTCCACCACGGCGAACGGCGGATCCAAGTGCTCGGTGGCCCGGTCGAGTTGGGCCATCCGGACCTCGTTCAGGGGGACGAGGGCGGAGGCGGCCGATGCCGTCTGCTGCATTCCAGAGGCTCCCTGCTGGCGCGGGGCTTGCGTTGCCCGGGCTGAGTTGGTCACTTGTGCAAGACGCTTGACTCGTACGAGTGACCGTCTCATTCCGAACCAACCAAAGTCAACGTTTCCGGGCCGCAAACGGGGAGGCGAGAGAGGGTGAGGCGGAGAGACCCGGCGGGCATGACGAAGCTCTTCGCCTCCGCGGCGGAGTACGAGCAGGGGAGTGGAGCGTCAGTCGTCCTCGCCGACGAGCGTCATCAGGTGCTCGCCCGCCAGACGGAGCACCTCGCGGCTGTGGTCGCTGTTGCGGTCCGCCAGCCAGCACAAGGTCACGCCGTCCAGCACCGCGTTGAGGTAGCGGGCCAGGACGGGAAGGGGCACGGTCCACCGGATTCCCGCGCTCTCGGCGGCTTTCAGGAGGAACTCCTGATGGACCTCCAGGTAGTGGTCGTACTGCCGGCGGGCCAGTTCCTCGAATCCGGCCTGGCGCAGGGCGTAGTGGGTGAGTTCGTATCCCACCTGGTGCTCTCCCGGGCTGAGTTCCACACCCTCCCAGAAGGTGAACAAGGTCTTGGTGACGCGCGTGCCGAGGTCGTCGCCCTCCGCCGCGAACACGTCCCTGGCCTTGGCGACACTGCTGTCCGTGAGGCGGGTGATGACCTCTTGCAGAAGCTCTTCGCGCGAGTGGAAGCAGTAGTGGAAGACGCCGAGCGGCATGTCCGCCTCGCCCACGATGGCGCGTGTCGTGGCCTTGGTGACGCCGTCGCGGACCATGACGCGGATCGCCGCGGCGATCAGCTCTTCCCGTCGGTCCTTCGCTGCCATGCGAGCCATCCGGCCGCCGCTCCTTCAAGCCCTCGAGAGTGGATGCGTACCAGCATGCCATCGCGGTGTCTTGGACGCTCGACCAACATGTGGCGCCGGCGCGCTCGCACAGCAGCCGGTCGACGCGGTCTCTCTCGCAAGAACACTCAGACCAGTCCCTCCCCGAGCGGTGCGCGACGATGGAGCCATGTCAGCCATCCAGTCGGCCATCCGGGGAGAGCACGGCATGAGCCATGTCGAGAACGAGTTGAACAGCCAGCCCGAGTGCTGGACCCGGGCTGCCGAGCAGGCCTCGCGGCACACGGCCGTGCTGCCCGCCGCGGGGGAGCGGGTCGCGATCGTGGGGTGCGGTACCTCGTGGTTCATGGCGCAGGCTGCCGCCGCGCTGCGCGAGCAGGCGGGCCAGGGCGAGACGGACGCCTTCGCCGCTTCCGAGTTCCCGTACGGGCGGACGTACGACCGCGTCCTCGCCCTCACCCGCTCCGGCACCACCACCGAGGTGCTCGGACTCCTCGGCCGGCTGAAGGGGCGTACGCGAACCGTCGCGATCACCGCGGATCCGCGAACTCCCGTGATGGAGGCGGCGGATGACGTGATCGTGCTCGACTTCGCCGACGAACGGTCCGTGGTGCAGACCCGGTTCGCCACCACCGCGCTCACGCTGCTGCGGGCCCACCTCGGCCTGCACACCGAGGCTGTCGTCGCCGATGCCCGCACCGCACTGTCGGTGCCGCTACCCGACGGGCTGGTCGACTGCGTGCAGTTCACGTTCCTGGGCCGCGGCTGGAGCGTGGGGCTCGGATACGAGGCCGGGCTCAAGATGCGCGAAGCCTCGCTGGCCTGGTCCGAGGCCTATCCGGCGATGGAGTACCGGCACGGCCCGATCAGCATCACCTCCGCCGGAACCGCGACCTGGATGCTCGGTGACGCGCCGGACGGACTGGCCGAACAGGTGCGGGCCACGGGCGGGTTGTGGGTCGAGGGCGGCCTCGACCCGCTCGCCGAACTCGTCCGCGCCCAGCGACTCGCCGTGGCCGTCGCCGCGGCCCGCGGCCTCGACCCCGACCGGCCGCGCCACCTCACCCGATCGGTCATCCTCACCACGCCCTGACCGGCGAACCCGTCACGCCGAAAGGAGAGGCTTGTGCCCCTCGCAGCAACCGGTGAGCTGGTCACCCGGGCGGCCACGGAACGCACCGCTGTCGCCGCGTTCAACATCATCACGCTGGAGCACGTCGAAGCCGTCGTCGCCGGTGCCGAATCCGTGGACGCCCCTGTCATCCTCCAAGTCAGCGAGAACGCCGTGAAGTTCCGCGGCGGACGGCTGCTCCCGCTGGCCCGCGCCGCGACCGCGGCGGCCGAACAGGCCTCCGTGCCCGTCGCGTTGCACCTGGACCATGTACAGAGTGACGGCCTGCTGCGACAGGCAGCCGAGGCCGGATTCAGCTCCGTGATGTACGACGCCTCGCGGCTGCCGTACGCCGAGAACCTCACCGCCACGCGGAGCGCCGTCGAGTGGGCGCATGACCAAGGGCTATGGATCGAGGCCGAGTTGGGAGAGGTCGGCGGCAAGAACGGCCGGCCACCGCTGGACGCCCACGCACCCGCCGCCCGGACGGATCCCGCCGAGGCATGCGCCTTCGTCGCCGACTCCGGCGTGGATGCCCTCGCCGTGGCAATCGGCAGCGTCCACGCCATGACCACCCGCACAGCCGCCCTCGACCACGATCTCCTCAAACGCCTCACCGCCGCCCTCGACGCACCGCTTGTCCTGCACGGCTCCTCCGGCCTCCCGGACACCGAGCTGACGACGGCCGTCACCGGCGGCATCACCAAGGTCAACTTCGGCACAGCCCTGAACCTCGCGATGACCGGCGCGATCCGCGACTTCCTTACCGCACACCCCGACGCGGTCGACTCACGCGCGTACCTGACAGTGGCGCGCGAGGCGATGACGGAGGCGGTGGCGCGGATCATCAGGGTGGTACGAGCTGGCTGAGCTGGTGCGATACCGCGCCCCTGAAGGAGGCCGCAGGCCTTCCTTCAGGGGCGCGGGCTGTATCAATTTGCGGCTCCGCCGCGTGGGCGCGACCAGCCACAACGAACCCGCAGTTTCAAATCGCACCCCAATCGGAGCGCTTTCGTACTGGTAGTTTTTCACCATGCGGGAGACGGAGGTCCACCTCGGGGAGCCGCCCGTCGTGGTGAACGCCGGAGTGGGCGTGCACGGCGTCGCGAGCCGTACCGATGTGTTCCGGCTGCCCGAGCTGTGGCAACTGCACCTGTACCAGTACGACGCCGAGCTGATCGTCGACGGCACGTCGCACGCCGTCCGCCCCGGCCGGGTCAGTCTCGTACCACCCGGCACGACGGTCCGTTTCCGCTACCAGGGCCGCTCCGAACACCTCTACGCGCATCTGTGCATCGCCCCTGCCGGACCGCCGCGCACCATCCCTGTCATGCAGGACGCGGGACCCGAACTCCCCGCGCTCACCGGCCTGTTGCTCCAAGCGATCGCCTCCGTGCCCGGCGCGCCCGAACGCACCCGGGCAGAGATCTGGACGGCCCTGTGGCGCATCGCCCACCTCACGCCCGACGCCGGCCGCCCGGGGCCGCACCCGGCCGTCACCGCCGCGATCGCGTACATCGAGGCCAACCTGGCCGCCCCGCTCACCGTGCCCGCCGTCGCACGCGCCGCGGGCGTCTCGCACAACCACCTCACCCGGCTCTTCCGCACCACGACGGGCGGCACGGTCGTCGCGTACGTCCGACGCCGCAGGCTGGACCGTGCCCACCACCTGCTGCGCGCCTCGACCCTCTCCATCCCGGCCGTCGCCGCGTCCGTCGGCATCCCCGACCTGCAGGCCTTCAACAAGGCGTGCCGACGCGAACTGGGAGCCTCGCCACGTGCCCTGCGCGGCGAGACCGCCCCTGCGAGCGTGCCTACCTCTTGACGGCCTTCAGGATCACGAACTTCGCGTCGCCGGCGACGACTTGGCTGTTGCCGAAGAGGCGGCGCAGCTTCACGTGGTAGGCGAGGTGCCGGTTGCCCACCACCCACAGCTCGCCGCCCGGCCGCAGCGACCGGCGCGCTCCCGTGAACATCCGCCAGGCCGTGGCGTCGGTCGTCGCCTGGTGCGAGTGGAAGGGCGGATTGTTGAGTACGAGGTCGACGCTCGCGGGCGGGACGCCGGTCAGCCCGTCGCCGACGCGGAACTCCGCCTTGCCGACGCCCTCGGAGTTTGCCCGGTACGTCGCCTCCGCAGAGGCCACCGCCTGGTACGACTCGTCCACGAACAGCACCTCGGCCTCCGGGTCGGCCAGCGCCATCGCCGTACCGACCACACCGTTGCCGCAGCCCAGGTCCACCACGTGCCCGGCCCCGGGCCCGTACGGCAGATGCTGGAGGAAGAACCGCGTGCCGATGTCGAGACGCTCGGCACAGAAGACGCCCGCGTGGTTGACGACGGTGCGGCCGGAGACGGGACCGATGCCCTCGGGCAGTGCGTAGGTGTGGGGCCAGGGGTTCTTCGGTCGGGTGAGCGCGGGGTCCGGCTCGCAGAAGATCAACCGGGCCTTCTTCTCGGCCAGGGAGGTCCTGGTCGGGCCGAGGATCCGCTCGAACAACCGCAGCGTAGAGGTATGGATCTCCTTGACCATGCCGGTACCGACGACGACCGTCCCCTCGTGGACTCCGGCCGCCAGACGCAGCAGCTGGTCCTCGAGGAGCGCGAGGCTCTTGGGTACGCGGATCAGAAGCACGTCGATCCGGTCGGGCGGCGGGTCCTGGGTGGTGAGCAGGCGCACCGAGTCCGCGTCGACACCGCTCCGTGCCAGGTTCGCGCTGGTCGCCTCCCGGGCGAGGAACGAGTCTGTGATCTGCACCGGCCGCAGCGTGTGGAGGGCGGTGACGAGGGCGCCCCAGCGGTCGCCCACCACGACGACGGTTCCGTCCAGTGGCTGTCCCCGCTCCGCGAGTTCCGCGAGATGCCGCAGTAGATACGTGTCGGAGGCGTCCCAGGCGCGCAGCCGCTCACGGGGGTCTTCGGGGAAGCGGGCCAGCTCGTGCTCGCCCCATGGTGTCGCCATACGCTCGGTCATCGTGCGCCCAGGCTAGCCGAGCCGCAGCTCATGACGTTTTTCGCCCGTACGTCTCCGAGCAGTGCGCGACCATGGAGCCATGAACGCCGAGCTGTTTCCCCGGAGTCGTACGGAGGTCGCGCCGGGCGCGGTGCATGTGCCGGACTGGGCCGATGCCGGGCGCCAGCGCGAACTGCTGGAAGCCTGCCGTGACTGGTCGCGCCCGCCCGCCGGCCTGCGCACGGTCCACACACCCGGCGGCGGCACGATGACGTCGCAGCAGGTCTGCCTCGGCTGGCACTGGTATCCGTACGGGTACGCGCGCACGGTCGTCGACGGTGACGGCGCGTCCGTGAAGCCGTTCCCGGAATGGCTGGGCGAGCTCGGCCGTCGCGCGGTGGCCGATGCCTTCGGGGACGACGCCTTCGAAGGCGAGCCGACAGCCCCGTACGACATCGCCCTGATCAACTTCTACGGCGCCGGCGCCCGCATGGGCATGCACCGCGACAGCGACGAGAAGTCCCACGCCCCCGTGGTGTCCCTGAGCCTCGGTGACACATGCGTCTTCCGCTTCGGCAACACCGAATCGCGCAAACGCCCGTACACGGACGTGGAACTGCGCAGCGGCGACCTCTTCGTCTTCGGTGGCCCCGCCCGGCTCGCGTACCACGGCGTACCCCGTGTGCACCCGGGCACCGCGCCCCCCGAACTCGGCCTGACGGGCCGACTCAACATCACGCTGCGGGCCAGCGGCTTCTAGGCGAGGCCCTCAACCGTCCGGATCATGGGAGACTCCCACTCATGAACGGCAAGCCGACCCCCCGAGCAGCGGGAGAAGGAACCACGAGGACCCGGCTGGACCGCGGACGCGGCGCGCTCGGGCCCGCGTTGGAACTCGTGCACACGGGGCGCGCGCCGACGCGGGCCGTGCTCACCGCCGAACTGGGGGTCACGCGGGCGACGGCGGGCGCGGTGGCCGCGGAGCTCGAAGCGCTCGGGCTGATCCGGGTCGACGCCCGCCCCGGCGCCGCCGCCGGCTCGCAGGGCCGGCCCTCGCACCGGCTCCGGCTCGCCGAGGACGGCCCCGTCGCCCTCGCCGCCCAGGTGCACGCCGACGGCTTCCGCGCGGCGCTGGTCGGGCTCGGCGGCCGTATCGTCGCGACCGCGCCCGGCTGCGAGATCGTCGACGCCGACCCGGCGAAGGTGCTCGGCTCGGTCGTCGACGCGGGCGCCCACCTCCTCCAGCAGACGGGACGCCACTGCGTGGGCGCCGGACTCGCCGTGCCCTCCGCCGTCGCCGAACCCGAGGGCACGGCCCTCAACCCGCTCCATCTGGCCTGGCCGGCGGGCGCACCCGTACGGGAGATCTTCGCGGAGCGGATCCACGCGGCCGGGATCACCGGTCCGGCGTTCGCCGCCAACGACGTCAACCTCGCCGCGCTAGCCGAGCACCGTCACGGCGCGGGCCGCGGCGCGCGCGATCTGCTGTGCGTGGCCACGGGACACCGCGGCGTAGGCGGCGCGCTCGTGCTCGACGGCCGTCTGCACACGGGCAGTTCGGGCCTGGCACTCGAAGTCGGCCATCTCACGGTCAACCCCGAGGGCCGCCCCTGCCACTGCGGCAGCCGAGGCTGCCTGGACGTCGAGGCGGACCCGCTCGCCTTCCTCACCGCGGCGGGCCGCGACCCCGGCCCCGAGGTCTCGCTGCTCCAGGAGGCGAACGACCTGATCCGCGACCAGTACGCCGACCCGGCCGTCCGCACGGCCGCCGAGGCACTGATCGACCGGCTGGGCCTGGGACTTGCGGGACTGGTCAACATCCTCAACCCGGACCGCATCATCCTCGGCGGACTCCACCGCACCCTCCTCGACGCCGACCCGGAGCGCCTGCGCGCCGTCGTCGCCGACCGCAGTCTGTGGGGGCAGAGCGGCGGCGTACCGATCCTGGCCTGCACGCTCGACCACAACAGCCTGGTGGGAGCAGCCGAGTTGGCCTGGCAGCCCGTGCTCGACGACCCGCTCGCCGCGCTCACGGCCCGGTAAGGCTCCACAGCGCCGACACCAACGGCCGCCGCAGATCGGCGCGTCGTACGCACAGGCCGATCGGGAACGGCTCCGGTGGGGGAGTGGCGGGCAGCACGGCCAGCCGGTCGCGCACCGAGCTGTTCTCGAGCACGAGACGGGGTACGACACCGGTGCCACAGCCGAGCGCGACCAGCGTCAACAGCCCTTCGTGGCCGTCGGGTTCGGCCGCCACCTCGGGCGTGACGCCCCGCGCGCGAAACCATCGGTCGGCCGCCTCGCGCACCAGTCCACGATGCGGCAGCACGAACGGCCCGTCGAGCCCGTCGTCCGCGCGGTCGCGGGCCGTCACAAAGACCAGCTCAGTCTCCGCCACCGTCCGGCTGACCAGCGGCCCCGGCAGCCGCGCCGGAATGCCGGCGACCGCCGCGTCGACCTCGCCCTCGTCGAGCCGGGCGAGCGCGGCAGCCGCGTCGCCGGTGCGCAGGTCGAGGCGTACCTGCGGATGTGCGGCGCGAAAGCGTGCGAGGAGGTCGGGCAGGAGCGCCTGACAGGCCGTCACGGTCGCGAACACGCCAAGCGTGCCGGTGAGTTCGGCCGGGTCCGGGTGCTCCTCGCGGTACGTGCGCCACAACTCCAGCGCCTCCATCGCGTACGTGCGGAAGCGGTGCCCTTCCGCCGTCAGCGACACCCCGCGCGGGCCACGGTCGAAGAGCTGGTGGCCGAGCTCCGCCTCGAGTCGCTGCACGGTTCTGGTGAGCGTCGCGGGGCTGACATGACAGTCCAGACTCGTCCGGCCGAAGTTCAGCGTCTGCGCCAGATGAAGGAACAGCCGCAGCTCGCGATGATCATTGAGTATGCCTTCACCTGTGCCTTTCATCCACCGCAACACCCCGCTGCGCAAATTGCGCTTGCCGCAATACGTGGGCCGAGCCTACAACTCGACCATGACCCCGACCGTGACTTCGACGTATGCCTCCACCGTCTTCCCACTCGAAACCATGACCGTTCCCGGCGGCACCGAGACGATCCTGCGCGGCGGCCGCCACCTCTTCCCCCTGCTGCCGGGGGCCTTCGCGGGCGTCCACCGCATCGGCGTCATCGGCTGGGGCCCTCAAGGCCGCGCCCAGGCAGCCAACTTGAGGGACTCCCTGGCCGGTACGGACATCCGCGTCGCCGTCGGACTGCGCCCCGGTTCCGCCTCGGCCGCCTACGCCCGCGCGCACGGGTTCACCGAGGCGGACGGCACGCTCGGCGACTGGCTCGCCGTCACCGCCGAGAGCGATCTGGTGATCCTGCTGATCGCGGACGCCGCGCTCGCCGCCCACCACCGGGAGCTCTTCGCGGCGCTGAAGCCCGGCGCCACGATCGGCCTGTCACACGGCTTCCTGCTCGGTCATCTCCGGGAAACCGGCGGTGAGTTCCCCGCCGGGCACGGGGTGATCGCCGTCTGCCCCAAGGGTATGGGCGACTCGGTGCGACGCCTGTATCTGCAGGGCGCCGAGATCAACGGTGCCGGAATCAACAGCAGTTTCGCCGTGCACGCCGACCCCGACGGTCACGCCGTCGACCGTGCGCTGGGCTGGTCGGTCGCGCTCGGCTCCCCGTACACCTTCCACACCACACTGGACAGCGAGTACCGCTCCGACATCGTCGGCGAGCGCGCCATCCTGCTCGGGGCCGTCCACGGCATCGTCGAGAGCCTGTACGCGCGCTTCCGCCTCGCCGGCGACGACCCGGTGGCGGCGTACGAACGGTCCTGCGAGAACGTCACCGGCCCGATCGCCCGCACCATCTCACGCTCCGGGCTGCGGGCGGTGCGCGAGAACCTCGACCCGGCGGGGCGGGACACCTTCGACCGCGCGTACACGGCGACGTACGGGCCCGCCCGTGACCTCGTCGCCGAGATCCACGACGAGGTCGCCGACGGCACCGAACTGCGCAGCGTGATCCTCGCCGAACAGCGCCTCGGCACCCGCCCGATGGCCGAGATCGGCGGCTCGCCCATGTGGGCGGCGGGCGACGAGGTACGCGCCCGGCGAGCCGGGCGTGCCCTGGGCGTCGACCCGTTCACGGCCGGAGTGTTCATCGCCACCATGACGGCCCAGATCGACGAGTTCGCAGAGCGCGGCCATCCCTGGTCGGAGATCGTCAACGAGTCGGTCATCGAGGCCGTCGACTCGCTGCTGCCGTACATGCACGCCCGAGACGTCGCATACATGGTCGACAACTGCTCCCGCACGGCCCGCCTGGGCGCCCGCCGCTGGGGCCCACGCTTCCAGGCGGCGTATGAGCAGATCGCCTTCCCGGCCTCCGAAAACCCCGCGGACCAGGCCGTGTTGAACGCCTTCTGCGCGAACCCGGCGCACGAGGCGCTGGCAGCGGCGGCAAAACTCCGGCCGTCCGTGGACATCGCCGTGGTCTAGGGGCCTCTAGGACGAAGGTCCGGTCGTAGCGGAGGAGACGGCGTACTGCGCCACGCCTTCGCCGAAGGACCAGGCGACCGGCTCGTTCTCGATCAGGTTGACGAACACGTTCCGCGGCTCGGTCCCCGCGTAGTCCACGGGGAGTTCGGCGATCCGCCGGTACAGCGCCGGCTTCTGCGCGGGGGGTCCGCCCGGAGCGCAGGGTGATCGTGATCCGAGCGGCCTCGGCGAAGTCCGGTGCGGTATCACGCCCCGTTAGGGGCGCGGGGAACTGCGCGACCAGCCCCCACCGGCCCGCGGGTTTATCACCGTTCTCCCAGCGGAGCGCTTAGCGGCAACTGGCCCCGCTGTGGCGCGGACATGTGCAGCACCTCGTACGCGTCACCGCCCGTCTTGGGCGTGTCGTGTTCCCAGAGGGAGAAGTGCAGGAGCTCCCAGCGGCTCGGGTCGACGACGGCCGCCGCGAGCACCGCGCCGTCCTCACCCGCCAGCCGCCCGGCCTCCCGTGCCGCCTCAGCCCGCACCACTGTCAACTGGGAACCGCCCGGCACCTGTTGGCGCCGCAATACTGCGACCCGCGCGGGGGAGCCGGCGGCGCCGCCCTCCTCGTACGCCAACCCGGTCCACTGCCGGACCGACGGCCGCCCGAAGTCGTCGACGATGCCCTGGAAGGGGCCTCCCCAGAGGAAGGAGTTCATGCCGGCCACGGTTTTCCACAGATAGAACGGGGCGTACTGGTTCACCGGCGATCCGTGCACGCCGCGCTCGCGCATCAGGTACGTCTTGATGCCGAGGCCTTCCCAGTCGTCGAGCAGATGCCCCTTGCGGGCAACCCGGTCGCGGATGACGGCCATGTCGTAGTCGGCGGGCAGGGTGAGCGCGTACTGCATGGCGTGCAACAGTGCCTCCTCAGGAGGGACGGGCGGGACGGTCTTTCGGGGCGGCAGTCATGAGCAGGGACAGCAGCCCCCGTACACCCGCGTCGAAGGCGGTGGGTGAGCCGGACGCGCGAGCCAGGACATAACCGCCCTGGACGGTCGCGACGACGGCTGCCGCGATCTCCTCGCCGTCCAGCCAGGGTGCGAACTCGCCTTGTTCCTGGCCCTCTTCGACGATCGCGGCGAGCCGTTCCCGCAGCCAGTCGAGCGTCTCGTCGACCGGCGCGCGCAGCTCGTCGCTGGCGATCACGTCGGGGTCCATCGTGAGCCGCCCTATCGGGCAGCCGCGCAGCACGTCGCGCTCGCGCCGCAGATACGCCTCGATGCGCTCGTACGGCGTTCCCGGCCCGTCGAGTACTCCCGCGGCGGTAGCCCGCATCTCCTCGGCGGTCCGCCGGATCGCGGCCAGGGCGAGATCCGGCTTCCCCTTGAAGTGGTGGTACATGCTGCCCTGCCCGGCGCCCGCACGCTCCAGGATGGCCTTGGGGCTGGTGCCCACGTAACCGCGCTCCCACAGCAGCTCACGGGTGGACTCGATCAGACGCTCCGACGTGCTCATGCAGGAACTGTACATACCAGTAGTTACAGAAGTCGAGCCCTCAAGGAGCAGCGGTGAGCAGCCCGCGTACTCCCGCGGTGGTACGCGCACTGCCGCTGGCCGTACGACGACCCGGGACCCCCTGCGGGACGACTCTCGGAAGCGACACGCAAGGACATCGCAGAGCACATCGCTACCGAGGAGTTGACCGATCATGCAGACCCTGGCGCACTTCGGCGACGGCGGGCCCGGCCCGTGGATCCTGTTCTTCCCGGTGATCTGGGCACTGGTCATCGGCGGCGGCATCGCGCTGCTGCGCCGCACGGTGTGGCGCGGACGCCGCGGCCCCTGGCGGCCGGCCGCCGAGGACAACTCACCCATCACCGTGCTCGGCCACCGCTTCGCCTCCGGCGAGATCGACGAGGACGAGTACTGGCGCCGGCTGTCCGTCCTGGACGAGCAGTTCGGCCGGACCGGCAAGGGCGGTGCGGCATGACCACGACGACGACCATCACACGTACCGCCGCCCGCGTCGTCGACGCCGTGAAGGTGTACGGCAGCGGCGACACCAGCGTGCGGGCCCTGGACGGGGTGAGCGTCGACTTTCCGGCCGGCCGCTTCACCGCGATCATGGGGCCCTCGGGCTCCGGAAAGTCCACCTTGATGCACTGCGCGGCCGGACTCGACACGCTCACCTCAGGCACCGCCCACATCGGCGACACCGAGCTGAGCACCCTCGACGACCGCCGCCTGACCCTGCTGCGCCGCGACCGCGTCGGCTTCGTGTTCCAGGCGTACAACCTGGTGCCGACCCTGACCGTCGCGGAGAACATCACGCTGCCGCTGGACCTTGCGGGCGGCAAGGGCGACATCCGCGACAAGGAATGGATCGACGCGCTGATCGACGTCGTCGGCCTGCGCGGCCGGCTGCACCACCGGCCCTCAGAGCTCTCCGGCGGCCAGCAGCAACGCGTCGCCGTGGCCCGGGCGTTCGCCGGCCGGCCGGACGTCGTCTTCGCCGACGAGCCGACCGGCAACCTGGACTCCCGCTCCGGCGAGGAGGTCCTCGGCCTCCTCGGCCGCACGGTGCGTCAGACCGCCCGCACGGTCGTCATGGTCACCCATGACCCCGTGGCCGCAGCCCACGCCGACGAGGTGGTGTTTCTCGCGGACGGGCGCCTGGTCGACCGTATGACCTCCCCGACCGCCGACAAGGTCCTGGACCGCATGAAAGCCTTCGAGGTGCCGTCATGAACGCGTCTGTGCGCATCAGCGTGTCGTCCCTGCGCGCCCACAAACGGCGCTTCGCCGGTACGTTCCTGGCGGTGCTTCTCGGAGTCGCGTTCCTGGCCGGCACCCTCGTCATGGGCGACACCCTGCGTGCCAGCTTCGACACGATGTTCGGCAACGCGACGAGCGGCACCGACGCCGTCGTCCGCAGCGCCGACACCATCACCACGCCGGGTGAGAGTCAGGGCGTACGGCAGCCCGTCGACACCGGCCTGGTGAAGAGGATCGAGGACACGCCCGGCGTCGCCGCCGCCGTGCCAAACATCGAGGGCGCGGGCCAGCTCATCGGCGCCGACGGCGACCCCATCGGCGGCGCGGGCCCGCCCACGCTCGCGGGCAACTGGATCGACGACCCGAAGCTCAACCCGTACCAACTCGCCGAAGGACGCGCCCCGTCGAAGCCCGGCGAGGTCGTCGTCAACCGCGGCACCGCCGAGCGGGGCGATCTGAAGATCGGCGACACCACGACCTTGCGTACGCCCGACCCGGTCAAGGTGACGATCGTCGGTCTCGCGACCTTCGGCGGCGAGGACGGCATGGCGCAGGTGACCTTCACCGGCATGACGCAGGCCGACGCCGAGAAGTACCTGACCGCGAAGCCCGGCGAAGCCGCGACCATCCAGGTCCGGGCCGGTCCCGGCACCAGCCAGCAGGAGCTGGTGGACGCCCTGACTCCCGTACTGCCCAAGGGAATCGAGGCGATCACCGGTCAGGAGTCGGCCGCGGAGAACACGGACATGATCTCCGGCCAGTTCCTGAGCCTGTTCACCACCTTCCTGCTGGTGTTCTCGGGCGTGGCGCTGCTCGTCGCGACCTTCTCCATCCACAACACCTTCGCGATCGTCGTGGCCCAACGCACCCGGGAGAACGCCCTGTTGCGTGCACTTGGCGCCTCGCGCAGGCAGGTCACCGTCTCGACGCTCGTCGAGGCGAGCGCAGTCGCCATCATGGCGTCCGCGGCGGGTCTCGCGGGCGGCATCGGTATCGCGGCCGGGCTGCAGGCGCTGTTCCCGGCGATCGGATTCCCGTTCCCGGACGGCGACTTGGTGATCAGCGGCCTGTCCATGCTGCTGCCGCTGGTGGTCGGCATCGTGGTCTGCCTCGGCTCCGCGCTGCTGCCCGCCGTCCGCGCCGGACGCACCGCACCGCTCGCCGCGCTGCGGGAGACGGCCGTCGACCAGTCCGGCGCGTCCCGCAACCGTGCCGTCGTGGGCGGCGGACTCGGCGCGCTGGCCGTCGCGGTCACCCTGACCGGGGTCTTCGTGAGCCCGTCCCTGTGGCTCGCGGGCTCCGGTGCCCTGCTGGCGCTCGCCGCCTTCGTGGTCCTCGGCCCGGTCGCCTCCACCACGGCCGTACGCGCCCTCGGCAGCCCGCTCGACCGGCTGCGCGGTGTCACCGGCGGACTCGCCCGCCGCAACGCCCTGCGCAGCCCGAAGCGGACCGCCGCCACCGCGAGCGCGCTGATGATCGGTGTCGCCGTCGTCTCGCTGTTCACGGTGTTCGGAGCCTCACTGAAGGCCACCATGGACCAGACGGTGTCGCGGTCCTTCGCGGGCGACGTCGCCGTCAGCACCCCGTCGTTCGGCGCCGGCGGCAGCGGACTGAGCCCCCGGCTCGCCGGCGCCGTCGCGGAGCGGCCCGAGGTGGACACGGCCGTCGGTCTCGGCCGCGGTGTCGCCGAAGTCGACGGCAAGGGGCGCGCGTTGACCGTCACCGACCCGGCCGCGCTGGAGCGCACCTTCGACCTCGGCACGGTCCGGGGCTCGATGCGGAACCTCGGCACGGACGGTATCGCCATCACCGAGAACGAGGCCGAAAAGCAGGGCCTCAAGACCGGCGACAAAGCCCAACTCACCTTCACCGACGGCAAGAAGGAGACCTTCACGGTCCGCGCGCTCTACGGTCAGTCGGAACTCGCGGGCGAGTACGTCATCACCCGCGAGGCCTGGGCCCCGCACCGCACCCAGGACTCCGACACCCTCATCGCCGTCTCCTTCAAGGACGGCGTGAGCACGGCCGACGGCAAGGCGGCGGTCGAGAAGGTCGCTACTGCGTACGGCAACCCCGAGGTGCAGACCCGCGACGAGTACGCACAGTCCTCGGCCGGAGGCATCGACATGATGCTCACCCTGGTCTACGCACTGCTCGCGCTCGCGGTACTGATCGCGCTGCTCGGCATCGCCAACACGCTGACGCTCGCGATCCACGAACGCACCCGCGAACTGGGCCTGCTGAGGGCGGTCGGGCAGACCCGGGCGCAGCTGCGCGCCATGGTCCGCTGGGAGTCGGTCCTGGTCGCCGCGTTCGGCACGGTGGGCGGACTCGTCCTCGGCGGGTTCCTGGGCTGGGTGCTCGTCAAGGCGTCCGACGGCGCGAGCGACAGCGCGTTCGCCTTCTCCCTGCCGCCCACCCAGCTGGCGCTGGTGGCGCTCGTGGGCGTCGCGGCCGGAGCGCTCGCGGGCCTGCGCCCCGCTCGGCGGGCCGCACGACTGGACGTGCTGCGCGCCATCGCCTCCGGCGGTTGAACGGGGGCGCCTACCGGGAGGGTGGGTTCGGTTCATGGGCGACTGCGGGGCCGTCGTGGCTGGTCGCGCAGTTCCCCGCGCCCCTAAAGGGGCGCCCCCGAACCGCCAGCCACCATGCTCACCAGCCACAACGAACCCGCAGCTTCCCACCGGCCCGCGGCCCCGACCCACCGACCACCCCAGGGGCGCGGGGAACTGCGCGAGCAACCACAACGCGCCCGCACCCGACAACGAACCCAACCCGCCCAACCGCCGGAGGCAACCCGCAGCTTCTAACCAACCGCACCCAGCGGAGCGCCCCGCACCGGCGCCTCCGTAACCGCGCCATACGGCGGACACGGCGGCAGTGTCACCGCAGGGGACGGCGCCGCGAGCGTGAACCACACGACCTTGCCGGACTCGCCGTCCGGCCGAACCCCCCAGCTCTCGCTCATCGCGGCGACCATCGCAAGCCCGCGACCGCAGGTGGCGGAGGCGTCGGCGTCCCGTACCTCGGGAAGCCGGGGATCGTGGTCACGCACCGAGACCGTGAGCCGGTCGAGCAGCAGCTCGATCTCCACGGTGCAGACCTTGTCGGGCTCGGCGTGCTGGTGAACGTTGGTCAGCAGTTCGGTGACACCGAGCGCGGCCCGGTCTATCAAGGGATCGAGATGCCAGTAGCGCAATTGCGCCGAGACGATCCTGCGGACCTGGCCGATCCGCGACGGCAGGGCTTGGAGCTCCACCGTGCAGTGCCTGCTTGGCTGGCTGATCACGGCTGCGACTCCCCGAATTGAGGTCCGGAAGAAGACGAGTACGGATCCAGCAGGGGGCCTGCGTACAACGGCCGCCTGCTGTTCATGACCGGCGCACGCCGCTTCACAGCGTTATCACCGGTAAACCCAGAGTGACGTGGGATCAGCGTGACTCAGGGGATGGGGTCCTGCAACTCGTGGCACTCTCAGTGACCGCGCCCCGCCGCCTTGCGCACCGCCTCGATGAACCGGCGGGCGGCGGGCGGTCCGGGCTCCCCCGGAGCGGGGTCGTGTTCGCCCAGGGTGAGGGTGTAGCGGGTGCCGTTGACCTCCGCCAATGCGCGGTCGTCATGAGCGAACCACGGCTTCGACGCGCGGACCGCCCGCACGGGTGCGCTGTCGATCTCGCTGCCGTAACTGGTGAGCAACTCCAGCCTGCCGTCGCTGATCCGGACCTGTCCGGCCCGGGTGAGCGAACGCAGCCTCTTTCCGATCCGTACGCCGGTGGCCGTGAACTCCGGCTCCGCCATGATGCCCCGCCCCCTTGTGCGCTACGACTGTGCTCCGGTCCTGATCCAGTGTGCGTCGCGCCCGGGATCGCCGTCTCGTGTCGGGTTCGCCGTCCCCTGCGGTGCAGTCTGCACGTCCCCCGCGTCGAGCACCAGTGCGCACGCAGGTGTCAGGCGCACGGTTCGGCGCACTCGGGCGGATGCGCCCCCCATCGCTGTGTGCCAGTGATTCCTTTGAGGTGCTCAAAGGTACGTTTATGCAGGTGAGAAGCGTGCGGAAGCTGTCTATGATCGAAGCGTCCGACCCGCCGAACCGGTGTCGGCCCATCCTTAAGGAGCCCGGCCGTGACAACCCCAGAAAAGGCTCGCATCCACGAGCCGATGGCCACCCTCGACGTCGACCACAGCGACGCGGAGTACCGGCACTGGCTCAAGGAAGCCGTCCGCAAGGTCCAGGCCGACGCCAATCGCTCCGCCGACACCCACCTGCTGCGCTTCCCGCTGCCCGAGACCTGGGGCATCGACCTGTACCTCAAGGACGAGTCCACCCACATCACAGGTAGCCTCAAGCACCGCCTGGCCCGCTCGCTGTTCCTGTACGGCCTGTGCAACGGCTGGATCCGGCGCGGCCGACCCGTCATCGAGGCGTCCAGCGGCTCCACCGCCGTCTCAGAGGCGTACTTCGCGAAGCTGATCGGGGTGCCCTTCATCGCGGTCATGCCTCGCACGACCAGCGCCGAGAAGTGCCGACTGATCGAATTCCACGGCGGGCAGTGCCACTTCGTGGACGACCCGCGCAAGATGTACGAGGAGTCCGCCGCCCTCGCGGCCGAGACCGGCGGTCACTACATGGACCAGTTCACCTACGCGGAACGGGCCACGGACTGGCGCGGCAACAACAACATCGCCGAATCGATCTACCGCCAGCTGAAGCTGGAGCGCTACCCCGAGCCGGCGTGGATCGTCGCCACGGCCGGCACCGGCGGCACGTCGGCGACCATCGCCCGCTACGTGCACTACATGCAGTACGACACCCGTATCTGCGTGGCCGACCCGGAGAACTCCTGCTTCTTCGCAGGCTGGACGACGGGCAACGCGGACGTCACCACCGACTGCGGTTCACGCATCGAGGGCATCGGCCGACCGCGCATGGAGCCGAGCTTCGTGCCGGGCGCCGTCGACCGGATGATGAAGGTGCCGGACGCGGCGAGCGTGGCCGCCGTACGCGCACTGGAGCAGTCCATCGGCCGCAAGGCGGGCGGCTCGACCGGCACCGGGCTGTGGAGCGCGCTGAAGATCGTCGCCGAGATGGTTGCCACGCGCCGCACGGGAAGCGTTGTCACGCTGCTGTGCGACCCCGGGGACCGCTACCTGGACAAGTACTACTCGGACGAGTGGCTGGCCGCGCAGGGGCTGGACGTCGCACCGTACGCGAAGGCGATCGACTCACTGCTGGCCACGGGAGTTTGGCCGGACTAGGGGTGCTTGGGGTGCATGCGCGCGTACGCCACCTTATGCCCGCGCTGACGCGAGCCGCCGGTCCAGCCTCACCACCGCGTCCCGGAACGCGCGCCCCAGCCCCGGTCGCCCCAGCTTCACCGCGAAGCGGAACGCCGTGGTGCCGTCGGCGGCAAAGGTCCACTGCAGCCGCGTACCCGTGACGTGCGGGGTCAGCCGCCACTCCTCGACGAGGGCACGGACCCCGGGGGCGTTCGTCTCGTCCACGCGATACGTGTACACCTCGGCGGGCTCGGCCGCGAGCACCGTCTCCTGGAAGCGCGTACCGCCCTTGAGCCGGATCTGCCGCCCCGCGCCGCCCTCGGTCGGCCGGGCCAGCGTCACCGCCGAGAACCATTCCGGCCAGCCCGCCACGTCCTCGGCCAGCGCACGGAAGACCGCCTCCGGAGGCGCGCTCACCACTCTCGCGAACACCAGACGCACTGGAGCGGACTGGACGAAGTCGAGCCCCACCGGGAGCAGTTGGCGAGCCACGTGCGAAAACCCCCTCGCGGAACGGAATCGGGACGGTGCCAGACCCGAGGTGAAGCGGTGGAATACGGGTGTACGGGTCACGATAACTGGCGGACCGTCAGATGTCTGTATCCTCCTCGGGCTCGCCTGCCACCACCAGGCGCCGCAGATGCTCGGAGACCTCCGCGCGTGCCTCGCCGGGCAGCCCGGAGTCCGTGACCAGCGTGTCGACCTGTTCCAGAGCGGCGAACGAACTGAGCCCCACCGTGCCCCACTTGGTGTGGTCCGCGACCACGACGACGCGCCGCGCGGACTGCACGAGCCGCCGGTTCGTCTCGGCCTCCGCCAGGTTCGGCGTCGACAGGCCCGCCTCGACCGAGATGCCGTGCACACCGAGGAACAGCACATCGAAGTGCAGCGCCCCGATCGCCTGGTCGGCGACCGGTCCCACGAGTGAGTCCGAGGGCGTACGCACGCCACCCGTCAGTACGACCGTGGCCGCACCCTGCCGCTGTCCCGAGGTGCGCTGTGCCGCATGGAAGACATCGGCGACCCGCACCGAGTTGGTCACCACCGTCAGGTCCGGCACATCGAGGAGCTGATGGGCGAGCGCGTACGTCGTCGTACCGCCCGAGAGGGCGATCGCCGTGCCCGGCGCGACCAGGCTCGCCGCGGCCCGCGCGATGTCCTCCTTGGCGGTCAGCTCCAGTCCGGACTTGGCCTCGAAGCCCGGCTCGTGGGTGCTCGCCTCGACGACCGGGACCGCGCCGCCGTGCACCTTCTCCACCATGCCCTGCCGGGACAGCGCATCAAGATCGCGGCGGACGGTCATGTCGGAGACGCCGAGCTTCCTGGTGAGCTCGTTGACGCGGACGCCGCCGCGCCGCCGGACCTCGTCGAGGATCAGAGCGCGGCGCTGCTCCGCGAGGAGGTTCTGATTCTCACTCACGTCCGCTCCGGTCCCTTCGACTCGTTCTGCCCGACACTGCCTCGAACCCCCTCCGACTCGCCCGACCCCCTCCGACGAGGACATTCTCCCCGCCCGAGGCCCCAAGGGCGTCCCATACTCGCACGGGTGACCACCCCTCGCGCCACTGCCTGTGCACACGCGCACACGTCACGCGGGCAACGCGGGGCCGTCACAGTCACACGGATCGGGGAGATTCCGTGACCAGGGGTGCGCACCTGGCCCGCAGCCGGGATTCTTGTACCTGCGCATGACACATGCCACCAGGCATCACGGGGGAAGCGAAGACAGTGGAGCGTTCACACGAGCGTGCCTCGTCGGGGCAGGCGATCAGCCCCGAGCAGCGGCCCGAAACGGCCGATACCGCACTTGAACTTCTGGTCCACGGCGTGGGCGGCACCACGCCCGAGGAGATGCTGAACGATCCGCGCACCGTGCGGGTCACCGGCGACGAGACGGCCGCCGTCTTCCGCCGCGTCGACGACGCCGATGCGGAGAAGCGGCCCGACGACTACCGAGGCAAGCCGGTGCCCGAGGCGTACGTATGGTGCAACCTCACCTCCGGAAACGGCGCCCGCGCTCTGTGGCTGCTGCTCCTGCCGTTCATGGTGGTCAATCTCGCCCACTGGATGCGGCCCACGGTGAGTGACAACCGGACGAGGACGGTACGCCTCTACGGCCTGCTCGTCCGACTGGTGAGCCTCACCCTCACGGTGCTGCTGGTCGCCGCCGCCTGCGAGGTGGCCCTCGACCTGGCCGCCTGGCAGTGCGCGGGCACGCGCGCGTGCGCCGCGGATCACTCCTGGCTGGGCTTCCTGGCGCCCGTCGAGTCCGGCGACGGCTGGTGGAGCCAGCCCGGCCGACGCCTCGCCCTCGCCGCCCTGGTGCCGGCCGCCCTCACCGGCCTCCTGTGGTACCTCTCCCACCGCACCTGGAGCGCGTACGAGTCCCAGCAGCCGATGACCGACGGGGCCGACCTGGACGAGGACACCGGCCGCCTGGGCCTGGGCCGCCCCGGCTTCTGGTACGGGCGCCGCCTGGTGGCCCGGCTGCGCGCCGCCCACACCGCCGCGGGGCTGCTGACGGTCACCGCCGGCGTCGGCACCTCCGCCGCCCGCCACGACCGCGGGGACGGCGGCCCTGTCGTCCTGGAGGCACTGGGCTGGCTCCTGAACGCATCACTCGTCGTGGGCACGGTCGTTGTGGTGTGGGTCGTGTGCCGCAGGGGCCGCAGCGAGAGGCGACTGGACCGGCAGCTCGACGAGGCCCTGGTGCGCTGGCTGCCCGTCGGCTCGCTGGTCCTGCTCGCCCTCACCGTTGTGTACGCGGGCTGGTCGCGTCCCCAGTGGCGGTCGGTCGCGCGGCTGCCGGGCGACGCGACCTTCGGCGGCATCGTCCTCGTCCAGGGCCTGCTCGTGATCGCGATCGGCGTGGTCGCCCACCTCCTCTACCGCTCCCAGCCCGACACCCGCACCGCGATGCGCGGACTGGCCGGGCCCGCCGTCGCCATGCTGGCCTGCGCGCTCGGCGGCGTGTTCTCCGGGGGCGTGGCCCAGCGCGTCGCCGACTGGCTCGACGGCACCGGAGGCTCGATCAAGGGCCCGCCCGTGTTCCTGACCTGGCAGGCGTCCGTCATCCCGCCCCTCCTCGTCGTCCTCCTGGCGCTCTTCGCCTGGCTGGCCCGGCGCACGGTGCAACTGCGCCGCGCCGCGATGAACGAGGTGAAACAGGACTACCCCTCGGAACCCAAGGACACCGAGCGCACCCGACGCATCGCGCGCACACGCGCGATGGCCTCGCTCACCGACCGGGCCCCCCGCATCATCGGCATCACCTCCACGGTGACGCTCCTGCTGGGCATCGTGGCCCTCGTAGGCGCCATGACGGCCGACGAAGTGCCGGGCGAGGCCGCGCAAGGGACGTACGCGTTCGTGGAGGGCGCGGCCGAGACCGCGCAGTCGCTCGGCTCCTGGCTGATCGGCGTCGGCTTCATACTCTTCGTCACCTGGGGCCGCCGCGCCTACAAAGACCCCTCCGCCCGGCGCACCATCGGCATCCTGTGGGACGTCGGTACGTTCTGGCCGCGCGCGGCACATCCCTTCGCACCCCCCTGCTACGCCGAGCGCGCCGTGCCCGACCTCACCTGGCGCATGGCCACCTGGACGCGCACCACAGGCGGACGGCTCGTCATCTCCGGGCACTCCCAGGGCAGCGTCCTCGCCGCCGCCGCGGCCTGGCAGCTCACTCCGTCGGTCCGCAAGCGAGTCGCGCTGCTGACCTACGGCTCACCCCTGGAGCGGCTCTACGGGCGCTGGTTCCCGGCCCACTTCGGTCCCGACGCGCTCAGCGGCCTGCACCGTGAGATCGACTGCTGGCGCAATCTCCACCGGGCCACCGACCCCATCGGCGGCCCCGTCCGGCTGCCCGGTGACTGCGGCCCGAAGGTCGACCGCGAGCCGCTCAAGGACCCCCTCGCATACGGCCGTACCGCCGAACACCCGCTGCCCGCGCCGATCCTCGGACACTCCGACTACCAGGCGGACCCCGCGTTCGCCGAGGAGCGGCAGCGGCTGCTCACCCGGCTCAGGCCGGATGTGCCGGGACCGCGCCCCGAAGGCGGAGCCCTTGGATCTCATGAGCCTGATCCGGACACGCCGCCCGATGGCGATTCTCAGCCCGGTCCGGGCGCGGACGGTGAGCCTCAGGGCAACTCGGGCAGGTCCTCGGCGTAGAGCAGGGTGAGGTCGTCCGTGCTCGGCTCGGTGAACTGGGCGACCCGGCCTGCGTGCCGTTCCACCATCGCCTCGAACGTCTGCCGCGCGGTGCGGCCGTTTCCGAACGCGGGCCCCTTCGGGATGGCCGTGAAGTACTTCAGCAGCGCCTCGCCCGCGCCCGGAGCCAACCGGTACTCGTGCTCCTCGGCCTGCTGCTCCACGATCCGCAGCAGCTCCTCGGGAACGTAGTCGCTGAAAGTGATGGTCCGTGAGAAGCGGGACGCCACCCCGGGATTGACGCGAAGGAAGCGCTCCATCTCGGCCGTGTATCCCGCGACGATCACGACCACCGCCTCCCGGTGGTCCTCCATCAGCTTCACGAGCGTGTCGATGGCCTCGCGCCCGAAGTCGCGTCCCGAGTCCTCCGGCGACAGCGCGTACGCCTCGTCGATGAACAGCACGCCTCCGCGCGCCTTGTCGAAGGCCTCCTGCGTACGGATGGCCGTGGAGCCGATGTGCTCGCCGACCAGATCGACCCGGGACACCTCGACGAGATGGCCCTTCTCCAGGACGCCGAGCGAGGCCAGGATCTCGCCGTACAGCCGGGCGACGGTCGTCTTTCCGGTGCCGGGGGAGCCCGTGAATACCAGATGGCGCCGCACGGAGGCCGCCTTGAGGCCTGCCTGCTGGCGGCGGCGGCCCACCTCGATCATGTCGGTGAGGGCACGCACCTCGCGCTTGACGCTGTCGAGGCCCACCAGCGCGTCGAGTTCACCGAGCACGGCCTTCGACGAGCGTGCGGGCTGCTCCGGCGGCCCGGGCGTCTGAGCCGTGACGAACGGCTCCTGCTCGGTCGTGCGCTGGCCCGGGATGGCGCCCAGCAGACCGGTGGAGTGGCTCGTCGTCTCCACGGCCGTCTGAGCTGCCGGAGGCCGCACCCCGGCGCTCTCGTCGCTTGTGCAGTCCTCGACGACGGGCCCGCTGCCGGACGCCGGGTCGCCGCCCGCGTCCGCGAACTCGTAACCCCCGCGCGCGCAGCGCTCCGTACGGCACTTCCTGAGCGTCGTACGGCAGCCGTCGATCACATGGAAGCCGTAGCCTCCGCTGCCCGTGACCCGGCAGCCGTGGAAACTGCCGCGGCCGCCGGCCGACACGTAGAAACCGGCCTCCGCGGGCGAATCGACCGTGCAGCGCTCGACGGTGGGGTCGGCGCCCTTGGTCACGATCACACCCGTCTGCGCACCGTCGATGGTGCAGCCGGACAGCGTGCCACCGCTGCCGTGATCCCGGAACCAGGCGCCCGTCGCGGCGTCCCGGATCCGGCAGTCGTCGAGCTGTGCGGTGGCGCCGTCGCTCACCGACACCGCGGTGTTGCGCACCTGCCACAGATCGCTGTCGACGACATCGGCACGCGAGCCGCGGTCGAGCACGAAGAGGGCGTCCGGCACGTCGTGCACGCGGCACGAGTCGAGCACCACGGTCGCGCCGTCGCTCACCCAGACCGCGGGGTAGTCGCCCGTACTGTCATGGATCTCGCACTGGTTGGCGTCCACGCGAGTGCCGGGATCCCACACCGACAGTCCGTTGCGCCCGAACTGCCGCACTGTGGAGCGGGTCATCGTGAGGACCGAGCGGGAGCGCAGATCGACCGCGTTCTCCGGGATGTCGTGGATCCTGCAGTCGGCGAGCGTGAGCACGGCGTCCGTGTCGAGCGTGACACCGTCCGCCGTGGTCCGGTGCACCACGCAGTCGGTGAGATGCGCCGTCGCCCGCGCGGTGACCTGGACGCCGCTGCCCTTGACCTCGTACACCTCGCAGCCGACGGCCTCCAGAGCGGAATGCTCACCGGTCGCCGACAGGCCCGCCCCCGAGGCGTGGTGCACCCGGCAGCGCTCCAGGCGTGGGTGGGCGGCGCCGCGCACGGCGATGCCCGACTGGCCGGCCGCCACGACCTCGCAGTCCTCGAACACCCCGCCCCCGCCGTCCAGTACGGCGATGCCGACACCTGCCGGATTGTCGACCGTGCAGCGCCGCACGGTCGGACGCGCACCGCCGCGCACCTCGATCCCCGCCGCGGAACGCGTGACGATCCGGATGTCCGTGAGCTCCGGAGCGCCCTCCTCGACGAGCAGCGCGGGCGCCGCCGCGTCCTGGCCCTCCACGAGCAGGTCCTGGACGACTGCGGACGCGCGCACCGTGAGCGGCACACCGTCGACGGGTGCGATCCGCACGGAACCGGGGGAGCCCTCCGGACCCCGCAGGGTCACTGTCCGCTGGACGACGAGGTTCTCCCGGTACGTACCGGGAGCGACGGTGAGCACATCACCGTCGCCCGCGGCCTCCAGGGCGGCGGCGAGCGATGCGTACTCACCCGTGCGGCGTCGCCACCGAGACGTGCCGGTGTGCGTCACCTGGACCGTGCCCTGTGCCATGGCGCTGTTGTGCCCCCACCTCGTCGTACGCGGGTCCTGAGAGGCTCCTCGTCGCTCCCCCTCGCCCCCGACCGGTCAGCTCACGGGGGTTCGGAAACAGCCTCTCACGACGGTGCCGAACAGTTCGGCCGGTCCACCGTAGCGTGCGCGGGCAGGGGGAGTTGACCGGAGCGGGAGGCTGTCAGCTGCCCGTGCCGGTCCTGCCCCAGTCCGGTCCGGCCTGCGACCACGCCCGGTCCAGGCGGGCGTACCGGCGCCGTACCATGCGCCACACGACCAGGCGCCGGGAGCCCTCGACGAGTCCGGCGCAGATCGCCGCCGTGCCGAATCCGGCGAGCACGGCGTGCGTCGTCGCGGTGGCGGTGTCCAGGGGGCGGCCGATTATTCGGCCCTGCTCGTCGGTCCACAGCTTGAACCGGTCGCCCGGCTGCGGGGACTTGAGGGCGGCCATCACCGTGCCGTGCCGCTCGGAGCCGTCCGGGCCCCTCCAGTCGGCGAGCACACGGTTGTGCGAGTCGCGTGCCGAGGACGTCTCGGGGTCCGGGTCAAAGGGGCGGCTGTCCGCCTTCTTGACGACCGTCGCCTCCACCAGGTGGCGGTCCAGCCGCTGCTGCCGTACGGACTCCTGCAGGGCGTCCTGAGCGAGTGAGCCGACCCATGCGCCGGCCACGGGGGCGGCGACCAGGATGAGCAGCAGCGCCGCAAGTGCCAGCCAGGCCTCGACGAGATCGGTCGTACGGCGCAGCGGATTGTGCCGCCAGCGCCAGAGTCCCCTGATGGCCCGCATTGTCCCGCACCCCCTTCCCCATCCGTGATAACCCGCCGGCGGAGCCGTCCACGCACGGAGCCGGGGAAGAGAGAGCGAAATCACCCCTCGCACCGGCCTTTCATGAACTTCTCACAAGACCTCAACGGGCGTGCGCGGCGCCGTGGTTCCCCACGCGAGGACCTATTCGAGGATCCTGACCGGGTCCCCGACCCGCACGGCACCGAGGGACTCCGGCACCAGGTTCTGCCCGAAGACCAGCTGGCCGCCGAAGCGGCGGTGGCGGCCGAGCGTGCGCAGCGGTTCCCTGCCGCGCTCGGCGGTGTGCTGGTCGGTGGTGGTCACGACACAGCGCCCGCACGGCTTGGCCATCCGGAAGACGGCCTCTCCGATGGCGATCGTCGACCAGCCGTCCTCGGCCCAGGCTTCGGTGCCTTCGACGACCACGTTCGGCCGGAAGCGGTTCATGGGGAGCGGGCCCTCGTCGGGCCGGTCGCCGTGCGCGATCAGGGAGTTGAGGGCGCCGAGGGAGGCGACGGTGGTGAGCAGCAGGGGATAGGCGTCCGCGAAGCTGACGGTCTCGCCGGGACGCGCGTACTCCGGATCGAGGGGGCGACGGGTGGCCGGGTCGTCGAGATGCATGAGACGCACGTTGATGCCGAGATACTCACTGAACCAGCCGTGCGCCGCGGCGTCGGCGGGAACCCCCTCCACCTTGTCGCGGGGCATCTCGACCGTCGTCGTGCCGACAGGCTCGGGCACCGCAACGGCCAGCGGTTCACGGCCGGGCCCGGACAGCAGAACACCGCCGCCGGGCTGTGGCTCGGCGGCGGCAAGCGCCATGCGCGGATGCGCGCGCTGGGTGATGACCTTGCCCGTCTCGTCGATCAGCACCCAACGCCGGTCACCCGCCAGGCCCCAGGGCTCCACGACGGCCTCGCTCGCGGCATGGCCCCTGGCCGCCTTGAGCGGATAGACGTGGATCGAGCGCAGCACCGAGATCGACATGAGGTCATCCTGCCAGCCGGCACTGACAACCTCCTCCGAGGGAGCCGGCCGATCGGAGCGAGACCTCAGTATCCGCCGCGGTATTGCTGCTGCTGCCCGTTGTACGGGTCCTGATACGGCGCCGGAGCCGGACGGGGAGCCGCGGGGCGCATCGCCTCGTAGCCCGTACCGCCTGCCACGGGACGCTGTGGCTGTACCGGACGCTGCGGTTGTACCGGACGCTGCGGCTGCTGGGCCTGAGTGCCCGGATAGCCACGCGGACCGGCTGTCTGCTGTTGCGGGATGTACGGCGCGGCGGCCTGCTGCAGCGGCTGGGGCTGCTGGGCCTGCGGGTAGCCGTACGACGGCGGCTGCGGCGACGGAGCGGCCGGCAGGGCGGGCAGCGCTGCCGGAAGCGCGGGCAGGTGGCTGCCCGTGTCGTACGCCGAGGGGACCCGGATCGGCGCGATCTGCGGGGTACCCCGCTCTGCGACGAGCGAGTCGTAGATCGGAGTGTCCGGGAAGGAGGCGGAGTAGTAACCGCCGCCATAGGTGGAGCGGGGGGAGGTCATGGCACATAAGTTAAGCCCACGATGTGCTGGTTGGGGAGACCGATAAGAGGGTTGTTTTTCGTGTCGGCAGTGACGGGCCATCCCTAATGTGATCAAACTTGTTGAAAAGGGGCGTCGGTTGAAGTTGAGATCCGGTAAAGGCCGAGTTCCGGGAGGGTTACCGGTGGGTCGGGCGACGTTCCCGCGAACCGGGTCATGGGCGTTCGCCGTTCGCTGGAATAGGTTGGCGAAGAACGACTTCATGTACTGAACTGCAGCGCGGTCCTGCGCGGAGACACCCGATGGGGGCGGACATGTCAATGCCTAAAGGTTCGAATGTTCCGGTGCCGACGGCCGGACTTCGCGTCGAATTGGGGTGGAGTTCCGGCCCCGGCGTCCCCGACGCGGACGCCTCGGCGCTGTTGCTGGTCTCCGGAAAGGTCCGGTCGGACGACGACTTCGTCTTCTTCAACCAGCCGACGCACGCCTCCGGAGCTGTGCGGCGCGAGGGCAAGAAGGACGCCGGTGGCCAGGTGACCGACACGCTGGTCGTCGACCTCGCGCGCGTGGAGCCCGCGATCGAGACGGTGGTGCTCGTCGCCTCCACGGACGGCGGCACGTTCGGGCAGATGCCCGGCCTTTACATCCGGGTCCTCGACGCACAGCAGGGCACGGAGGTCGCGCGCTTCGACAGCGAGGGCGCGACCTCCGAGACGGCCTTCGTGCTCGGGGAGTTCTACCGCCGGCAGGGCACCTGGAAGTTCCGTGCCGTCGGCCAGGGCTACAGCAGCGGACTGGAGGGGCTGGCCACGGACTTCGGGATCACGGTGGATGAACCGCAGCAGGCGGCGCCCGCGCCCACGACGCCATCGCGCGTGCCCTCGATGCCACCGCCGCCCGCGCCCGTCGCCCCGCCGGTCACGGCCGCCCCGCCGGCGGCACCACCGGCCGCGCCGCCCGCCCAGCCCACAGCCCCGGTACGCCTGACCAAGGTCACACTCACCAAGGAAGCCCCGTCGGTCTCGCTCACCAAGCAGGGCGGCACCTCCGGTGCCATGCGCGTGAACCTCAACTGGCAGGTGCGCAAACAGTTCTCGGGGTGGCGCAGCAAGCTGGGCCAGGCCGTTGCCATGCACGCGGACCTCGACCTCGACCTGTGCGCCTTGTACGAGCTCTCCGACGGCAGCAAGGGCGTCGTCCAGGCGCTGGGCAACGCGTTCGGGGCGCTGCACCAGCCTCCGTTCATCCATCTCGACGGCGACGACCGAACCGGCGCTTCGGCGAGTGGCGAGAACTTGAGCATCAACCTCGACCACCAGCAGTACTTCCGGCGCATCCTCATCTTCGTCACCATCTACGAAGGAGCGCGATCCTTCGCCGACCTGGATGCCACGGTGACCCTCCAGCCGCTGCACGGCGCGCCCATCGACTTCTCGCTCGGCGAGTGCACCGTTCCCTCGACGGTGTGCGCGCTGGCTCTCATCACCAACACCGGCAGCGATCTCGTCGTCCAGCGCGAGGCCCGCTTCCTGGTTCCCGAGCGCGGCGTGAGCCCACAGCGCACCGTCGACTACACCTACGGGTGGGGCATGAACTGGACCCCCGGCAGGAAGTGACCCGGCCGGGAGCGATCATTCACTGCTGCTCGGGTGCCGCGTCGGGGCGGGCGTAGGTGCGGCCCTTCCAGGCCGCACCGCGCCCCCTGTAGTGCTGCACTGCGGAATCCACCGTCATGAGGAGGTACAGGAATGCGGTGAACGGGAGCAGTGGGGCGAGCAGGAGCGGCTGACGGTAGTACCGGAGCATCGGCAGGTACGTCACCGTCATCAGCAGCCACGCGAGCCCCCCGGCCACCGCCGCTCCGAAGCTCCCCGCGACCAGACCCACGCAGAACGCCACGGGCGGCATCAGGTACACCAGCGCGAGGCCCAAGACCGTGCCGACGAGCAGTAGCGGACTGTGCCGCAGCTGGGCGTACGCACTGCGCGACACCATCCGCCACAGGTCGTGCAGTCGCGGATACGGACGCACGCTGTCTACATGTTCGGCAAGCCCCAGCCAGATGTGCCCACCGGAGCCCTTCACCGCCCTCGCCAGCGCCACGTCGTCGATGACGGCGTGCCGGATGGCGTCAGGGATGCGAGCCCGCTCGGCGGCGTCCGTGCGCAACAGGACGCAGCCGCCCGCCGCGGCGGCTGTCCGTGACCCCTTCACGGCGATCCGGCGGAACGGATACAACTGCGCGAAGAAGTACACGAAGGCGGGCACCACCAGCCGCTCCCAGGTGCTATCGACCCGCAGCCGTGCCATCTGCGAGACGAGGTCGAAGCCTCCGGTGCGGGCCGCCGACACCAACTCCCGCAGGCTGTCCGGCGCGTGGGCGATGTCGGCGTCCGTCAGCAGCAGATATTCGGGTGCACGCGCGCGGGCCAGGCCGATTCCGTGCCGTACGGCCCAGAGCTTGCCCGTCCAGCCCGCGGGCGGCTCCCCGGGCGAGCCGACGGTCAGCGGCAGCCCGCTGTGCCGCTCGGCAAGCCCGCGGGCCAGTTCACCAGTGCCGTCCGAACTCCCGTCGTCGACCAGGAACACCTCGGCCCGCCCCGGATAGTCCTGCGCGAGGAGCGACGGCAGACTGCGCGGCAGTACGGCGGCCTCGTCCCGTGCCGGTACGACGACGCAGACGTACGGCCAGTCCTCCGGCTCCCGGCGCGGCGGCAACCGCAGATCGGTACGCCAGAAGAAGCCCTGTCCCAGCAGCAGCCACAGCCATGCGGCGAGCGATCCGGCGGCGGTCCACACAAGGGCGTTCACAGGCCGCAGTCTGCCCCACCACAAGGGGCCGTTGAGGCGGATCGTCTATGGTGACCGGGTGAAGATCGCGCTCATGGACTCCGGAATCGGACTGCTTCCCGCTGCCGCCGCGGTACGCCAGCTGCGGCCCGATGCGGATCTCGTGCTCTCCTGGGATCCTGACGGGATGCCCTGGGGACCGCGCACTCCGGAAGACATCACGGTGCGCTCGCTGGCCGTTGCCGAGGCCGCCGCCCGACATCGTCCCGATGTCCTGATTGTCGCCTGCAACACCGCATCGGTGCATTCTCTGCTGGCGCTGCGTGCCCGTTTCGAGCCAGATTTGCCGATCATCGGCACGGTTCCGGCGATCAAGCCGGCCGCCGCGGGTGGCGGACCCGTCGCGATCTGGGCGACGCCCGCGACTACTCGCAGCCCCTACCAGCGCGGTCTCATCCGGGAGTTCGCCGACGGTGTGACCGTCACCGAGGTGCCGTGCCCCGGCCTCGCCGACGCCGTGCACCATGCGGACGAGTCGGCCATCGATGCCGCGATCGCCGCGGCTGCCGCGCTCACCCCTGACGACGTAACGACCGTCGTCCTGGGATGCACCAACTACGAGCTGGTCGCCCAGCGCATCCGCGCGGCCGTGCAGAAGCCGGGCCTCCCGCCGCTCGTCCTGCACGGCTCCGCCGGTGCCGTCGCCGCCCAGGCGCTGCGCCGGATCGGTGAGCGCCCGGTTGCAGAGGCTGCCGCCGACCCTGCCCTCACGGTCATCCTCAGCGGACGTGAGGGCGGTCTGCCCGCGACCGCTCTGACGTACGCGGAAGGCCGCCTCCTCCACGCCGTCAGCCCCGCCCGCTGAACGCCCCGCCACGAACCGGACACCTGACGTCCACCCGGACCAGTAACTGCCCGCAACCCGGTGCCCGCACTGCGGAACCTGAGTAGTCTCAAGGCCATGAGGCACCCCCACGGCGAGAAGGACGCTGCCGACGCCCCGCATTCCGATGTCTGGCGCGGCCGCGCGACCAACCGCGTGCAGTGGCTGCTGGCACTGGGCGGCGCCGGCTGCATGGCTCTGGGAATCGAGCTGGCCGTCGACTCGGCCTGGACGTCGGGCATCGTGCCGCTCGTCATGTCCGTGGTCGGCTGCATCGCCGGGGGGCTCCTGGTCCTCTTCGGCACACTCGCGTTCGTGCATGTCGCCGTGAAGGTCGACAAGGAATGCCTCGAAGTGCGCTGCGGCCACATCGGTCTGCCGCGCCGTCGGATTCCCCTGTCCCACATCATCGGCGCGGACTTCCTGCCCCGGGTCACCCCGCGGCACTGGGGCGGCTGGGGGTATCGCTGGCGGCCCGAGAAGGGGACCGCTGTGGTCGTCCGGCGTGGTGAGGGCCTGGTGCTCCGGCTCGGCGACGGCCATTCGTTCACGATCACGGTGGACAACGCCGAGGCGGCCGTGCGGGTCATCCGGGCCCGCCTCGCGTCGACGAGATCGACGACTCAGGGCCCCGCGCTCTGAAGCCGCCGCCCGGTCAGGGCCCCAGCCGCCCGCTGCCGGTGCGCCCTTCCGCATCCACCGAGCTCCCCGGCACGTCGAGTCCCCCGGCCAGGGGACGGGCTGTGGCGAGTCCCGCGAGCAGACCCGCCCCCGCCGTCACCGTGGGGAAGCTCAGCGCGTTGCCGACCGCGGCGATCGCGGCCAGAGCCGTGAGCGCGGCACCCGCGGTGAGCGCGACCGGCGTGGGGCGCGGCGTGCGCCACAGCGCGTACAGGACCCAGGCGAACACCGCCGCGAGGAGCACTACACCGACGAGTCCCTGCTCAGCCGCCTGCTGAAGGGGCGCGGAGTACGGCTTGCCGTCCGTCGCCGGCGACTGCGTGATCGTCGGGCTCAGCTCCGGGAAACGCCCCGGTCCGACGCCCAGCCCCGGCTCCCGGTGGGCCAGATCGAGCGCGTCGCGCCACAGCTGGACGCGCTGCTGGGTGAGCTGTCCCTCCAAGGAGGAGGTCAGGCCGTCCGGCAGCACGTTCTCGGCGATGGCCCAGGTCGCGCCGGTCACCAGGCCCGCGGCGAGGGCGAGGCCGGCGAGTCCTGGGCCGCGGCGCATGCGGTCGGCGGCGAGGGAGCACAGCAGTACGCCCGCACAGGCGACACAGCCCGCCGTCGAGCCCAGGAAGGCCGAGACCACCCCGATCCCGGCGGCCAGCAGCCGCAGCCCGAGCCGCAGGGCCGACGGGCGCGCCGCCCAGGCCGCACAGCACGCTGCCCCCGCGGACAAGGTCAGCAGAGCCGCGGTGGAGCCGGTCTGTCCGAGCGGCGAGATGACCTGTGGCCCCGGTGCCGTGTTCGGGGCGGCGATCGCGAGGCCAAGACCGGCCAGCGCACCCGCGGCAGGGGCGGCGACCGGCAGGAACGAACCGCACATCCGCCCCGAGGCGTAACCGGCGGCCACCGCGAGCACCGCGAGCAGCGCTCCCTCGGGCCGGCCACCGTGCACCGAAGCGGTGATCAGAGACCAGGTCGCGAAGACCCCGAGCACGAGCACGCCCGCCACGTCCGAAACGGTACGTGTGCCGTACGCCGGCACCGGCTCGGCCGACGCCATTCCCATGGACCCCATCCGTCGCCCCCCGACCCATGACGGACCCCGACCGATTGGCCGGATACGGCCGTACGTGAGGGGCTTCGGCACACCGTAACGGGTGGTGCGCCGCTTTGTGGACAAGTTGCGCAGAAACGATGCAGCTATCGGGTGGAGCCGCCTGGCCAGGGGCGGACTGACCACGCTGTCGGCGACCAGGTCACGCGCCGTACACTCCCCGAGTGACCGCCACAGCAACATCCGTAGACCAGCCGGAACAGCTCGGACCGCAGGCCCGGCCCGCATCGCGCGGGGCAAGGCTGGTCCAGCGGTTCGGTCCGGCCGCCGTCGCGGCGCTCTCCGGAGTGCTCCTCTACGTCAGCTTCCCGCCGCGCACCCTGTGGTGGCTCGCCCTGCCGGCCTTCGCGGCCTTCGGCTGGTCCCTGCGCGGCCGCACCTGGAAGGCGGGCCTACGGCTCGGCTATCTCTTCGGCCTCGGCTTCCTGCTGCCCCTGCTCGTGTGGACCGGAGTGGAGGTCGGGCCCGGTCCGTGGCTGGCCCTGGTCGTCATCGAGGCGGTGTTCGTCGCGCTCGTCGGTGCCGGCGTCGCGGCGGTGTCGAAACTGCCCGGCTGGCCCGTGTGGGCGGCTGCCCTGTGGACCCTCGGCGAGGCGGCACGCGCGCGCGTGCCGTTCAGCGGCTTTCCCTGGGGCAAGATCGCCTTCGGCCAGGCGGACGGGATCTTTCTGCCGCTCGCGGCGGTGGGCGGCACTCCGGTGCTCGGCTTCGCGGTCGTCCTGTGCGGCTTCGGGCTGTACGAGATCGTCCGCCAGGTCGTCGAAGCGCGGCGCACCCATGTTGTACGACGCGGGGCCGCCGCCGCGGCACTGCTCAGCTTCCTGCTCCCCGTAGTGGGCGCTTTCGCCGCCCGCCCTCTGGTCAGCGACACGGCGGAGGACGGCACCGCGACCGTCGCCGTCGTTCAGGGCAACGTCCCGCGCGCGGGCCTCGGCTTCAACGCCCAGCGGCGCGCCGTGCTCGACTACCACGCCCGGGAGACCGAGCGCCTGGCCGCGCAGGTCAAGGCGGGCAAGGTCCCCCAGCCGGACTTCGTACTGTGGCCGGAGAACTCCTCCGACATCGACCCGTTCAGCAACCCCGACGCGCACGACGTCATCGAAGCGGCCGTCAGGGCGATCGGCGCGCCCATCTCGGTCGGCGGCGTCGTCGAGAAGAACGGCAAGCTCTACAACGAGCAGATCCTGTGGGACCCCGACAAGGGGCCCGGCGACACCTACGACAAGCGGCAGATCCAGCCGTTCGGCGAGTACCTCCCGCTGCGCTCGCTCGTCGGCGCCATCAACGAGGACTGGACGTCCATGGTGCGCCAGAACTTCAGCCGGGGCAGCGAGCCGGGCGTGTTCACCATGGCGGGCACCGAGGTCGGGCTCGCGACCTGCTACGAGGCCGCCTTCGACTGGGCCGTGCGCGACACGGTCACCGACGGCGCCCAGATGATCTCCGTACCGAGCAACAACGCCACGTTCGGCCGCAGCGAGATGACCTACCAGCAGCTCGCCATGTCCCGGGTCCGCGCCGTCGAGCACAGTCGCACCGTCACCGTCCCGGTCACCAGCGGCGTCAGCGCCGTGATCATGCCCGACGGGAAGATCACGCAGAGGACCGGCATGTTCGTGGCCAACTCGCTGGTCCAGGAGGTGCCGCTGCGCTCCTCGCAGACCCCGGGCACGCGTCTCGGTGAGCTTCCCGAGCTGGCGCTCGTGCTGCTCGCCGCCGCCGGCCTCGGCTGGGCGGTGACGGCGGGAGTCCGCGCCCGACGCGCCGGTGACGTGTAGCCGTACGCCGGTCGTACGCTCTCTGCACCTCGCCGGAGTGACGGAGCCGGGCCGTTAGGGTCGCTCCATGGCTACTCCTGACTTCATCACCGCCATCCGGACCACCGCCGGCCAGCAACTCCTCTGGCTTCCCGGAGTCACCGCCATCGTCCTCGACGACGAGGAGAGAGTGCTACTGGGGCGCCGCTCCGACACCCGCAATTGGTCGGTGATCGGCGGCATCCCGGATCCGGGCGAGCAGCCGGCGGCCTGTGCGGTACGGGAGGTCTACGAGGAGACGGCGGTGCGCTGCGTCGCCGAGCGGGTCGTCCTGGTGCAGGCCCTGGAGCCGGTCACCTACGAGAACGGCGACACCTGCCAGTACATGGACATCACCTTCCGCTGCCGTGCCGTCGGCGGCGAGGCACGCGTCAACGACGACGAGTCGCTGGAAGTCGGCTGGTTCCCGGTCGACGCCCTGCCGGAGCTGAACGAGCACGGACTGTTCCGGATCAAGCAGGCACTGTCCGACGCACCCACGTGGTTCGACCCCATGACCTGAGCCCGACCTTGCCGGGCAGGTGCTCGTTGATACGGGCCCCTGTCCGGGGAGGGCCGATCACGAGATATCTTGATGTCGAGCAATGTTGCAGACGTGGAGCGGAGCACCCGGTGACTGACTCGACCATCATCTATACGCACACTGACGAGGCCCCGGCCCTGGCGACGCATTCGTTCCTGCCGGTGATCCAGGCCTACGCCTCGACGGCCGGGGTCACCGTGGAGACGCGGGACATCTCCCTGGCGGGGCGGATCATCGCTCTCTTCCCGGAGTACCTCGAAGAGGGGCAGCGCATCCCGGACGACCTGGCCGAGCTGGGAGCTCTCGCCAAGACGCCCGAGGCGAACATCATCAAGCTGCCGAACATCTCGGCGTCGATCCCGCAGCTCAAGGCAGCGGTCGCCGAGCTGCAGGAGCAGGGCTACGCGCTGCCGGCGTACCCGGACGACCCGAAGACCGACGAGGAGCGCGACATCCGCGCCCGCTACGACAAGGTCAAGGGCTCCGCCGTCAACCCGGTCCTGCGCGAGGGCAACTCCGACCGTCGCGCCCCCGCCTCGGTGAAGAACTACGCCAAGGCCCACCCGCACCGCATGGGCGCCTGGACCTCCGAGTCGAAGACCAACGTCGCGACCATGGGCGTGGACGACTTCTGTTCCACGGAGAAGTCCGCGGTGATCTCCGAGGCCGGCGCGCTTCGCATCGAGCTGAAGGGCGACGACGGCTCCACCACCGTGCTGCGCGAGTCCGTACCCGTACTCGCCGGTGAGGTCGTCGACGCCTCCGTGATGCGGGTCGCCGCACTGCGCGAGTTCCTGACCGAGCAGATCGCCCGTGCCAAGTCCGAGGGCGTGCTGTTCTCCGTACACCTGAAGGCCACGATGATGAAGGTCTCCGACCCGATCATCTTCGGTCACGTGGTGCGTGCCTTCTTCCCGAAGACGTTCGCGAAGTACGGCGAGAAGCTCGCCGCGGCCGGTCTCACCCCGAACGACGGACTCGGCGGCATCTACAAGGGCCTCGAGTCCCTGCCCGAGGGCGCCGAGATCAAGGCCTCCTTCGACGCCGAGCTCGCCGAGGGTCCCGAGCTGGCGATGGTCGACTCGGACCGCGGCATCACCAACCTGCACGTCCCCTCCGACGTCATCGTCGATGCCTCCATGCCGGCCATGATCCGTACCTCCGGCCACATGTGGGGCCCGGACGGCGAGGAGGCCGACACGCTCGCCGTCCTGCCGGACAGCAGCTACTCGGGCGTCTACCAGGTCGTCGTCGACGACTGCCGCGCGAACGGCGCCTTCGACCCGTCGACCATGGGCTCGGTCCCGAACGTCGGCCTGATGGCGCAGAAGGCCGAGGAGTACGGCAGCCACGACAAGACCTTCGAGATCCCCACCACCGGCACGGTCCGCCTCGTCGACCAGGCCGGGAACGTCGTCATCGAGCAGACCGTCTCCGCCGGCGACATCTTCCGTGCCTGCCAGACCAAGGACGCCCCGATCAAGGACTGGGTGAAGCTGGCCGTCACCCGCGCCCGCGCCACCGGTGACCCGGCCGTGTTCTGGCTGGACGAGACGCGCGCGCACGACGCGCAGCTGATCGCGAAGGTCAAGCAGTACCTGCCGGAGCACGACACCGAGGGCCTGGACATCCGCATCCTGAACCCGGTCGAGGCGACCAAGCTCTCCGTGGAGCGCATCCGCCGCGGGGAGAACACCATCTCGGTCACCGGCAACGTCCTGCGTGACTACCTGACCGACCTGTTCCCGATCCTGGAGCTGGGCACCAGCGCCAAGATGCTCTCGGTCGTCCCGCTGATGAACGGCGGCGGCCTCTTCGAGACGGGCGCCGGCGGTTCTGCGCCGAAGCACGTCCAGCAGCTGGTCAAGGAGAACTACCTGCGCTGGGACAGCCTGGGTGAGTTCCTCGCGCTGGCCTCCAGCTTCGAGCACCTCGCGCAGACCACGGACAACGCGCGCGCCCAGGTCCTCGCGGACACGCTCGACCGCGCGACCGCCCTGTTCCTGGAGAACGACAAGTCGCCGAGCCGTCGCGTCGGCGGCATCGACAACCGCGGCAGCCACTTCTACCTGGCCCTCTACTGGGCCCAGGAGCTGGCCAAGCAGACCGACGACGCGGCGCTCGCCAAGGCGTTCGCCCCGCTGGCCGAGACGCTGACCACGCAGGAGCAGGCCATCGTGGACGAGCTGCTCGCGGTGCAGGGCTCGCCGGCCGACATCGGCGGCTACTACCGGCCCGACCCCGCCAAGGCGTCGGCCGTGATGCGCCCGTCGGCGACCCTCAACCAGGCGCTGGCTTCGCTGGCCTGACGGTTCGGTGTTCGGCTCGAGAGAGACGAACACGCCGGAAGGAACCCGTTCCGCCCCGGTCGGCAGCCGCCGACCGGGGCGGACCCGTCTCTGCACCGAGGGCCCGACAGGCCCGGGGAACGACGGCGTAAAATACCGGGCGGGGTATACGACGAGGGAGCGCTCCGTATGGAACTGCAGATGGCGGCCGACGAGCTGAAGTCCGTGATCAACCGGCTCAAGCGAGCCCAGGGGCAGATAGCGGGCGTGATCAACATGATCGAGCAGGGCCGCTCATGCGATGAGGTGGTCACCCAACTGGCCGCTGCCTCAAGGGCGTTGGACCGTGCCGGGTTCGCGATCATCGCAACCGGGCTGGAGCACTGCATGGCCCCCGAGAACGGCGAGCCGGACATGGACCGCGACCAGATGCGGGCCCGACTGGAGAAGCTCTTCCTCTCCCTCGCCTGACCCGGAGCACTGGGGGCCCATGAGCGTGACCGCGGCGGGGCCTCAGTCCCGACCCGCCCCCCGGTACAGATCCAGCTCCCCTTCCAGCTCGAGGGCCAGCACCGTGGCCTGATCGTCCAGGTCGGCCGCAGCGGGGGCGTCGATCCAGGTCACGCCCGGTACCGCGTCCAGGCCGCCGGTGACATGGTGGCCCAGTGCGGTGCCCGTACCCAGGACAGTGGCCCGAAGCACGCGGTTGCGCAGCCCGCGTACGGAGACGGACTCGCGGGGCGTGTCGAAGCACACCAGGTACAGAGTTCGCCGGTCGGTGGACAGCGTGCTGGGACCGTAGTGGTGCCCGGCGGGCAGCCCGGCGACCGTCCCGTACACGGCGTCGGCATGGCGGGCGATCCACGCGCCGAGGCCCTCCAGGCGTTCGACCTGTTCCTCGGGAATCGTGCCGTCCTCCCGGGGCCCTGCGCCGAGCAGCAGATTGCCGCCCATGCCGATCGTCTCCGCGAAGTAACGCACCAACTGGCGCACCGACTTGAAGTCGCGGTCCTGCGGCCGGTAGCTCCATGAGTCGTTGATCGTGAGGCACAGCTCCCATGGACCCTCCGGGGCCTGGAGCGGGGCGCCCTGCTCCGGGGTGGCGTAGTCGCCGTAGCCGAGCATGCGGCCGTTGAGGATGGTGTCCGGGTTGCCCGCGAGGATGAGATCGGCCAGCTCCCGCATCCGCCACTGCTCCTCCGTGCGCTCCCACTCACCGTCGAACCAGAGGATGTCGGGGCGGAAGCGGTCGACGAGTTCGCCGACCTGGCCGTCGCGGTACGTGAGGTAGCGCGCCCAAGCCTCCGGGTCCTCCTTGCCGGGCTCGGCGTGCGAGTAGGCGTTGGGCTCCACGAGGTGCGGTCCCGGGTGCCGCTCGCTCGGGTAGTCCGGGTGGTTCCAGTCGGAGTGCGAGTAGTAGAGGCCGACCTTGAGGTCCCGCGCGCGCAGCGCGTCGACGAATCCGGTGACGAGGTCGCGCCCGGCCGGTGTGTCGCGGACGACGTCGAGATTGCGGTGGTCCGTGTCCCAGAGGGCGACGCCGTCGTGGTGCCGGGTGGTGAGCACCGCGTACTTCGCGCCGACGCGGGCGAACAGCTCGGCCCAGGCGTCCGGGTCGTAGCGCGACGCGGTGAAGCCGTCGAGCTGTTTCATGTACTGCTCGTGCGTCATCTCGCCCGTGTAGAAGGACCAGGACTCGGCAGCGCCGCCCACGGCATAGATGCCGTAGTGGATGAAGACGCCCAGCTTGGCGTCGGGAAACCAGGGTTGCATCGGCATACGCCCACGCTATGCGCGGCGCCATGGGCGGCGCGTGGGCGGCGGTCACCACTACTGGTCCGTTTTCACCATGCGCGGGCCGAGCAGCACGACTCCGGAATCGACGGACGTCGGTCCAGGACCCGCGAAGGAGCCCGGGACCGACGCCCGTTGCCGTGTTCAGATGCGGTCGGCCGCGATCAGCAGGTAGTGGAAGCTGCCCTCCTTGTACGCGGTCAGGAACGGCTCCTCGATGCCGGTGGCGACTGAGGACCTGGCGCGCAGCTCCCAGTACGGGATGGTCTGCGCGGTCAGGTCCACCACGTTGATCGGGACCAGGCCGCTGGCGGCCATGGCCTTGAAGTACTCACTCCGGGGGTGGATGTTGCACGTGTAGTGCTCGTCGATACGGCTGACGGCCTTGGACCGCAGGCCGGTGACATCGTTCGAGCAGCCCGTGATGCACACGTACCGGCCGCCGTACTCGAGCAGCCGGGCGAACTCCCCGTACAGCTCGAAGAGATCGACGTACATCGTGGTCTCGTTGGTCCAGATGCCGCGCCGTGAACCGGTGGCGAAACCCGTGTCCAGCATGTTCCGGAAGTGGAAGCGGACCCGGTCGGTCACGCCTCGCTCCTCGGACTGGCGATTGGCGAAGGCCACCTGCTCCTCGGAAATCGAGACGCCGTCCACGGGGCAGCCGAAGCGCTGGTTGGCCATGAAGCTGGTGCCCCCGCGCCCCGAACCGGCGTCCAGGAGGCGGCTGTCGCGTCCGATCGGGCCGAGGTGGTCGAGCAGCACCTCGGCCTGGGCGGTCTCCAGCCGGTGCAGCTCTTCGATGATCCGCTGGTCGCGGGTTTCCGCGGGACCCTCCAGGACCGACGGGTCGTAGTCGCCGAGTCCGTAGTGGTGGTGGTAGAGGCCGTCGACCTCGCCGAGACGGATGTTGACCGGGTCCCTCTCGGTGTTCCAGTAAGCGGCCACTGACTTCTGGTAGGCGGTGCGCAGGACGTTGCTGACGGACGTGGTCATGGGCGTACTCCTTGATCAGTTCCGGTGATAGCGGGCGCTGCCCGCGTGCCATTCGCGGCTGCCGCCGAGCCAGGCCCACACCCCGGCCAGGAAGCGGCTCAACTGTGGTGATCCGGTGGCGGCGAGGGCGGCGGCCTCGGCCTCGTACGTGTGCATCAGCTCGTCGTGGATGAGGACGGTGCGCTCGACGGCCTCCCGCAACGAGCACTTCTCCTCGGCGGCGATCACCCTGGGCAGACTGAGGTCCGTGGGGTCTTCTTTGCCCATCGAGTAGAGGTCGTTGACGATCACGCTCGCCGACCCGGCCATGGTGAACGCGCGGCGCACGCGCGGGTCGGCGAACTCGGCCGTCGGCAGCTCGTAGCCGCCGATCGCGTCGATCAGCACCATGCACGGCACAAAGCTGTTCTCGTGCCGGTGCATCAGGAACTCCCAGACCGGCGGGGTCTGTTCGGCCGTGTGCCAGACGGCCTCCTGGTTGTACGCGACGAACATGATCGCCAACTCGTGCCTCAGCCGCCGCACCTGGGCAGCCGTGGCGTACCGGGCCAGGTTGTCCAGGGCGGAGCGGAGGGCGACCGTGACGGGATCCTTCCGTACGACCTCCTCCAGCTCGGGTGCGTAGCGCAGCGGGAGATGGGCCTGGTCGATCACCGAGTGGGCGATCGCCAGACGCCGGCCGAGCAGGTCGTGCCGGGCCTCCTCCGCCTCGCCGTCGACGTAGTGGTCGTCGACCGCCCACTCCGAGAGCGCACACTTCGCCGCCGCGAGCAGTCGGTCCGGGTCGTCCGAGTCGGGGTGCGCGAGCATGATCAGCCGGCCGAAGTCGGCCGACCGGACCCGGTCGAGCTGGCCCGGGTAGATCCCGCACTCCTCGGCCCACTCCACCAGCCGCTCGTTGACCTCAGCGCCGAGCACGGGATCGTCCCGGACTGCGGGCGGGCAGTAGATCACCGGGCCCTTCGCAGCGGCGGGCTGCGGGGGGTCGGGTCGCGGACGGATCCCCGAAGTGCCCAGGCCGGTCGGGCCCGAAGGGAGACGGGGGAACGAGTCCGGGGCGACTGCCCTCCTGCCGACGGCGGGCGCCGTCGGCTGTCTGCTCGGTACGGGGATCCGTACTCCCGAAGTGCCGAGCCCGGTCGGCCCGCTGGGGAGCCGTAATGCCCCGGGGGAGGTCCGTCCGGCCTCGGGCTTGACCCGTGCCAGTACGTCCCTTTTGCCAGGGCGTCTGGGATCCCGCAGCAGGCCGACCACCATGCCCGCCAGGTCATGGGCGGCCGCGGGCGCCAGGGCCCGCGAGATCAACGACACCGCCGTCAGCCCCCGTTCGTGCGGGCGACCTCGACGTTCTCCAGGATGCCCAGCGCGTCCGGCACCAGCACCGCGGCCGAGTAGTAGGTGCTGACCAGGTAGGAGATGATCGCTTTCTCGTCGATTCCCATGAATCGCACGTTCAGACCCGGCTCGACCTCGTCCGGAATCCCCGTTTGGTAGAGGCCGATGACACCCTGGTCGTTCTCTCCCGTACGCATGGCGATGATCGACGAGGTCTGTGTCTTGCTGACCGGGATCTTGCCGCACGGCAGCAGCGGAACGCCCCGCCACGCGGGCAGGTGATGGCCGTTCAGCTCCACCCCGCCGAAGTAGATGCCGCGCTTGTTGCACTCCCGGCCGAAGGCGGCGATGGCGCGCGGGTGGGCGAACATGCATCGGGTGCCGCGCCGCATGCTGAGCAGCTCGTCCAGATCGTCCGGGGTCGGCGGCCCGGAGAACGTGGAGATCCGCTGGTCGTAGTCGGCGTTCTGCAGCATGCCGAAGTCCTGGTTGTTGACCAGCTCGTACTCCTGGCGCTCGCGCAGGGCCTCGATGGTCAGGCGCAACTGCTGCTGCGTCTGGTTCATCGGCTCGTTGTAGAGGTCGGCGACCCTGCTGTGCACGCGCAGCACGGTCTGAGCCACGCTCAACTCGTATTCGCGCGGGGAGAGTTCGTAGTCCGCGAAGGCGGCCGGCAGCATGGCCTCGCCCTCGTGACCCGAGCTCATCGCGATGTCGGCCTCGCCGGACTTGTTGCGCGGCCTGTGTCCGTCGGAACTGAGCGCGTGCACGTGCTGGCGCAGCTTGTCGTGCCGCTCCGCCACCGCCTTGTACGCCGAGTGCGGCAGCGCGAGCAGCGTGGTGGCTGTCGCCGCGCGGGCCGTGAACTCCCACTTGCTGTCGGCGCCGGCCAGCACCTGTCCGCCGAAGGTGTCTCCGTCGGCCATGAGGCCGATGACCGCCTCGTCGCCGTACTTGCCCTCGCCGATCTTCTCGACCTTGCCGTGCGCGATCAGATAGACGTGGTCGGCCTTGCGGCCCGCCTGCGCGATCACCTGGCCCGGCTCCAACTCCTTCTGCACGAACTTCTCCGCGAGAGCGCCCAGGGCGTCGCCGTCCGAAAAGCCCTGCAGCAGCGGTAGTTCACCCAGTTCGGCCGGGACGACCCTGACCTTCGCGCCGGTCTTCACGAAGGTCACGCGGCCGTCGCCCACCGTGTACGAGAGGCGCCGGTTGACCCGGTAGGTGGCACCCGGCACGTTCACCCACGGCAGCATGCGGGTCAGCCAGCGTGAGCTGATGCCCTGCATCTGGGGTTCGGACTTGGTGGTCGTGGCAAGGGTCCGCGCGGCAGCTGTGCCGAGGCTCTGCTGCTCCCGCTCCTGCTCATCGGCGCTGGCGGCCGGGTCCGTACTTGGCTGGACCGACATCGTCTCCTCTTCCTGTTCTGCTACGGCACGGTGACTGCATGGCGCGACTGATCCGTCACGCTCCGTATATAGATCTGGTGCATATCGATCTCTGTTAGTCATCGGTGGAGAGGGCGTGCGGCAGCACACCCCGAGATCGTGCGCTTCTCTCACGCCCCGGATCAGCCCCGGTTCGACATACGTGATGCGTGGGGCAGGAATGGTGGAGCCCGGGGTGGGTACGCGAGTCACGCGCCCGGGGCGAATGGTGTTCCGGGTGCCCGAGAACGCCACTACGTCGGGATGTGCCATGGAAATACCCTCGAATGACAGCGTCACGTCGGAGGCGGAGCGGGCGCTGAGCGTGTTGGCCGAGAACACCGAGGACGACGCGGCACTGGACACACTGGCCGGCACGGATGTGCTGGTTCCCGTGCCCGATGACTCCGACGACGAGGCGGCGGCCGATCCCACGGTGGTGGCGCTGCCTGTCCTGGAGCAGGACGGCGAGGAACCGCTGGTGCCGGTGTTCACCTCGGAACTGCGGATGGCCGAACTGCTGCCGTACGTCTCCCGCTACCGGCTGGTGCCGTTGGGTGCGCTGGCTTCCCAGTGGCCGTCCGGGGACCTGTCGCTGACGATCGACGCGAGTTCTCCGCACGGTCTGACGCTTGACTCGGAGGGTGTGCGCACCCTCCTGGTGCGGTAGCACTCCGCTGGGTGCGATTTGAAAGCTGCGGGTTCGTTGTGGCTTGTCGCGCAGTTCCCCGCGCCCCTACGGGGCGCTCTCGGAGCCGTTAGCCACAATGCATCCGCACTTGCCCACGGCCCCGCACCCACCACGCACCCAGGGGCGCGGGCCTTGCGGGGGTCTGGGGCGGAGCCCCGGAGGTTCAGTCGCCCTTCAGCATGCGTGCAAGCGCCGCCCGCTGGAGGGGGCGTACCTCCGTGTGCAGGTCGCGGCCCTTCCGGGTGAGCGCGACCCACACCCCGCGGCGGTCCTCCTGGCAGACGGAGCGCGTAATCAGGCCCTCCTTCTCCAGACGGCCGATGAGGCGCGACAGGGCGCTCTGGCTCAGATGGACGCGGTCGGCGATGTCCTGCACGCGGCACTTCTCGCCCGGATGCGTGGCCGCGACCTCCACGAGGCGGTCGAGGACCTCGAAATCGCTGGCGCCCAAGCCATGCGGATGCAACTCGCGGTCGATCTCGCAGATCGTGCGCGCATGCACCGTCAGGATCTCCCGCCACTGCTCCTCGAGCCGGGAATCGGCCTTCTCCGCTGCCATATATGCACGGTAACAGAAAATGAACCTTTGTTGACTATGCAACTAGTGCGGTTGCATGTAAGCGGGTCACGGGGCTCACCTCCAGCGGGACCGCAGATCACCCGGTGAAGATCTCGACCGCCGACCACACGGCCAAGCCGAGCATGCACAGCCCGCCGATGCGCTGGACGGTCTTCAGCGGCACACGCTTGGCGATGAAGCGGCCCGCCAGCAACGCGAGGGCGGAGACCGACATGAGGGCCGCAGCGGAGCCGACGGCCACGGACGCGATTCCGTTCGTGGCCGCGAGATTGGCGGTCGTGATCTGCGTCAGGTCGCCCCACTCGCTGATGAAGACGGCCATGAAGGCGGTCGTGTAGACCGGCCAGAAGCCGGTCACCGTCCGGCTGCCGCCCGCGTCCGCCTCCTCGTCGTCTCCTGCGCCGCGCAGCAGCATGAAGGCGCCGAAGGCGAAGAGCGCGGCCGAGACGGCCCTGACGGTCCAGTCGGGCAGCAGGCCGATGAGACTGCCGGCGCCTACGGCGATCGCGACATGCACGACGAACGCGGTCGACGTGCCCAACCACACGTACAAGGGCCGCATACGGGTGCCCATGGCCAGCGACGCGAACATCGTCTTGTCGGGCAGTTCGGCGAGGAAGATCAGCCCGAAGGCGGTGATGATCGCCAGGGGGTCGAAGGACGCCAGAGGGGCGAGAGACATCCGGGTGGCTTTCTGTACGGGCCGGGCCTTTCCGGATCTTCGCGAAGCGCCCTCGGCTGGGGCGACGGGAGAACCGATCGGCCCGGCATGACGGGTGCACCGCACGGCGTGCGAGCACATCAATGCCTGGCCGAAGGTCTCGCCCACCCGCATGTTCACGCGGGCCCGGCCACCGGGAGCCCGGGGGCTCCAGTGTGTCGACGACCGGTTCGCAGGGCTACTCCCCTTCGCGATCACTCAGTCTACCGGTCGTTCGCCCGTGCCTCGCATGAGTGTGCGGACGGAGGGTAGGCGAGAGTTGTCTCACAAGGACGGTCCCACGCGGACGGAACACCTCGTCCGCGGGACACGAACGAAACGCCACCCCCATGACCAGCCCTCCCGACGAAGACACGTCCGCCGGCATCCTGCGCGCCTTGGGTGTCCTGGCGTACGACGGACAAGACAGCGAGGCGCGGGCCCTGTTGGCCGGGAGCAGAGTGCTGGTGCCGGCCGACCCTCTCGACGACGCGGAAGTCCCGGAACTTGCCTTGACGGGCCGTGTTGTGGAGGTCTTCACCTCGGAGGAGCGGATGGCCCAGGCGCTGCCGGACGTGCAGACCTACCACCTCGTACCCCTCGGCCTGCTCCCGGCCCACTGGCCCGAGGGGAGCCGCTCGCTCATCATCGACCCCGGTTCGCCGGACGGCCTGACGCTGTCGGCGGAGGGCGTACGGCTACTGCTCGGCGAACCCTGAAAGTTCCCTGTGTCTCAGGTCGACCGGCGCTTCACCAGCTCCGTCGGCAGGATCACCGCCGCCGGGTCCTCGCCGCCGATCTGGGCGAGCAGCAGCCGCACCATCTCGGCGCTGATGCGGTCGTAAGCGACGCGCGCGAACGCGCCGACGCCTTCTACGAAGCCCTCTACGACCGCCACCTCACCGTCGACTTCGCCCACCCCGAAGCCGACTTGTCGGCCTATCCACTTGTCGTCGTGCCCGCTCTGTATCTGATGACGGAAGCCGCCGGGCGGAACCTGCAGGAGTACGTCGAGAACGGCGGCACCCTCGTCGTCTCGTACTTCTCCGGCATCGTCGACGAACACGACGCCGTGCACGACGGCGCCTACCCGGGCCCGCTGCGGGACGTACTCGGCCTGACCGTCGAGGAGTTCTCGCCGCTGCTCCCCGGCGACCACGTCCGCATCACCGGCCCCGAGGGCTCCGAACTCGCCGCCGACGTATGGACCGAGTTCGTGGTGCCACGCGGAGCCGACACCGTCTGGACGTACACCGACGGGCTCGCCGCGGGCCACCCGGCCATCACCCGGCACCGGCTCGGCGAGGGCACCGCCTGGTACGTCTCCACCCGCCTCGCCCACGACGGCCTCGACGCCCTCATGGGCTGGGCCGCCGACGACGCCCGCATCGCGCCACGCGGCGACCTGCCGCGCGATGTCGAAGTGGTGCGCCGCAGTGGGGAGTCCGGCACCTACCTCTTCGCGATCAACCACACCTCTTCGGACGCCAAGGTGCCACTGGAGGCGCACGGCACCGAGCTGCTGACGGGCGAACGCGCCGCGGGCCGCCTCGCGGTTCCCGCGGGAGCCGTCCGGGTCGTACGACTCGACGGCTGAGCCGACTCCCCTCCGCCCGTGCGAGCATCCGAGCCGTGGGCGGAGGGGCACCCCCCAACCCATCACGTCGAAGGGACGACGGACGACGATGTTCCATCCCAGACGCACACTCAGGGTCCTGCTGCCGCCGCTCGCGGCCGCTCTCGCCTTCACCGCCCTTCCCGCACCGTCGGCGCAGGCGGCGAGCACGCTCCAGAACACCGGCTTCGAGGCCGACGGCGCCGGTGTCGCCACGCCCAGCGGCTGGTCGGAGTACGGCTCCACCGGCGCCTCCTTCGTAGAGTCCGGTGGCCGTAGCGGCAGTTACCGACTGACGCACTACGCGTCCTCCGTGTACAAGGTGGAGACGTACCAGTACCTCTCCGGGCTGACCAACGGGAACTACACCCTCAGGGCCTGGGTGCGCTCGGGCGGCGGCCAGAAGTCCGCCTACATGGCGCTGAAGAACTGCGGAAGCGCCGAGCAGCGCACCGATCTGCCGGTCTCCAGCAGCGGCTGGATCCGCGTCGTCGTCCCCATCAGGGTGACGAACAGCCAGTGCACGATCAGCATCAACTCCGATGCGAACGCGGGCAACTGGATCAACGTCGACGACCTGACCTTCACCGCGGGCACGACGAACGGCCTGGCCATCAAGGGCTCTGACGTCTCGTCACTCGCCAAGAGCGAAGCCAAAGGCGGCGTCTACCGGACCGGCTCCGGCAGCACCGGGGACGCCCTCGCCATCCTCAAGTCCCACGGGCACAACTACGCCCGCCTCAAGGTGTGGGTGAACCCTGCCGACGGCTACAACAACAAAGCCCGCGTCCTCGCGATGGCCAAGCGCGTCAAGGCGCAGGGCATGAAGCTGCTCGTGGACTTCCACTACTCGGACTTCTGGGCCGACCCGGGCCGCCAGGACAAGCCCGCCGCCTGGGCCGGGCACTCGTACAGCCAGTTGAAGACGGACGTCTACAACCACACGTACGACGTTCTCAACGCCCTGAAGGCGCAGGGCACCACAGCCGACATGGTGCAGGTCGGCAACGAGATCAACGGCGGCATGCTCTGGAACGAGGGCTCCACCGACAACTGGGGCCAGCTCGCCGGACTGCTCAACTCCGGCTACGACGCGGTCAAGGCGGTCAACTCGTCCACGACCGTCGCGTTGCACCTCGCCAAGGGCGGTGACCTCGCGGGCACCCGCTGGTGGTTCGACAGCGCACGCTCGAACGGTGTGAAGTTCGACGTCATCGGCCTGTCGTACTACGGCTACTGGCACGGCTCCCTCACCGACTTCCAGACCACCCTGGACGACGCGGCGACCCGCTACGGCAAGCCGGTCTACGTCGCCGAGACGGCCTACCCGTTCCGGCTGTGCAGCGAGGACGCGCACGAGGACATCATCAACACGACCGGTGAGCTGGTGGCCGGATACCCGGCCACCACGGCCGGGCAGACCGCCTGGTTCCGCGACATCATGAACATCGTGGAGGCCGTCCCGAACAACCGCGGCCTCGGTGTCTTCTACTGGGAGTCCACCTGGACCGCGGTCAACGGCAACGGCTGGGACCCGACCGACCCCTCGTCGGGCAACGCCTGGGAGAACCAGGCCCTGTTCGGCTACGACGACCGGCCGCTTCCGGCGATGTCACTGTTCAACCGCCGGTGACGCACTGACGGACACCGGCTGACCGAGGGCCCGCCCACGCGCGAAGCATGGGCGGGCCCTTTCGTCACGTACCGCCGCTGCCGATACCTCCATCGTCGGCGCCGGACGTCCAGAACGGCTCGCGCAGCTTGAACTTCTGCAGCTTCCCGGTCGCCGTACGTGGCAACGTTTCGACGAAGTCGACCCGCTTGGGCGTCTTGAAACCGGCGAGCCGCGTCCGGCAGTGGGCGATCAACTCCTCGGCGGTGACGCCCGATCCGTCCGTCACGACGAGCGCGGTGACCAGCTCGCCCCACTTGGCGTCCGGAATTCCGATGACCGCCACCTCGCGCACGGCCGGATGCGAGGTGATCACGTCCTCCACCTCGATCGACGAGACATTCTCGCCGCCCGAGATGATGACGTCCTTCTTGCGGTCGGAGATCACCAAGTAGCCCTCGTCGTCGACGTATCCGCCGTCGCCGGTGTGGAACCAGCCGCCCGCCTGCGCCTTCGCCGTCTCCTCGGGCTGCTCCCAGTAGCCGTCCAGATTGTGGTTCGAAGCGGTGAGCACCTCACCGTCGGCGTCCACGTCGACGCGCACGCCGAGCGCGGGCACCCCGGCCCGGCCCAGCCGACGGGCGCGTTCGGTGGTGTCGAGGTCGTCCCATTCGGCGCGGCCACGGTTGACCGTGACGAGCGGGGAGGTCTCGGTGAGGCCGTAGAGCTGGATGAACTCCCAGCCGAGAGCGCTCATCACGCGCTCGATCGTCCGGGTCGGCGGCGGCGCGCCCGCGCAGACGATGCGAACCCGGTCGCGGCCGGGGATCTCGCCGTCCCAGTCGGCCGCCGCGTCGAGCACGGCGTTCAGGACGGCGGGCGCCGCGCACATCAGCGTGACGCCGTGCCGCTCGACGCGGCGCAGGATCTCGTCGCCGTCGATCTGGCGGAGCACGATGTGCCGGCCGCCGACACCCGTCACGCCGTACGGCATGCCCCAGCCGTTGGCGTGGAACATCGGCAGCGTGTGCAGATAGACGTCACGGTCGCTGATCGTGGTGTGCAGACCGAACACCGTCGCGTTCAGCCACAGATTGCGGTGCGTGAGCTGAACTCCCTTGGGCCGGGCGGTTGTTCCGGACGTGTAGTTGATGCTGGCGGTGGCGTCCTCGGCCGGCTCGGCACATTCCCGCGGCTCGGTGCCGTGCAGAAAGAGCTCCTCGTCGTCGCTCTCACCGAGCACGAACTTGTGCTTCACATCGAGCGTGTCGAGCACGTCCGCACAGGACGAGTCCGCGTAGACGACGGACGCGCCCGAGTGCCGGACGATGTAGTCGATCTCCGGCTGAGTCAGCCGGAAGTTGACCGGCACCAGGACCCGCCCCCACCCGGAGACCCCGAAGAACGAGGTCAGCAACCGCGCCGAGTTCTGCGAGACCACCGCGACGCGCCCGCCCACCGGCACTTCGAGCCGGTCCAGCCGAGCAGCCTGCGCCCGCGCCAGCGCCGCCAACTGCCGGTACGTGAGCTCTCCGAGGCTCGGTCCTGGCTGCTCCGGTTCGTCGACGACGGCGACGCGGTCCGGATACACGTGGGCCGCGCGGTCGAGGAAGTCACGGACGGTCAGCGGGTAGTACACAACAGCACCTCCGGGTCAGCGGATTCTCTGTACGTACCCCGGCTGTCAACGCGACTCGCGCGCCGTCGCCCGCCGCTGAAGGATCGCCAGCACCTGCTCACCCCAGCGGACGGTGGCCTCCTCGAACTCGATGCCGCCCAACAGCGTGAGATACGGGCCCACACGCTCGGACCGGGTCAGATGCTCCTCCTCGGTGCGGCCGTCGAGCAACCGCAACCGGAGTCGTTCGTACCGGGCCAGTTTCGCCCGGGCCCATTCGATGCGCTCCTCGACGGCAGCGCGTACCGCCGGGCCGTCGCCCTCGTCCACCGCCTGCAGTTTGACCAGCAGCTCGTCGCGGATCGCGGTGGGCCGGGGCGGTGCGGCCGTGAAGTCGTACAGCGCACGCCGGCCCGCCTGAGTCAGCGCGAAGAGCCGCTTGTCCGGCCGGCGTTCCTGGCGTACGACCCTGGCCTCGATCAGCCCCTCGGACGCCATGCGGTCCAGCTCGCGGTACAGCTGCTGGGGCGTGGCCATCCAGAAGTTGGCGACCGACGCGTCGAAGGTCTTCGCCAGGTCGTAGCCGGAGGCCTCGCCGTCCAGAAGCGTGGCCAGCAGAGCGTTGCGCAGTGCCATGCGAGGAGCGTACTGTCCGACACACCTAATCAACAAATTGACTATGAGGTCGGCCATGAACCCCTTCCGCAAGGCCGTCGAGGACGGCGACCACGAAGCCGTCGTCGCACTGCTCGCCGAGGACGTCGTGTTCACCAGCCCCGTGGTGTTCAAGCCGTACGCCGGAAAGGCGATCACCGCGGCGATCCTGGGCGCCGTCATGCGGGTCTTCGAGGACCTCCGCTACGTGCGCGAGATCGAGAACCCGGACGGCCGCGACCTCGTCCTCGTCTTCGAGGCGCGCGTGGGCGACCGGCAGATCCAGGGCTGCGACCTGCTGCACTTCGACGAGGACGGCCGGATCGACGACCTCACGGTCATGGTCCGCCCGCTGTCCGGCGCCCAGGCACTCCAGCAGGCGATGGCGGCCCGGTTCGAGCGCATCGAACGGGAGGCGGCGGGCGCGTGAGAACCCCGGAGCGTTAGCCTGATCTCCTGCCACGACCAGGAGATCTTACGTTCATGACAGCGCCCCGATCCGAAAAGGTGGACGGACCCGGGGAGTTCCGCCTGCCCGCCGGGCGGCCGTCGTCGTGGCACGGACAGGGGCCGATCGTGGCGGTGGTCGCGGCCGGTGGCGCACTGGGTGCGAGTGCCCGCTACGGGGCCTCACTGATCTGGCCCACGCCGACCGCCGCCTTCCCCTGGACCACGTTCTGGGTCAACGTCATCGGGTGTGCCGTGATCGGCGTCTTCATGGTCGTGATCAGCGACGTGTGGGCGGCGCACCGGCTGGTCCGTCCCTTCTTCGGCACCGGCGTCCTCGGCGGCTTCACCACCTTCTCGACGTACGCCGTCGACATCCAGAAACTGGTCGACGAGGGCCGCCCCCGAACCGGCTTCGCCTACCTCGCCGCCACCCTGGTCGCGGCGCTCATGGCGGTGTGGCTCGCGGTGACGGCGGCCCGCCGGGTACTGGCATGGAGGCGGCGATGACAAGGCTGACCGGCAACGCCCTACGGCTGACGATCTTCATCGGCGAGAACGACACCTGGCACCACAAACCGCTGTACTCGCAGATCGTGCACCGGGCGCGCGCGGCGGGACTCGCGGGCGCGAGCGTCTTCCGGGGCATCGAGGGATTCGGCGCGTCCTCGCTGATCCACACCTCGCGGCTGCTGTCGCTGAGCGAGGACCTGCCGGTGGCCATCGTCATCGTGGACACCGAGGAGCGCGTACGCGGCTTTCTGCCGGAGCTCGACGAGCTGGTGGGGGAGGGGCTCGTCATCCTCGACGACTGCCAGGTCATCAGGTACGTAGGCCGCGAAGGTCGCGAGGAGAACTCCGCTGCCGCGGGCCGGAAAGGCAAGAAGCCGTCGTGAACTGGCTGTTGGTGATCGCCGGCGGCATGGTCGGCGCACCCCTGCGCTACCTCACCGACCGCGCGGTGCAGTCCCGTCACGACACGGTCTTCCCCTGGGGCACCTTCACCGTGAACGTCGTCGGCTGCCTGATCCTGGGCACACTCACAGGCGCGGCTGCGGCCGGCGCGGCCTCCTCGCACCTCCAACTGCTGCTCGGCACCGGCCTGTGCGGGGCGCTCACCACGTACTCGACGTTCTCGTACGAGACCCTGCGGCTGGCCGAGGACGGGGCCCGCTTCTACGCCGCGGTCAATGTGATCGCGAGCGTGGTCGCGGGGCTCGGTGCGGCCTTTGTCGGGGTTTCGGTCGCTGAGGCTCTGTGGGCGTAGTCGACCGGGTCGACCGGGAGCCGGTCCCGAACGCTTGACAGTCACCTCCCGTTCCCCGCAGGATCACCCCGTGAACCTGTCAGACAGCCAGACAGGTGGCTCGGTCCCGCGGCGCGTCAGCGCGATGGAAGCGGTGCTCAGTCATCTGCGGAGTGCGATCGAGCACGGCGAGTACGCCGTGGGGGACAAGCTGCCGTCCGAGGCGGAGCTGTGCCGGAGCCTCGAGGTCAGCCGGCCGGTGCTGCGGGAGGCGCTGCGGGCCCTGCAGACGATGGGCCTGACCGTGTCCCGTACCGGCAAGGGCACGTTCGTCGTCTCGAACGGTCCGGTCGTCGACCCCACCTTCGGCGACTACGCGGCCAGCGACCTGATAGAGGTCCGGCGCCATGTCGAGATCCCCGTCGCGGGCTACGCCGCCGCCCGCCGCACACCCGAGGACCTCGACCATCTCGCCCACCTGCTCGACCGGATGGAGAGCGAGACCGACACCACCGCCTGGGTGGCCATGGACACGCTCTTCCATCTCGCCGTCGCGCAGGCCGCGCAGAACCCGGTCTTCCGCCGTGTGATCGAGGAGATCCGCGACGCACTGGCCCGCCAGTCCGCGTTCCTCAACGAACTCGGCGGCCGTCGCGAGCAGTCCAACCGCGAACACAGGGCGATCGTCGAGGCGTTGATCGACGGCAGCGAGCACGACGCCACCGAAGCCATGGCCCATCACCTCGACCGCGTCGAGACGACCCTCACCGCGATCGTGCGACCCGAGGGCACCGAAAGCCCCGACGGCCCCGAGAGCGCCGACACCCCCACAGAAGGCGAGACTCCGGAGTGAGCGAGCAGTCCCTCGAAAAGGACATACGGAAACCGGCGAGTCACGTCGACGCCGGCGACGCGGGGTACAGCAAGTCCCTGAAGTCCCGGCACGTCAACATGATCGCCATCGGCGGCGCCATCGGCACCGGCCTCTTCCTCGGCGCCGGCGGACGGCTCGCCGACGCCGGGCCCTCGCTCTTCATCGCGTACGCCGTCTGCGGCATCTTCGCCTTCCTGGTCGTGCGGGCGCTCGGCGAACTCGTTCTGTACCGGCCCTCCTCCGGCGCCTTCGTGTCGTACGCCCGGGAGTTCATGGGCGAGAAGGGCGCGTACACCGCGGGCTGGATGTACTTCCTGAACTGGGCGACCACCGGCATCGCCGACATCACCGCGGTCGCCACCTACACCCACTACTGGGGCATGTTCTCCGACATCCCGCAGTGGGTGATCGCGCTCATCGCGCTCGCCGTCGTCCTCACCGTGAACCTCATCTCGGTGAAGTATTTCGGTGAGCTGGAGTTCTGGTTCGCGATCATCAAGGTCGGCGCCCTGGTCGCCTTCATGTTCATCGGCATCTTCCTGCTGGCCACCCAGCAGCCCGTGGACGGCAACACCCCCGGCCCGTCCCTGATCACCGACAACGGCGGCCTCTTCCCCAACGGCCTGCTGCCGATGCTGCTGATCGTCCAGGGCGTCGTCTTCGCCTACGCCTCCGTCGAACTGGTCGGTGTCGCGGCGGGCGAGACGGAGAACCCGGAGAAGGTCATGCCGAAGGCGATCAACTCCATCATGTGGCGCGTCGGTCTCTTCTACGTCGGCTCCGTGGTGCTCCTTTCGATGCTGCTGCCGTGGTCGTCGTACAGCGCCGGTGAGAGTCCCTTCGTCACCGTGCTGTCCAACATCGGTATCCCGGCCGCGGGCGGCGTGATGAACCTGGTCGTGATGACCGCCGCCATGTCGTCGCTGAACTCCGGCCTGTACTCCACCGGCCGCATCCTGCGCTCCATGGCGATGTCCGGCTCGGCCCCGAAGTTCACCTCGGTGATGAGCCGCAGCCAGGTCCCGTACGGCGGAATCCTGCTCACCAGCGGTATCTGTGTCCTCGGCGTCGGCCTCAACTTCGTCGTCCCCGCCGACGCGTTCGAGATCGTGCTGAACTTCGCGGCCATCGGCATCCTCGCCACCTGGGGCATGATCATGATCTGTCATCTGATGTTCTGGCGGAAGACCCAGGACGGCGAGCTGGAGCGCCCCAGCTACCGCCTGCCGGGCTCGCCCTGGACCGAGCTCGTCACGCTGTTCTTCCTCGCCTCCGTGCTGGTGCTCATGTACGCCGACGGGGGAGCGGGACGTACGACCGTGCTGTGTCTGCCGCTGATCGTGGCGGCCCTGGTGGCGGGATGGTACGCCGTACGGGGCCGGGTGGCGGACGTACGGAAGTCCGGAGCCGACGCGTGAGCCGCCTCCACATTCTTGCCGAACAGGGCAGTTCGCTCGCCGTGGCGCCCGCGATCCGGGAGCCGCTGCACGCGCCCGTCGCCCATCTTGTACGCGGCGGTGTCATCGAGGGCATCCACTACGGCTCGGTCGTCGTGCTCGGCGCCGACGGCACGGTGGAACTGCAGATCGGCGACATCGAGGCGGCCTTCTACCCGCGCTCGGCGCTCAAGCCCGTACAGGCGGTGGCGCTGCTGCGGGCCGGTCTGCCGCTCGACGGGGAACTGCTCGCGCTGACCGCGGCCAGCCACTCCGGTGAGGAGCGGCATCTCGACGGAACCCGGCGGATCCTGGAACAGGCCGGGCTCCCCGAGGACGCTCTGCGCAATGTGCCGGACCTGCCGTACGACCCGGTCGTACGAGAGGCCTGGGTGCGTGAGGGGCGGCTGCCGTCGCGGCTCGCGCAGAACTGCTCGGGCAAGCACGCGGCGATGCTCTACACGGCACATCTGAACGGCTGGTCGCTCGAGGACTACCTCGACCCCGCGCATCCGCTCCAGCAGGCGATCGCGGAGATCGTCGAGGATCTCACCGGGCAGGCCATCGCGGCGGTGACGGTGGACGGTTGCGGTGCGCCCCTGTTCTCCGTCTCGCTGCACGGGCTCGCGCGTGCCGCCGCCCGGATCACCACCGCGCCGCCCGGTACCCCCGAGGCGCGGGTCGCCGACGCGATGCGCGAGCACGCCGAGATGGCGTCCGGTTCCGGCCGCGATGTCGCCTCGCTGATGCGGGCCGTGCCGGGGCTGCTCACCAAGGACGGCTTCGAGGGCGTACATGTCGCGGCGCTGCCCGACGGGCGGGCGGTCGCCGTGAAGATCGCGGACGGCGCGGACCGGGCCCGGCTGCCCGTGGTCGCCGCCGCGCTCGCGCGCTGTGGCGTCGACCCGGCCGTGCTCGCCGAGTTCGCGTCGGCGCCTCTGTTCGGGGGAGGGGAGGTGGTCGGGAGCATCCGGCCGGCCCGCGCACTGGAACCGCTCACGCAGGACTGATCCATCCCTTCTCCGGCAGGCCTGATCCACCCCTTCTCCTGAAAGTAGAGCCGCACCGACATGACCGCCGCCGCAGCCCATCGCAGCGAGCACGACCTGCTCGGCGACCGTGACGTCCCCGCCGAGGCGTACTGGGGCATCCACTCCCTGCGCGCCAAGGAGAACTTCCCCATCACGGGCACCCCGATCTCCGCCTACCCGCACCTGATCGACGCACTGGCCGCCGTCAAGGAGGCCGCCGCCCGCGCCAACGAGGAACTCAGTCTTCTGGAGCCCGCCAAGGCGGCGGCCATCGTGGAGGCCTGCCAGGAGATCCGCGACGGGAAGCTGCACGACCAGTTCGTCGTCGACGTCATCCAGGGCGGTGCCGGGACCTCGACGAACATGAACGCCAACGAGGTGGTCGCCAACCGGGCGTTGGAGCTGCTCGGGCACCCGAAGGGCGCGTACGAGTTCCTGCACCCGAACGAGGACGTCAACCTCGGCCAGTCGACCAACGACGTCTATCCCACCGCCGTCAACATCGCCACCATCTTCGCGGTGCGCGGGCTGCTCCAGGCGATGTCAGTCCTGCAGGACGCCTTCGCCGCCAAGGCCGTCGAGTTCCGTGATGTGCTGAAGATGGGGCGTACGCAGCTCCAGGACGCGGTGCCGATGACGCTCGGTCAGGAGTTCTCGGCGTACGCGGTGATGCTGGACGAGGACCGCAGCCGGCTCGCCGAGGCGGTCGAGCTGATCCACGAGATCAACCTGGGCGCGACAGCCATCGGCACCGGGCTCAACGCGCCCGCCGGATACGCCGAGGCCTCGCGCCGGCATCTCGCGGAGATCACCGGGTTGCCGCTGGTCACCGCCGCCAACCTCGTCGAGGCCACGCAGGACTGCGGGGCGTTCGTCCAGATGTCCGGGATGCTGAAGCGGATCGCGGTGAAGCTCTCGAAGAGCTGCAACGATCTGCGGCTGCTGTCGTCCGGGCCGCGCGCGGGCCTGAACGAGATCAATCTGCCGCCGGTGCAGGCCGGTTCGAGCATCATGCCCGGCAAGGTGAACCCGGTGATTCCCGAGGTCGTCAACCAGGTCGCCTTCGAGGTGATCGGCAACGACGTCACGATCACCATGGCGGCGGAGGCCGGTCAGCTCCAGCTGAACGCGTTCGAGCCGGTCATCCTGCACTCGCTGTCCGAGAGCATCACGCACCTGCGCGCCGCTTGCCTGACCCTCGCCGAGCGCTGCGTCGCCGGGATCACGGCCAACGAGGACGTGCTGCGCAAGGCCGTCGAGAACTCCATCGGCCTGGTCACCGCGCTCAACCCGTACATCGGCTACGAGGCGGCCACCGGCATCGCGAAGGAGGCCCTCGCCACGGGGCGCGGAGTTGCCGAACTCGTCCTGGAGAAAGGCCTGTTGCCTGCCGACCGGCTGGCGGCGCTGCTGCGGCCGGAGGTACTGGCGGGCTCGCGGGCCAACTGAGACGCGCGGGTGCCCGCGGTGTGCTGGTCGGGCGCACGATGATGGCGCGGGCACCCGTGCCCACCCGCCTCGGCGGGGACCGAACGGCAGAATGGTGATCATGGCAGTGTCTTCGTCGTCCCTCACTTTCCAGCCCGTCCTGGACCGTATCGCCGCAGAGATCGAGAACATGCCCGCACGTGGTCGGCCCGCCGACTACATCCCGGCGCTCGCGGCGTGCGACCCGCGTCGGTTCGGCATGGCCGTCGCGGAACTCGACGGCACGGTGTACGGCGTGGGGGACTGGCGGCAGCCGTTCTCCGCGCAGTCCCTCACCAAGGTCTTCACCCTCGCGCTCGTGCTGGCGGGCGGGGGCGACGTCGTGTGGGAGCACGTCGGACGCGAGCCGTCCGGCAACCCCTTCAACTCGCTGGTGCAGCTGGAGTACGAGAACGGCATCCCGCGCAATCCCTTCATCAACGCGGGCGCCCTCGTCGTCACCGACCGCCTGCACACCCAGACCGGAGACACGGTCGGCACCCTCCTCGATTTCCTGCGCGCGGAAAGCGGCAACGCACAGCTCGCCATCAACAAGGACGTCGCCGCCTCCGAATCCGCCCACGGCGACCGCAACGCCGCGCTCGGCCACTTCATGGCGTCGTACGGGAACATCGGCAATCCGGTTCCCGCGCTCCTGGACCAGTACTTCCGGCAGTGCTCCATCGAGGCGTCCTGCGCCGACCTCGCCGTCGCCACCGGATTCCTCGCCCGCCACGGCATACGGGCCGACGGCACCCGGCTCCTGACCCGCAGCCAGGCCAAGCAGGTCAACGCGGTCATGCTCACCTGCGGCACCTATGACGCCGCGGGCGAGTTCGCCTACCGCGTCGGCCTGCCCGGCAAGAGCGGCGTCGGCGGCGGCATCATCGCCGTCGTTCCCGGCCGCTGCACGCTGTGCGTGTGGAGCCCGGGCCTGGACGAACGGGGAAACTCGGTGGCGGGCGTCGCGGCCCTTGAGCGTTTTACGACTCTGACGGGACTGTCCGTGTTCTGAGGCGGTTGCTTCCAGGTGGATTTGAGGGATGGTCGCCGTTCGGTCAGACGGCGGTCACATCGCGGCTGCCGATCAGAGGGACGGACGTCGCTTTCCGGCTACTCGGCGTTGACACGCTTCCCGAGTGTTGGCCATGGGTTTCTCCGTCGATCTGCGTCGCTGTCAGGTGCTCGGGCTTGTGGGTTCGGGCTTTCTCGCGGCGGGGGGTGAGACGGCCGGAGCCCTGCCGGTGCGGGAGCTGTTGGCCCCGGCCTCGGCGCGGGCGGCGCTCGGCCTGGTCGGTGTGTACTTCGGGGTGGTGCTGCTGATCGCCGCCTGGGCCCTGCTGGGGCGGGTGATCCGAGGGCCCGAACCACCAACTCCGCGCGCTTTGTTGGTAGTTCTCGGCGTGTGGGCCGCGCCGTTGCTGCTCGCACCGCCGCTGTTCAGCCGGGACGTGTACAGCTATCTCGCGCAGGGTGCCATGGTCGACGCGCACATGGACGTCTACACCCACGGCCCCGCACGGCTCGGCGGGCCGCTCGCCGACGAGGTGGCGCCCGTGTGGCAGCACACCGCGACGCCGTATGGTCCCGCCTTTCTCGCCGTCGCATCCGCGCTCTCCGGGCTGACACGGGGCGAAGTACCGGCCGGGCTGTTCGGGATGCGGGTGGTCGCGGTGCTCGGGGTGGCTCTGATGGCCGCCGCCCTGCCGAGGCTCGCCCGGCACAGCGGCGCCGACCCGGCAGCAGCGCTGTGGCTCGGCGCGCTGAACCCGCTCGTGCTGCTGCATCTCGTCGCCGGCGCGCACAACGACGCCATCATGCTCGGGCTCCTCGGCATCGGACTGGTGGCCGCGCTCGGCCGGTGGCCCGTCCTCGGCGCCGTGCTCGTCACGCTCGCCGCCCTGGTCAAGGTCCCCGCCGTACTGGGACTGGCAGCCGTCGTGGTGCTCCAAGTGCGCGCAGGGCGCGGCCTGTTGAAGGCCACCGTGACCACGGCGGCCGCGGCGCTCGCCACCACCGTCGCCGCAACCGCCGTCGCCGGTACGGGATACGGCTGGATCAGCGCCCTCAATACACCCATCTCACCGCACAACTGGTCGCCCACCAGCGTCCTCGGCCGCGCCACCGGCTCCCTGCTGGAGGACCTGGGCAGCGATCTCGCGCCCCTCGCCCTGCCCGCGTGGCACGCCCTCGGGCTCGTGGTCACCGCCGTCGTCATACTCGCCATATGGCTGCGCCGCCCCCGGCTCAGCCCCGTCTACGCACTCGGCCTCAGCCTTGCGACGGTGGCAGTCCTCGGTCCGGCCATCCGGCCCTGGTACGCCCTGTGGGGCCTGTTCTTCATCGCCGCCGCGGCACCCAGCACGTCCGTACGCCACCGGGTCGCCGCCGTGACCGGAGTACTCGCGCTCGGCGTCCTGCCCAGCGGCAGCCCGCCGGACCTCGAGCAGCTGGTCCTGGCCGTGTCGGGCGGCGTGCTCGCGGTGGTCGTGCTCTGGCAGGCCCACCAGACGTCGAACGCGCCGGTCCTGGAGCGGACCGCATGAGGCTTCCGCGTACGGAGCGGGGGCGGCTCGCCTTCGTACTGGTCCTCGTCGCCGCCGTGACGGTCTTCACCGCGACCGTGCCGCTGCTGCGCGGCTGGTTCGACCTGCGGGTGTACCACGGGGCCGTGGACGCCTGGATCCATCACGGCGGCCGTATCTACGACTACCACGTGCCCGGGACGACGTACGGCTTCACCTACCCGCCCTTCGCGGCGGTCAGCATGGTCCCGATGGCGCTCCTCGGACTGCACGCCGCGATCGCCGTCGGCCTGCTCCTCAACCTTGTGGCGACAGCAGTGGTTCTCGGCATTCTGGCCCCGCGCGAGCTGCGTCGGCACGGCTGGTTCGGCTTCGCCCTGGTCGTCTGCATGCTGGCCATGTTCGAGCCCGCCCGTGACACTTTCACCTTCGGCCAGGTCAACCTTCTGCTGCTGGCCCTTGTCCTCGGCGACGCCTGGCTGCTGTCCACGGGGCGGGGCCGCTGGGCGGGCGTGGGCATCGGACTCGCTGCCGCGATCAAGCTCACACCCGCGATCTTCATCGTTCTGCTGCTGCTCGCCCGGCGCCCTCGCGCCGCCTCGGTCGCGGCGGCCGTCGCCGCGAGCGCCACCGCCTTCGCGGCCTGGGCGGCACCGGAGCCCTCCCGCTTCTACTGGACCGAGGCCGTCTGGGACACGACCCGCATCGGCCGCCTCGCCTATGTGTCCAACCAGTCCCTGCAGGGCGTACTGGCCCGGCTCGCCGACCCTGCCGAACCGAGTCGTATCGCCTGGGCCTTGGCCGCTCTCGCCGCCATGGGCGTGTGGGCCTGGCGCGCCCACCGGGCCATCGCCGCCGGCGACCTGATGGGGGCCTTCGCGCTGACCGGGCTCGTCGCCTGCCTGGTCAGCCCGATCACCTGGGTGCACCATCTCGTGTGGCTGCTGCCGTCCTTCGCGATCCTCGTCGAGGAGGGGCTGCGGCGCCGGCGGCTGCTGTGGGCCGCGGGCGTGTCCTATGTGCTGCTGTGCAGCAGCGTGGTGTGGCTGTGGTTCGACGACGCGTCCGGCATCGACGGCTTCCTCGGCAGCAACATCTACGTGTGGATCACCCTCGGCATGCTGCTCGCGCTGCCCGTCGGTCAAACACGCGTGAACCATCTGCCGCGCAGCACCACGGCCACGACACCCGCACCCAGACAGGCCGCCCCCGAGATCGCCCCCGCCGCCGCCCACCGGTCGGAGCCGCTGCCGACCACCATGGCCGCGGGCAACGGGGCCGGGCCCGGCTGCGGCACATCACGCGGGGGCGCCAGCGAGCCCACCGGCTCGACACGCCCGGCGGCCCCGAACCCCCAGTCGAGCAGCGAGCGCGCCTCGTCGTAGACGGCGAAACGGTCGCCCGACCGAGGGTCCATCACCGTGACGACCAGGGTGCGCCCGCCCCGGCGCGCGGCGGCGACGAGTGTGTTGCCCGCTTTGGAGGTGTAACCGTTCTTGACGCCGACCAGCCCACGGTAGGGCTTGACTCCGTCGGCCCCGGTCAGCAGCCGGTTGGTGTTCTGGATGTCGTACGACCTGCCCTTGGCCGGGAATCTGGCCGTCACCGTGGCGCAGTACCGCGCGAAGTCCGCGTTGCGCAGCCCGGCCCGCCCGAAGACCGCCAGGTCGTACGCGGACGACACCTGGCCCGGCGCGTCGTACCCGTCGGGCGAGACGACCCGCGTGTCGCGGGCACCGAGCGCGCGGGCCTTGGCCTGCATCTGGGCGGCCGTGGCACGCCAGCCGCCGTTCATCGCGGCCAGGACGCGCACGGCGTCGTTGCCCGAGTTGAGGAAGACACCCCGCCACAGGTCGGAGGCGCGGTAGGTGCGGCCCGGCTCGACGCCGACCCGGCTGCTGCCGTCCCCGATCCCCTTCAACTCGCGTTTTGTCACGGTGTGTTGGACCGCAGCGGGCAGCACCGGTAGCACGGTCACCGCGAACAGAGCCTTCAAGGTGCTCGCGGGCGGCAGCTTGCGGTGCGCGTTGTGCGCGGCCAGCACTTCACCGGTGCCCGCGTCGGCCACCAGCCACGACCGTGCGGAGAGTTTGCCGGGCACCTTGGGCGCCCCGGACCTGAGCCGTACCTGCGTCCCGGACCTGTACAGCCCCGTCGGCCGCGAAGCCGGCGGGCTCGGCGCGAGCGGCTCGGCTCCCGCGGGCGCAGTGGAGACGCCGGCTCCGGTACCTGCCACGGCAGGGCTCGGCGCGAAGGCCAGCACGCCGGTCACACAGGCGGTGGAACAGCAGACGGCGACGCGGCAAAAGAATCCGATAGTCATACCGCAAACGTAGGAACGCTCCGGTCGCATCCTCGGCTATCAGGGCCGAGCCGCGGCATCGAGCACCCGGATGCCGCAGCGGCCCAAGCCGAGAACCGGGGGAGGCTCACCGACCTCCGGGCACGGTCGGCTGGACCTGACGCAGAAACGTGGCGTTGTCCGGCGTGTCCCGCATCCTCTCCAGCAGGGTTTCGAGCCCCGCCTGCGTGTCGCCGCGGGAGTGCAGGGCGCGCCGAAGCCCTCGTACCGCCGCCAACTCGCTTGCGGGAACCAGGAGTTCCTCGCGGCGAGTGCCGGACGGGGTGATGTCGACGGCCGGATAGATCCGCTTGGACGCCAGCGCGCGGTCCAGGCGCAGCTCCATGTTGCCGGTGCTCTTCAGCTCCTCGAAGTAGAAGTCGTCGGCACGCGAGCCCGTCTCCACCAGCGCTGTGGCGAGGATCGTGAGCGAACCGCCCTCCTCGGCGAGGCGCGCGGCACCGAAGAGCCGCTTGGGCCCGGCGAGTGCGGCGGCGTCGACACCGCCGCTGAGGGTGCGGCCACCGGTGGCGGCAGCGTTGTTGTGCGCCCTGCACAGCCGGGTCAGCGAGTCCAGGAGGATCACGACGTCGCGGCCCGCTTCGACGAGCCGCTTGGCACGCTCCACGGCCAGCTCGGCGAGCGCGATGTGCTGCTTCGGCGCCCGGTCGAAGGTCGAGGCCAGCACGTCACCGCGTACGGAACGCCGCATGTCGGTGACCTCCTCGGGGCGCTCGTCGAGCAGCACCACCATCAGATGGCATTCGGGGTGGTTGCCGGCGACGGCGGCGGCCAGTTGCTGGAGCAGCACCGTCTTGCCGGTCTTCGGCGGGGCGACGATCAGTCCGCGCTGGCCCTTGCCGATCGGCGCGACCAGGTCGATGACCCGGGTCGTCAGGCCGCCCGCCGGGTGCTCGAGCCGCAGCCGCTCACGCGGGTGCAGCGGGGTGAGGTCACGGAAGTGCGGGCGGGAGCGCAGCTCTTCGGGCCTGCGGCCGTTGACGCGCTCGATCCCGGTGAGGGCGCGCGACTTGCCGCCTCCGCCTCCGCCTACGCCTTCGACGAGGTCGCCCTTGCGCAGGCCGTACCGGCGGATCAGCGCGGGGGAGACCTGGAGGTCGGTGGACTCGGGCAGGCAGCCGGTGGCACGCAGGTGGCCCTGCCCGTTGGAGGTGATGTCGAGTACGCCGGTGGCCTGCTCCTGCGTGTGCGAAGTAGGCGGGCGTTCGAGTGTGGTGGTCATGTGAGTGGGTCCTTTCGCGGACGAAACCATGAGGTCATGGGGTCATGAAGGGGGAGAGGCCGAAATGACAGGGCGGCATGGGCACGCCCCGTACGGCGGAGACATCACCTCTCGTGCGGCGGGCGAGAACGCCATGGCCGTACGTGAAGAGAGGTGGTGCGGAGAAGCTGCTTCACCGGTCGGAAAGGGACGGGCGGATCAGCTGACTGAGATGAGATCGGCACCGGCGCCCGAGAAAGGGCGTACACAAGTGCTAGAACAACCGTAGCACAGAGGGATTCTGTTCAGCGGCGGGACAGGAGCCCGTACAGGAGCGGGATGCGCGGGGAGCTGTCCGGCAGGCGCCACCAGCCGGAGGGGGTGCGGTCCATCTCGGGCCAGCGGGGCCACGGCAGTTCGTCGCTCTCCCGCAGCCGCTCGATCCGCAGGCCCGCACCGACAAGGGCGCCCACGACCTCGCCGAGACCGTGCATCCACTCATAGCTGTCGGTCGCGCCCTGAACCGGCGGGCCGTCCGTGTACGTGTACCTGCCGCTGCGGTGCACGGCGGTCCCTCGTCCCAAGTAGTCGTGACGCAGCAGGAGTTCGGAACCCTCGCCCTCGGCGGGTTTCGGGCCGAGGGAGTTGAGGAGGGGATGGAACTCAGCAATGTACAACCGGCCCTCCGGACGCAGGAGTTGAGCGACCGTGGCCGCCCAGCGGTCCAGGTCGGGCAGGTAGCACAGGGCGCCCTTGCCGGTGTAGACGACGTCGAACCGCCGCCCGCCGAGGGCTTCGACGGCGTCGTACACATTGGCCCGTACGTACGCCACGTCGGCGCTCGCACGCCCGGCGATACCGGCCGCGGCCTTCACCGACGCCTCGGAGATGTCCAGGCCCACCGCCCAGGCGCCCCGATGGGCGAAGGCGATCGTCTCCGTGCCGAGGTGACACTGAAGGTGGAGCACGTCACGGCCGGCCAGTTCGCCGAGGTCCTCCCACTCCCAGTCGGCGAACCAGCGCTCCGGGTCGAGGGAGGTGTCAAGGCCGTAGAACCGGCTGGCGAGGTGGACGGGGGTACGGGCGTCCCAGTTGGCCTGGTTGGCCCTCATCATCCGCTCGTGCTCGTCGGTCATCGTCGTATCCAACCGTGGACGAGCGCCGCGTGGGAAGGACTCCTGGATGCTCCGGATGTGGCTGCCATCCGGCAGGACAATCATGGGAGGTGTCGATTCGGCGCCGGCCCGTTCGTCGGTGGGGTGTCAAGAACCTCATGAGCACCAGGAGGGATCATGAAGTACATGCTGCTGGTCTGCGGAGACGACACCGCCGACGCCTCCGGCATGGCCCCCGTCGAACCATGGGTCGAGGAACTGAGCGTCCAGAAGGGCGTACGGTTGCACGGCCACCGGCTGCGGCTCCCCGCCGAGGCGGTCACCGTACGGGTGCGTGGTGGTGAAGTGCTGCGTACAGACGGGCCGTTCGCGGAGACGAAGGAGTACGTCGCCGGGTACGACATCCTCGAGTGCGACAGCTTGGAGGAGGCCATCGAGGCGGCCTCGAAGCATCCCGTGGCGACGATCGGGGCCATGGAGGTGCGCCCGTTCTGGGAGGACGAGGACGCCGAAGGAGAGATCCGCCGCCTGGACGACGAACTCACCCGGGCCACGCGAGAGCGGGACATCGACCGGATGGCGGCCTGTTACGCGTCCGATGTCGAGGTCTTCCACCCCATGAGCGGTCTCGAGCAGCGCGGCGTCGACGCCTTCCGCAAGGCCCAGGAGTGGTGGTTCTCCACCGTCACCGGACCCGTGAGCCGTGATGTGCTCGACTTCCGCGTCCGGGTGGACGAGAGCGTCGCCTTCAGCCACGCTCTCGTCCGGATGCGCGCCACGCTCACCACCGGCGAACCGCTGGACAGCACGGTGCGCGTGACCACCGGCTACCGTGCCGCCGGCGACCGCTGGCAGATCGTCCACCAGCACCTCTCGGTCCCGTTCGACGCAGGCGTGGAGGAGACCCGGTCATGAAGTACGCACTGTTCATCTGCACCCCCGTCGGCGGCGAGGAACTCAGCCCCGAGGAGATCGCCGACGACCCCCGCTTCACCTCGTACATCGAGGAGGTGCGCAGCCGCGACATCGTCAAGGGCGGGGCACGGCTGAGGCCGGCCACCGACGCCACCACGGTGCGCGTCCAGGGCGACGAAGTCCTGCTCAGCGACGGGCCGTTCGTGGAGTCCAAGGAGTACGTCGCCGGCATCGACATCATCGAGGTCGCCGACCTTGATGAGGCCATCTCGCTCGCCTCGAGGCATCCCGCCGCGCTGGGCGGTGGCTCCGTCGAGGTGCGGCCGGTCTGGGAGTGAACGGTTGGGAGTGAACGACGTCAAGGAGGCGGTGGCTGCCGCCTTCCGCGAGGAATGGGGCCAGGTCGTCGCCACCCTGATCCGGGTGACCGGCGACTGGGACCTCGCTGAAGAGTGCGCGCAGGACGCCTTCGCGCAGGCTCTGGACCGGTGGCGGCGCGAAGGAGTCCCGCGCCGCCCCGGCGCCTGGCTGACCACGACCGCGCGGAACCGCGCCCTGGACGTACTGCGCCGGGAGGCGGTGGGCGCGGCGAAACTGCGGGAGGTGGCGGTGCTGGCGCGGGACGACGGGCCGTACGACCCGGACGACGAGGACGACAGCGGAGTGACGGACGACCGGCTGCGGCTGATCTTCACCTGCTGCCATCCGGCGCTGCCCATGGAGGCGCGGGTCGCCCTGACCCTGCGTACGCTCGCGGGGCTGACCACGCCCGAGATAGCCCGGGCCTTCCTCGTACCCGAGGCGACGATGGCGCAACGCCTGGTGCGGGCCAAGCGGAAGATCCGCAACGCCGGAATCCCGTACCGAGTACCGCCCGCCCATCTGCTGCCCGAGCGCACGACGGGTGTGCTGGGCGTCGTGTACCTGCTGTTCAACGAGGGGTACGCCGCCACGTCCGGCGCCGATCTGGTGCGTACGAACCTGTGCACGGAGGCCATCCGACTCGCCCGCGTGCTGGCCCGGCTCATGCCCGACGAGCCCGAGACGCTCGGCCTGCTCGCGCTGCTGCTCCTGCACGACGCCCGGCGGGGCACGCGGGTGGACGCGGCGGGCGAACTGGTGACACTGGAGGACCAGGACCGCACGGCATGGGACCGCGCCGCGATCGACGAGGGTGCCGCCCTGCTGGAGACCGCCCTGCGGCGCGGCCGGCCAGGGCCGTACCAGATCCAGGCGGCCATCTCCGCCTGCCACACCACCGCGGCCACGGCCGAGGACACCGACTGGGCCGATATCGCCGCGCTGTACGGGGAGTTGAGGCGTTTCGTGCCCTCCGCGGTGGTGGAACTGAACCGTGCGGTGGCGGTCGGCAAGGCCGAGGGGCCGGAGGCCGGCCTGGCCCTGCTGGCCGAACTGGAGAAGGCCGGCGACCTGGCCGGTTATCACCTGCTGCCGGCCACCCGCGCGGATCTCCTGCGGCGCATGGGGCGGACGGGGGAGGCGGCCGAGGCGTACGCGCAGGCGCTGGAACTGGTGGAGAACGATGCCGAGCGGCGCTTTCTGGAGAAGCGGCTCACGGAGTGTCGATCGGCGTAGGGGGCGTTCGTCGTGGGGTGAAAGCACCCACACGACACTGGAGGAAACCATGACCGCCACGGTTCCCACCCGCCGTAACAAGAAGACAGCGCGCTGTGGTTCACGAGGTGACCTTCGCTCTTTGTGAACCACAGCGCGCTTGTGCCTGGCTAAGCTGACCTCGATGTTCACCCCTGAGGGCCCCACGTTCCGCGAGCTCGCCGTTCAGGCGCTGTCGTCCGTCGAGCACGGATACGACCTGCTCGCGCCGAAGTTCGACCACACACCGTTCCGTACGCCGGACCCCGTACTGCGCTCCGTCGCACGAGAGCTGGAGCGGATCGGACCGTTCGACAGCGGGCTCGATCTGTGCTGCGGCACCGGCGCGGGCATCGACGTGCTGCGCACCGTGTGCCGGGAGCGGATCACCGGCGTCGACATCAGCGCGGGCATGCTCGCCGTGGCCCGCGAACGGACGCGTGCCGCCGGGCCGCCGGTGGCGTGGGTACGCGGCGACGCCCGGGCCCTGCCGTTCGGTCCGGCCTTCGACCTGGTGGTGAGCTTCGGGGCGTTCGGCCACTTTCTGCCGCGCGAACTGCCGGGGCTGTTCGCCCAGGTGCACTCGGTGGTGCGGCCCGGCGGACGGTTCGCCTTCCCCGTCGTGGCCCCGGCCCGCCCCAGCTCACCCGGCTACTGGGCGCTCCTCGCCTTCGACACGGCGATGCGGGTACGCAACGCCGTGTGGCGCCCTCCGTTCGTCATGTACTACCGCGCTTTCCGCCTCAGCGACGTACGCCGCGAACTGATCCGCGCCGGCTTCGTCGTGGACCTGCACACACTTCCCGAGTTCGGCCGCAGGGACGACGGCAGCCCACGCTGCCGGATGGTGGTGGCGACGCGCCGGGGGTAGCCGAGGCCTGGAGGACGACTGAGGTGACAGAGCAGCTTTCGCAGCGCAGGCACAGCCACCGGATGTCCACCGCGACAGCGATCGTGGCCGCCGTCACGCTGCTGGTGCTCACGAACCTCCTCAACAACCGATGGGCGCCGTCCTGGATCGTGCTCACCTCCGCGATCGCCTCTGCCGCGCTGATCGCGATCATGTTCCGTGCCGGTGGCGGCTGGGCCGACCTCGGACTGTCCCGGGACACGCTGCGCCGTGGCCTCGGCTGGGCGCTCGCCCTGGTCGGGATCGTCGCGGCGGTGTACCTGTGTGCGGCGACGCTGCCCGTCACACGCGGGCTGTTCGAGGACGAGAGGGCGAGCGGACTGAGCGGCGCGGAGGTCGTCGGCCGGGTGCTGATCAAAGTGCCGATCGGCACGGTGCTGCTGGAAGAGGTCGCCTTCCGCGGAGCCCTCTACGGACTCGTGCTGCGCGCCCGCGGCGCGGTCGCGGCCACCGTGTTCTCCTCCGTGCTGTTCGGCCTTTGGCACATCCTGCCGTCGCTCCATCTCACCGACTCCAACCAGGCCGTGGGCTCGCTCTTCGGGGATTCGGCCCTCGGCACCGTCCTGGCCACCCTCGGCGCCGTGCTCCTCACCACCGCGGCAGGCTGCCTGTTCTGCTACCTGCGACACCGCACCGGCAGCCTGCTCGCCCCCATGGGACTCCACTGGGCGACCAACGCACTCGGCTACGTGTTCAGCTCCGTGCTGGCCTGAACACAGAACCGGAACGGCGGGGTCCTCGCCCTCCGGCGAGGACCCCGAACTCTTGGACCGCGACGGAACCGCACCTTCTACAGGCGCTGCGGCAGCCACGCCAGCTGGGCCGCCTCCTGGTACGCGCCGCCGCCCTCGTGGTCGTTGAAGTCGTACACCTCGATCGTCTTGTCCTCGTGCGGCCAGGCGTTGAAGGCGGCGAACACCGTCGACGGCGGGCAGGTCTGGTCCTCCAGGGCAGCCGAGAACAGGGCCGGCGCCCGGCCGCGCGCCGCGAAGTGCACGCCGTCGAAGTAGGACAGCGTGCGCCGCACCTGCTCGGTGCGGCCGCGGTGGGTCTTGAGGTAGTTGCCGATCTCCCGGTACGGATCGCGGTCCGTCAGCGTCGTCGCGCGCGGGAAGTCGCACAGGAACGGCACGTCCGGGGCGATCGCCGCCAGGTCCGGAACGAGTCCGGCGACCGCGATCGTGATGCCGCCGCCCTGGCTGCCACCGACCGCCGCGGTGCGCGAGGCGTCGATCAGCGGATGCGAGCGGGCCGCCTCCACGGCCCGTACCCCATCGGTGAACACCCGCCGGTAGTAGTAGCTTTCGGGATCCTCGACCCCCCGCGTCATGAAGCCGGGATACGCGGGCCCGCTGCCCACCGGGTCCGGTGTGTCACCGCCGCCCCAGCCACTGCCCTGACCCCGGGTGTCCATCACGAAGTGCGCGAAGCCCGCCGAGGCCCACAGCAGATGCGTGTGCGGAAGGCCGCGCCCGCCGCCGTATCCGACGAACTGGACGACCGCCGGCCGTGGCGTGTCCGCCCAGGCGGGAAGCGTCAGCCAGCCCTTCACCGGGTGACCGCCGAACCCGGCGAACGTGACGTCGTACACCTTCACGGTCTTGAGATGCGTCTCGACCGGCTCGAAGGAGGCGTCCAGGTCGTACTCGCGCGCCTCCTGAAGCGTCTTGGCCCAGAAGGCGTCGAAGTCCTCGGGCTCGACGGACGCGCTGCGGTAGTTCCGGAGCTGGTCGAGGGGCAGGTCGAACAAGGCCATGGATGACCGCCTTTACGGGATCACGGGTCGGGGTGCGGATGATCACACCGTACGGGGGCCGTCAGCGGGTCACCAGACCCTTTTTCGCGCACCGGTCGGGCCCGGTCATGCCCAGCGGCGGCCCCATTCCGGTCCCGTACGGGCCCACTCGCGTTCCCATTCGGCCATGCGGTGGTGGAGGGCGACCCGGCGTACGACGAAGCGCCCGGCCAGGACGGCGGTCGCGGCGCCGACCGTGGCGCAGCCTCCCACCGCGAGCGCTTGCTGCCAGATCGCCGTGCTGTCCGCCGGAGCGGCGACGATCCGGCCGGCGTCGTCCAGCCACACATGGGTGTGGTCGCCGGGGCGGGTGCCGGCCGGGACCCGGGCCTCGCCCGTGCGCTCTCGCCCGCCGGGCTCGGTCCAGCGCACGCCGACCCAGTAGGCGGGCTGCTTGGCGCCCGTGGCGCTGGGTATCGCGGCGGGTGCCTGCTCGGTGACCTCCGCGCGCACCCGATGGCGTTCGGCCCGTTGCTCGGCGGCCGCGCCCCGCGCCGCGTCGTACGCCTGCCAGCCCATGGCGAGCCCCGTCAGCGGGGCGCCGACGCACAGCAGGACGGCGACGATCAGGGCCGTCCACGCCTCGACCACGTCACAGCGGCGGCGCAGCGGATTGGGCCGCCAACGCCAGCCGCGCACCCGCGTGCCCATGTCCACACCTCCTCATCGCTCGCGTCCGGCTGTCCCCGTCTCCGTCCGGTTCCGGAGCGGCTGGTCAGCGTCGTACGCCACCCGAGTTCCCCGTCGGCGCCGAACGGACCCTCTGAGTCGTCATCCTGTGGCGGTCAGTGCACGCGCCCGCCGGATCCGCCCGCCCACGACTGATCCGCGCCCCACGTGGAACCCGCGGAAGGGCACGAGGAAAGGCGGCGCGAGCCATGAGCAAGGACACCCGGGCCATCACCGTCGGCATCGACGGTTCCCGCGCCGGCCTGGACGCCGCCGACTGGGCGGCCCGCGAGGCTCACCGCCGTCACCTCGCGCTGCGCCTGCTGCATGCCGGCCCCGACCCCGTATCGCCGTCGGACGGCGGGCCGTCCCGAGCGACGCTCGACCGGGCCGCCGTCCAACTCGCCTACGCCCACCCGGCCTTGGAGATCATGGCCCGCCGCACCGAAACCCCCGCGGTCCCGGCGCTGCTCGCCGCAGCCGCGGAGTCGGAGGCGCTGGCCCTCGGCTCCCGCGGCTTCAGCGACTTCGCCGGTTTCCTGGTCGGCTCGGTCGCCCTCGCCGTCGCCTCCCGCGCCGAGCGCCCGGTGGTGCTGGTGCGTGCGGGCGAACTCCCCGAGGACGAGCGCGTGCCCGTCGGCGAGGGGACACCGCCGGCCGAGGCCCCGTACCTGCCGGTGGTCCTCGGCCTGGACCTGGCGCGCCCGGCCGACGACCTCATCGGCTACGCCTTCGACACGGCGGCTGTCCGCGCGGCACCCCTGCACGTCGTGCACGCCTGGACGCTGCCCCCGCCGCCCGGCTACGCCGTCGGCGCGCGAACGTGGGACGACACGGCCGGGCAGGAGGACGCCAACCGCCGCTCCCTGGCGGTGATTCTGCAGCCGTGGCGGCACAAGTTCCCGGAGACGACCGTCGTGGAGCAGGTGGTGTTCGGCCCGGCGGGACACCACCTGCTGAAGGCGTCGATCCAGGCGGGGCTGCTGGTCATAGGCCGCCGCACCACGGTCGGCGGGAGCCTCGGCCGCGTGGCCCACTTCGTGATCCACCACTGCACCTGCCCGGTCGCGGTGGTCCCCCACGACTAGCGCTCCGCTGGAGGTTCGGTTCGAAGCTGCGGGTTCGTTGTGGCTGGTCGCTCCCCCACTCTCGGCTTCTCCCCCACTCTCGGCTCCGCTCGAGCGGGGGGACCCCCATGAGCCGGGGGGGACCCCCATCGCGGCGGAGCCGCATATGTCACAGCCCCGCGCCCCTATCGGGGCCTGCGGCCCCTGAAGCGAGGGCGGTACCGCACCGGACTTCGGCAAGTCCGCTCAGGGCGCGCGGAGCAGCGTCAGCCGAAGCGCTCGATCCGGATACGGGCCACCGGCTGCCCCGCCTCGACGAGGAGCCGTGAGGCGTGCTCGGCGAACCCGTTGGAGCCGCACACGTAGGCTTCCCAGCCGCCGTCCGGCCCGTCGGCCAGGAGCGCCGCCACCTGCGCGGCCGACAGGCGCCCCACGGGCACGCCGGGCGGCGCGCTGCGCGTGAACACGGGCGTGGTCTCGGCGCCGTATTCCGACGCGTAGATCAACTCCTCCGGTCCGCGGGCCGAGACGAGCAGGCGCAGCGGCACGGACAGGGCGCGCGCACGGTGGTGGCGGACCATCGACATCAGCGGTACGACACCGGAGCCCGCGCCGACGAGCAGGGCGGGCCGGTCGCCGGTCCAGGCGAAGAAGCCGCTGTTCGGGCCGCGGACTTCGACCTGGTCGCCCGGTTCGGCGACGGTGTGGAACCAGCCCGACACCTCGCCGCCCTCGACATGGTCCAGTGTGAGCTCGATGTGCCCCAAGTCGTCGGGTGGCGACGCGATCGAGTAGTGCCGCTGGGCGGTGTAGCCGTCCTCCGCCGTGAGCCGCAGCATCACGTGCTGGCCGGGCACATGGCCGCGCCAGCCGGGCACGGCGAACCGGAAGGTGGCCACGCGCGGCGTCTCGCGGCGGATCTCGGTGAGCGTGGCGCACTGCCAGGTCGTCGCCGTGTCGTTGTTCACGGCGATGCGGCCGGGCACGGCGAACCGGGTCGGGGGCGTGAACGTCCCGGTCACGTGAAGGTCTTCGGTCGTCGGAGTCTCAGTCACCGGAGTAACGCTGCTCTTCCCAGGGGTTGCCGCGGTGGTGGTAGCCGTTCTGCTCCCAGAAGCCCGGCTCGTCGTGGTCCAGGAGTCTGAGCCCCGCGATCCACTTGGCGCTCTTCCAGAAGTACAGATGCGGTACGAGCAGCCGCGCCGGACCGCCGTGTTCCGCGGGCAGCGGCTCGTCGCCGTACTCCCAGACGATCCAGGCGCACCCGCCGGTCAGATCGGCCAGCGGGAGGTTGGTGGTGTACCCGGTGTGGGAGTACGCGACCGCGTGCGTCGCCTCCGGGGCCGGGCGTACGAGGTCCAGGAACGTGTCCAGCGACACGCCCCCGAAGCGCACCCCGAACTTCGACCAGCTCGTCACGCAGTGGATGTCGCCCTCGTACGCCGACGCCGGCAGCGCGTGGGCCTCGTCCCAGGACCAGGTGCGCGGCTCGGCCACCAGCCCGTCGACGGTGAACGTCCAGTCCGCGGGCGCCAGTTCGGGCGTGACCTCCGCGGACAGGACCGGCCAGTCGTCGCCCGCGTCGTACTGACCGGGCGGCAGCCCCGCGTTGGGGACGTGCGGGCGTCCGGTGAAGCCTCGGGTGACATGCATCGATCCACGGTACCCGGCGCCTGCGCGGGGAGTGGTTTCGGGGAATGGCCGCCCGGCGATCTTCCCGGCATGCTGAGCTGAGCAGGCGCAGCCCGGTGGAGAATCCCGGTGGAGAAAGAGGAACGAGATGCCCAAGGCGTACGTCTTCACGCGGTTCGGCGGTCCGGAGACCGAGGCCCTCGTCGACCAGGACCGGCCGAGCCCCGGCCCCGGTCAACTCCTGGTCTCCGTACGGACGGCGGGCGTGAACCCCGTCGACTACAAGCAGCGCAACGGCTACGCCCGCCCCGGCCAGGCCGCGCGCGAGCTGCCCGCGGTGTTCGGTAACGAGGCCGCGGGAGTGGTCGAAGAGATCGGTGAGGGAGTCACCGGCTTCGCGGTGGGCGACGCCGTGTTCGGCAATCCGGTCGGCGGCGGCTATGCCGAGTACACCCTGCTGCCCGTCGCGGTGACCGCGCACAAGCCCGACTCGGTCTCCTTCACTGACGCCGCGGTCCTGGCGGTCGCGGGGGCGACGGCGTACGACGGCATCCGCCAGCTCGACCTGCCCGCCGGTTCGACCCTGCTGATCACGGGTGCCGGCGGTGGCGTGGGCGTTGCGGCCACCCAGATCGCGCGCGCATTCGGGGTGCAGGTCATCGGCACGGCCGGCGCGGGCAAGAAGGACTTCGTCGAGTCGCTCGGCGCCGTGCATGTGCCCTCGGGCCCGGACTTCGTGGCCGATGTACGGGCCGCCGCCCCGGACGGCGTGGACGCGGTCTACGACCTCATCGGCGGCGAGGTCCTCGAAGCCGCGGCCGAACTCCTCACCGACCGCACGAAGTTGATCACCGCGGGCGGCAAGGACATAGTGCGCCGCCTCGGTGGCGCCCCCGTCGCCCGGGCCCGCACCGCCGCGGTCCTCGACGAGGTCGCCCACCTCGTGGCCGACGGCAAGCTGAACCCCTTCGTGACGCAGACCTTCCCCCTGACCCGCGCCGCGGAGGCACTGCGGCTGGTGGAGGACGGCCACGCCCGCGGGAAGACCGTCATCGAGGTCACCGGCTGAGCACTGCGTGTGGAACGGCGGTCGACCGCCTCGTGGCGGGCCTCCGGGGGCCGTGTAATGTTGCCGTCCGGCTGCGGACCGCCCCAGCCGTGCAGGGACCGAGGAGGTGAGCCCCATTACCGCTGTGTCAGCTCGGGTGCTCTCGCCTCAGGGGTTCACCGCCGCCAGGTGACCGGGAGAGCTCCCTTCGGGTTCCCGAAAGGCTCTCGGCTTCCATGCCCTTCTCCTCCATCCCCTCCGATTCGTACGCCGCCGTCGTCACTGCGCTCCGGTCCGCGGGCTGTGTCTTCGCCGAGGACGAGGCGCGGCTGATCGTCTCCACGGCCGGCACCCCGGCCGAACTCACCGCCATGGTGGACCGCCGCTCCGCGGGCCTGCCCCTCGAACACGTCCTCGGCTGGGCCGAGTTCTGCGGTCTGCGCATCGCCGTCGAGCCGGGCGTCTTCGTGCCGCGCCGACGTACCGAGTTCCTGGTCCAGCAGGCACTCGCGTCGGCCCCGGAAGCACCGGCCGTCGTCGTGGACCTGTGCTGCGGCTCGGGCGCGGTGGGCGCCGCGCTCGCCGCGTCCCTCCCCGGTGCCGAGCTGCACGCCGCCGACATCGACCCGGCCGCGGTGCGCTGCGCCCGCCAGAACGTCGGCGAGCGCGGCCACGTCCACAAGGGCGACCTCTTCGAGCCGCTGCCGCGCACCCTCCGTGGTCGCGTCGACGTCCTGGCCGCCAATGTGCCGTACGTCCCCACCGAAGAGGTGGGCCTCCTGCCGCCGGAGGCCCGCGACCACGAACCCCTCGTGGCGCTCGACGGCGGAGGCGACGGGCTCGACATCCTGCGCCGGGTGACGGCCGAGGCCCCGCTGTGGCTGGCCCCCGCGGGCTCCCTCCTGGTCGAGACGAGCGAACGCCAGGCATCCGTCGCCGTCGAAACCTTCGCCGACGCCGGGCTGGTTCCGCGCCTGGCCGTGTCGGAGGAGCTGTACAGCACCGTCGTCATCGGAACGAGGTCCTAGTCACATCGGCCCCGCCATCATTGTGCAACTAGTTGCATAAAGCTCGGCCCCTCGTCTACAACAGACGTGACGACACCGCGCACGGAGGGGCCCATGAGCCGTTACCCGCATCTGCTGACCCCGCTCGACCTGGGCTTCACGAGCCTGCCCAACCGCGTACTCATGGGCTCCATGCACGTGGGCCTGGAGGAGGCTGAGCGCGGCTTCGAGCGCATGGCGGAGTTCTACGCGGCCCGGGCCCGCGGGGGAGTGGGGCTCATCGTCACCGGCGGTATCGCGCCCAATGAGGCGGGACGGCCGTACGAGGGCGGAGCCAAGCTCACGACCGAGGCGGAGGCCGGGCAGCACACCGTCATCACCGAGGCCGTGCACCGCGAGGGTGGCAGAATCGCGATGCAGATCCTGCACTTCGGGCGGTACGCCTATCACCAGGACCTCGTCGCGCCCAGCGCCCTCCAGGCCCCGATCAGCCCCCATGTCCCGCACGCGCTCACCGACGACGAGGTCGAGCGGACGATCGACGACTACGCCCGCGCCGCCCGCCTCGCCCGGCAGGCCGGCTACGACGGCGTCGAGATCATGGGCTCCGAGGGCTATCTCATCAACGAGTTCATCGCCACGCAGACCAATCACCGCGAGGACCGCTGGGGCGGCCCGTACGAGAACCGTATGCGCTTCCCCGTCGAGATCGTCCGCCGCGTACGCGAGGCGGTCGGCGAGGACTTCGTCATCATCTACCGGCTGTCGATGCTGGACCTGGTGCCCGGCGGATCGACGCTGGACGAGGTGATCACGCTGGCCCGGGCCGTCGAGGCCGCCGGAGCGACGATCATCAACACCGGTATCGGCTGGCACGAGGCGCGGATCCCCACCATCGCGACCTCGGTGCCGCGCGGCGCGTACGCCTGGGTGACCAAGAAGGTCATGGGCGCCGTCTCGATCCCGCTGGTGACGACCAACCGCATCAACACCCCTGATCTCGCCGAGCAGTTGCTCGCCGACGGCTACGCCGACATGGTGTCCCTGGCCCGCCCGATGCTCGCCGACCCCGAGTTCGTCAACAAGGCACGCGACGGACGCCCCGACGCCATCAACACCTGCATCGGCTGCAACCAGGCCTGCCTCGACCACACCTTCAGCGGCAAGATCACCTCCTGCCTGGTCAACCCGCGCGCCTGCCACGAGACCGAGCTGGTCCTCTCACCGACCCGGCGGCGTCGGCGTGTCGCCGTCGTCGGGGCGGGCCCCGCCGGACTCGCCTGCGCCGTCTCCGCCGCCGAACGCGGCCACGACGTCACGCTCTACGACGCCGCGAGGGAGATCGGCGGCCAGCTGAACGTGGCCCGCAAGGTCCCGGGCAAGCAGGAGTTCGACGAGACGCTGCGCTACTTCCGTACGCAGCTCGAACTGCGGGGAGTGGAGGTGCGGTTGGGCAGGTACGTGACCGCGGACGACCTCGCCGGCTACGACGAGACGGTGATCGCCACCGGCGTCACGCCCCGTACCCCGGAGATCCCCGGCGTCGACCACCCGAGCGTCGTCGGCTACCTCGACGTGCTGCGCGACAGTGTGCCCGTCGGCGACCGCGTCGCGATCCTCGGCGCGGGCGGCATCGGCTTCGACGTCGCCGAGTACCTGACCGACAGCGGCGACAAGGCGAGCGAGGACCCGGCGACGTACTTCCGGCAGTGGGGCGTCGACATGGACCACCGGGCGCCCGGCGGCCTCGCCGCGCCCGCGCGGCTCCCGTCGCCGCGCTCCGTCCACCTCCTGCAGCGGAAGGCCTCCAAGGTCGGCGCCGGGCTCGGCAAGACCACCGGCTGGATCCACCGCACGGAGCTCAGGCACCGCGGGGTCACCATGATCCCGGGTGTCCAGTACGACCGGATCGACGACGCAGGCCTGCACGTCACCGTCGGCGGGCAGAGCACCGTCCTGCCGGTCGACACGATCGTGCTCTGCACCGGGCAGGAGCCGCGCCGCGACCTGTACGACGAGTTGCGCGCCGCCGGTCGCAGAGTGCACCTCATCGGCGGCGCGGACGTGGCCGCCGAACTGGACGCCAAGCGCGCGATCAGGCAGGGCACGGAGCTGGCGGCGGCGCTGTAGGCGATCGATCAGCTTTCGGGCGCAGCGCTCGAGTGCACCGGCTGCGGGCGTCCTGCCCGCCCGTGAGGCGTACCGCCGCGTACCTAGGATGAGTTCATGTCACTGCCGCACGCCATCCTCACCGCCCTGCTGGAGAAGCCGTCGTCGGGCCTTGAGCTGACCCGGCGTTTCGACAGGTCGATCGGCTACTTCTGGTCGGCGTCGCATCAGCAGATCTATCGCGAGCTGAGCAAACTGGAAACCGAGGGCTACATCCGGGCCCTGCCGGCCGAGCAGCCGGCCCGCGGGCAGAAGAAGAGCTACGAGGTCCTGCCCGCGGGCCGTGCCGAGCTTACCCGCTGGACCGCCGCCTCCCAGGACCCGAAGCCCCTGCGCGACCCGCTGCTGCTGCGTCTGCGCGCCGCGGCCGTGGTCGGCACCGCGGGCATCGAGGCGGATCTGCGCCACCATCTCGACCTGCACCGGCAGCAGTTGGCGGACTACGAGGAGATCCAGCAGCGGGACTTCCCGCCCGGCAGACAGACGCCCCAGGAACGGCTCCAGCACCTCATCCTGCGCGCCGGGATCGACCTGGAGACGTTCTGGACCCGCTGGCTGACGGATGCGCTGGAGGAGTTCGGGCGACTGCCCGCGCAGGACCCGGCTTCCCGGGACTCGACGGTGTGATCAGAGCCGGTTGGGCTTCGCGCGGCGGCGCAGGACCCAGGCTGTCGCCCCGACGCCCGTCGCCACCAGGACCCCGCCCGCCGTGTAGGTGACGGTGCTGTAGTCCTTCGCGCTGCCGCCCGTACCGCCCATGACTCCGCGCGTCGTCGTCGCCGTCGGCGAGGGCGTCCGCGTCGGAGACGGCGATGGGGTGGCCGTCGCGGAGATCGTGGGGCTTGTGCCCGTGGACACGGTGATGGACTGGGTGCCCGCCGTCGTGCCGTTCTCGCAGACCACGATGACGGTGTACGTGCCCGCGCTGACGCCCGACCACGAGGCGCTCTGGGTGCCGGTGCCAGAAAGCGCCACCTGGCGTCCCTGAGCGAAGTTCGTCTGGCCGCTGGACAGCAGCGAGGCGTCGCCGCCGCTCGGGCACGAGGTGGTGTTGACCTGGACCGTGGACCCACTGGAGGTCACGGTGATCTGGGTGTTCACCGCGGCGGCGGGCCCGGCAGTGAGGGCCAGTGGCAGCGCGGCGGTGGCCGCCACGGTCAGACCGGCGCGGACGAACGTCTGAGTAGTACGCATTGGACTGCCCTCCGGCGGCACGGTTGGCGGTACATCCCATGCGCCGCCGAGGGTTGGGAAACGCCCGTGCTGCCCTGGGACGAGCCAACGTGCCCTTCACGGCCTCCGCACGCGGGGCGGGCCCGGTCAGGTGACAGAGTCCTCCGTACGGCGCACCGGGACCGCGCGCCACGCCATGTCACCGGACTGGCGGCCCGATCCAACCGCATGCCCTCACCAGCGCCCGGCCGCCCCCGTGGTCACCGTCCGCTCCGCCGAGAAGCCGGCCGGCCCCCCGATCACGGCTGTGCCGTGGCCGGGTCACACCTTTCGGTACGTGTACGCCTCCGCAGCCGCCGCTTCCACCGCCGCGAGGTCCGCTCCCGACGATGCGGTGACGACCGCGGCGACCGCGCCCTCGACGAAGGGGGCGTCCACGAGGCGGGTGTGGGCCGGGAGTTCGTCACCTTCGGCGAGGAGCGTCTTCACGGTGAGGACCGCGCTGCCGAGGTCGGTGAGGACCGCGACACCGGCGCCGCGGTCCACGGAGGCCGCCGCGGCGGAGATCAGCTCGGCGCTGGTGCCGAGGCCGCCGCCCTCGACCCCGCCTGCCGGAGCCACCGGCGCGGTCGTGCCACCGCCCGCGAGCCCTGCCGCCAGGTCGGCGACCGAGGCGGCCACCGCGGCGCTGTGCGACACGAGCACGATCCCCACCAGCTTCTCGTCACTCACCGGCCGCCTCCTCGAGAGCCGCGATCAGCAGGGCGGAGGAGGTGGCACCGGGATCCTGGTGCCCGATGCTCCGCTCACCCAGATAACTCGCTCTGCCCTTGCGGGCCTGCAAGGGCGTGGTGGCCAGGGCACCCTCCTCGGCGGCGGCCCGCGCTGCCGCGAAGGAATCTCCGAGCGCGTCGACCGCGGGCACCAGCGCGTCGATCATGGTCTTGTCGCCGGGCGCCGCCCCGCCGAGCTGCATCACCGCGTCCACCCCGGTGCGCAACGCGTCCGTGAGCTGCTCCTCGCTGACCTCCTCCGCGTCCCCGAGCGCCTTCCCGGTACGGCGCAGCAGCGTGCCGTACAGCGGACCCGACGCACCGCCCACCGTCGAGATCAGCTGACGCCCGGCGAGCATGAGGACGGCACCCGGCGTGCCCGGCGCCTCCTTCTCCAGCGTGGCCGTCACGGCCGTGAAGCCGCGCTGCAGATTGCTGCCATGGTCGGCGTCGCCAATCGGCGAATCGAGGGCGGTGAGCCGCGCCGCCTCGCGGTCGACGGACGCGGCGGTTGCCGTCATCCAACGGCGGAAGAAGTCGGCGTCGAGCACAGGATCTCCTCGCATGGTGCTTGCGTAGTCGTAGTGCTGGTCTGGGTGCTTGCCTGGCAAGGGAGTTGACCGGTCTCAGGTCAGATGCCCCAGCGCAGGCCCGCCGTACGCACCGGAGCGTCCCACAGCCGCAGCAGCTCCTCGTCGACCTGACACAGCGTCACCGAGGCTCCTGCCATGTCGAGCGAGGTGACGTAGTTGCCGACGAGTGTGCGCGCCACGGCGACGCCACGCTCGGTCAGCACGCGCTGCACCTCCGCGTTGAAGCCGTACAGCTCCAGAAGCGGCGTCGCACCCATGCCGTTGACCAGGACCAGCACCGGATTCCTGGGGCTCAGGTCCTCCAGGATCGCGTTCACCGAGAAGTCGGCGATCTCCCGCGACGTCATCATCGCGCGCCGCTCACGGCCGGGCTCGCCATGGATGCCGACGCCCAACTCCAGCTCACCGGACGGGAGATCGAAGGTGGGGCTGCCCTTTGCCGGAGTGGTGCAGGCGCTCAGGGCGACACCGAAGCTGCGGGAACTCTCGTTGACCTGACGGGCAACCGCCTCGACCCGCTCCAGCGACTGGCCCTCCTGCGCCGCGGCGCCCGCGATCTTCTCCACGAACAGCGTCGCGCCGGTGCCGCGCCGCCCCGCCGTGTAGAGGCTGTCGGTCACCGCCACGTCGTCGTTGACGAGCACCTTCGCCACCTGGATGCCCTCGTCCTCGGCGAGCTCCGCCGCCATGTCGAAGTTCAGTACGTCCCCGGTGTAGTTCTTCACGATGAACAGCACTCCGGCGCCGCTGTCCACGGCGGCGGCCGCGCGCACCATCTGGTCCGGCACCGGGCTGGTGAACACCTCGCCCGGACAGGCCGCCGACAGCATCCCCGGACCCACGAACCCGCCGTGCAGCGGCTCGTGCCCCGAACCTCCACCGGAGACGAGGCCCACCTGCCCGGCGACCGGAGCGTCCCGCCGTACGATCACCCGGTTCTCGACATCCACGGTCAGCTCGGGATGCGCGGCGGCCATGCCCCGCAGCGCGTCCGCGACAACCGTCTCCGCGACGTTGATGAGCATCTTCATTCCGTACCTCCGGGTGAGGTGAGCAGCCGTGGCCGCGTCCTGGATCTCTCAAGGCCTGCGGGTCAAGTATCGATCGCCGAGTGCGGTTGGGCACGGGTGGGAACGGCAGATCTCGTGCCCGCTTGGTGACGCCATCGGGTTTGGCGAGGCGGCGTACGGCTACCCGGACAGCGTGGCAGCGACAGATCAGCAGGAACTCGTCCGATTCCTCGAGGACCGGTTCGCCTGTGCGCAGGCGTGTACCGACTGCGCGCGGGTGTGTGCGCTGCGCGCGAGTCTGGCCGATCTCGACGGTCCCGAAGACCAGCAGCAGCTGCGGCGCAAGAGCATCATGTGCGCGGAGGTCTGCGACGCGACCTGCCGCGTGCTCGCCGAACAGACCTGGCAGGACGAGGCCGCAACGCGCGCCCAGGTCGAGTGGTGCCGCGCCGTCTGCCTGGAGACCGCGCATGTCTTCGACCGGAACCCCGACGCCGAGGAGGGCGCGCTGGCTTGCCGGGACTGTGCGCGCGCCTGCACGGACTTCCTCGCCCTGCTGAGGTGACGAGTTTGCTGGAGTGACGGCCGGCCCGCGGTGACGGGCCGCCGCCTGCCCCTCCGACTGTCAGCCGCCGAGCGTCCGGCCCACCCGTACGTTCCAGCGTCCGGCCCGCCCGCTGAGCTCCGTCGCGGTGAGCGGCGGTACGTCGATCCGCCAGAACGCCGCCTCCGGGGCGCCGAGCGCCCGTACCACCGCGGCCCGTACGATCTCCGGCTCGACGACGGCGAGGGTCCGGCCCTCGAACTGCCCAGCCACATCGAGCCACTTGGCGACCCGGTCGCACAACCCGCGTACGGATTCACCGCCGTGCGGTGCGTACGACGGATCCGCCAGCCAGCGTGCGACCGCCTCCGGTTCCCCGGCGCTCACCTCGGCCAGGCTCGCGCCGCGCCAGCGGCCGACGTCCAGTCCCGCCAACCCGGGCTCGTCCGCGGCGTCGAGACCGAGCGCGGCGGCCGTCTCGCGACAGCGCACGCCGGGGGAGACCAGGGCCCGGTCCACAGCGGGCAACGAACCCTCGGCCGCCTCCGCGAGCCGCAGCCCGGCGGCATCGAGGGAGCATCCGTCGTCGAAACGCGCCTCCCGCAAGGCAGCACTGATCGCTGGTGAGATCAACATCACTCGGCTGGTCATCGGCCCACTCTCGTACTCAAACGCCCGCTCAAAGCCCTTGCCCGCACCGGGAATTGGCGCGTGACCAGGGCAACGGCGCACGCTCCGGCACCGCGTGCGCCCTTGGCCGCCTCCCCGCTTCGCGATACGGTCTCGTCGATATTGACGACGGTTCGACGGAAGCCGGTGAGAATCCGGCACGGTCGCGCCACTGTAAGCCCGTACTGACCGCCACCCGCCAGGGGCGGTTCAGGCCGGGTAAGTCAGACCCGTGGCCGTCGTCCTGTGCACCACCAAGACGGGACGCGAGTTCCCCAGGAGGTCCTGCCACATGGCGCAGTCCATCGCTCAGCCGAGCGCAACCAACCCCGCCGCACCGGCCGCCGTGCCGGCCAAGCTGCCGATCGGCGCGATCGCCCCCTGGGCGGTCTTCTTCGGCATCCTGATGCTGGTCCTGCTCTACTTCGTCGGCGCCGAGCAGGGAGCCACCTCCCTGCTCTCCGGTGAAGGCGTGCACGAGTGGGTGCACGACGCCCGCCATCTGCTCGGCTTCCCCTGCCACTGACGGCGACGAGGAAGCGTACGAGCACATGGACTCAGCAACCGTCAGAAACCTCCTGGTGCGTGGCATGCTCGCGGGACTCGCCGCGGGCCTGCTCGCCCTGGTCGTCGCCTACTTCCTCGGCGAACCACGCGTCGACGAGGCCATCGCCTTCGAGGAGGCACACGCCCACGAGCACGGCGGCGAGGAACTCGTCAGCCGCACCATGCAGTCCACCGCAGGCCTGAGCACCGGCGTCCTCGTCTACGGCGTCGCGTTCGGCGGCATCGCCGCCCTCGCGTACTGCTTCGCACTCGGCAGGATCGGCCGCTTCGGGCCGCGTGCGAGCGCGCTGCTGCTGTCGACCGCGGGCCTGCTCGCCGTCTACGTCGTGCCGTTCCTGAAGTACCCCGCCAACCCGCCGGCCGTCGGCAACCCCGACACCCTCAACCAGCGGACCACGCTGTACTTCCTGATGGTCGTGCTCAGCGTGCTGCTGGCCGTCGGCACGGTAATCCTCGGCAAGCGCCTCGCGCCACGCCTGGGCAACTGGAACGCCACCCTCTCCGCGGGAGCCTTCTTCGTCCTCGTCGTCGGTCTGGCTTACGCGCTCCTGCCGTCCTTCAACAACGTCCCCGAGGGCTTCCCCGGCACCCTGCTGTGGCAGTACCGGCTGGCCGCCCTCGCGATCCAGGTGACGCTGTGGACGGCGTACGGCCTGCTATTCGGGTACCTCGCGGAGCGCATACTGGCTCCGCGTACGGCTGCCGCCCGGCGGGGGAGCGCCACACAGGCAACTCCCGTACCGCAGTGAGCAGTTGAGTCAAGAGATGGGCCCCCGGACAACCGGGGGCCTTTCCTTGTGCCATCCACTGTCACCCACTCCTGCGTGTTCCCAATTTCTGGAACACGTTCTACGGTGTGCGCCGTCAGGATCGGGCGGCCGGAGCAGCAGGCCAGTGGGAGCCCCGTGGGAGCCAGGAGGCGCCGTGCATCTCGAATACACGCCGGAGCAGCAGGAGTTGCGCACCGAACTGCGCGCCTACTTCACCGAGTTGGTACCGGAGGACGTGCACGCCCGGTACGCCGACCCGGCCGCGCAGAAGCGGTTCTACCGCGAGACCATCCGCCGGCTCGGCTCCGACGGCTGGCTCGGGGTGGGCTGGCCGAAGGAGTACGGCGGGCGCGGGCTGAGCCCGATGGAACAGTTCATCTTCTTCGACGAGGCGGCCCAGGCGGGCGTACCCCTGCCGCTGATGGCGCTGAACACGGTCGGACCGACGATCATGCAGTTCGGCACCGAGGAGCAGAAGGCGTACTTCCTGCCGAAGATCCTCTCCGGCGAGATCGACTTCGCGATCGGCTACAGCGAGCCCGACGCGGGCACGGACCTGGCCGCGCTCAAGACCAGGGCTGTACGGGAAGGTGACGATTACGTCGTCAACGGCCAGAAGATCTGGACGACGAACGGTGACACGGCGGACTGGGTGTGGCTGGCCGTCCGTACCGACCCCGACGCACCCCCGCACAAGGGCATCACCATGCTCCTCGTCCCGACCTCCGACCCCGGCTACTCCTGCACCCTCATCAACACCCTCGCCTCGCACGACACCACCGCGAGCTACTACGAGAACATCCGCGTCCCCGTCTCGCGCCGCGTCGGCGAGGAGAACAAGGGCTGGCGGCTGATCACCAACCAGCTCAACCACGAACGCGTCACCCTCGCCGCCCACGGCACCATGGCCATCCGCGCCCTGCACGACGTGCAGCGCTGGGCCATGGAGACCAAACTCGCCGACGGCCGCCGCGTCGTCGACCTGCCCTGGGTGCGCCGCCGCCTCGCCCAGACCCACACCAAGCTGGACGCGATGAAACTCCTCAACTGGCAGATGGTGAACGCCGTCCAGGAGGGCACCCTCACCCCGCAGGACGCCTCCGCCGTGAAGGTGTACGGCTCCGAGGCGCGCCGGGACGCGTACGCCTGGCTCATGGAGATCGTCGCCGCGGCCGGAGCCCTGAAGGAGGGCTCGGCGGGCGCGGTGCTCCACGGGGAGCTGGAGCGCGGCTACCGCTCGGCCGTGATCTTCACCTTCGGCGGCGGGAACAACGAGATCCAGCGCGAAATCATCTCGTGGATCGGCCTGGGGATGCCGCGGGTACGGCGTTAGCTGTTTGTGACGAAGATTTATAGTTGGCACGAAAGAGGGATAGTTGGCATCAAGATCACCCTCATTTCTCAGAGGTGACGGCGCATCACTTCGATGCACCTGGCTCGGGCCGCGTTCCCGACCAGGCCGCCGAACGTCTCGGGGCGAGGCAGCTTCGACCACATGTGGACCCTGGGATGGATCAAGCCCACGGAGTGGTGAGAGGTGAGGTGCGGCACCTCTCGGGCCGGGGCGTTCGACGTGCCGATCTTCGCCACGGCGTCGGTCCGTCGACGCACAGAAGGAGCCCCGCAACGCCCGCCGCGACGTCTATTGAACAGCCGTGCACACTGGACCGGGACGGTCAGCTCCCCAGAAGTCGTTCTGGTGGAAGCCGTGCGAGGAGGCACCCGCCGTCGGCTGAACGCCATGCCCGCGGGGGGCTGCGCGACGTCCTCGACGCCATGGGTACCTGGGCCATGTCGGTTCCGGATGCCAAGCCGGAAAGCGCCTCGTGAGGCAGAGCCTGGGGGATAGGAGTGAGTCCGTCACGGGACGGTGTCACACGAGTTGTTCGGCGAACCGGACCCGGCGGACAAGGACCTCCCGAGACTCGGTCCACAGGCCGACCAAGCGCCCGGTGAACCCGCCCGCCACTTCGGTGGAGAGATAGCGTCCGTCCAGGCGGGCGAGGACATCGGTGCCGGTTCCGTCACCGATGCCCAGTTCGATGTCGTCCGGTCCGTTCCAGGTCGGCGGCGTGGATCGGATGCGGAGGCTGACAGGGGAGTCGGGCAGCGGGCCGGAGCCGAGAGTCGTCTGGATCTGTCCGATCCGTGCGACGGCCGTGACTTGGCCGTCGGCGACGCGCAGCCCGTACCAATGAGCACCATCGAGCCGTAGCGCGACGGTGAACACACCCTCCCCTGGATCGACGAGGAAGTCGGCCTCCCAGTGGTCTCCGCCGACCCGCGTGAACAGGCCCGAAGGCTCGCCGGTCTCGCTCGGTGCGTGACGCACGACCACCCCTTCCGGCACGCTGCGGACGAACCGGTCGGGACGCTCCCCTGGCGAGACCCACCTGAGATGCGGTCCGGGCGCGGAGAAGTCGTCCTCGAAGTCCCGCTGCCCGGTGGGGACGCCTGCGCTCGCCGGCTTGAAGTGCGGCCAGTCCTCCACCCAGGAGACGTCGGCGAGGAACGTCTCACGCCCGTTGACGTGGAAGCGCGGACTGCGGCCGCGCGGCCGTGTACCGAGATACACCGCTGCCCACGTCCCGTCGGGGCGCTCCACCAGATCGGCATGACCGACGTTCTGGATGGGATGAGCCGTGCTGCGGTGGCTGAAGACCGGATTGTGCGGTGCTGCCTCGAACGGCCCGCGGGGACTGCGTGAGCGTGCGACCGACACCACGTGGCCCCGGTCGGTGCCGCCTTCGGCGATTACCAGGTACCACCAGTCGCCGCGCCGGTAAAGGTGCGGCCCCTCGGAATGGGCCAGGCCGGTGCCGTGCCAGATCCATCGCGGCTGCTCGAGGACCACGCCCTGCTCCAGATCGACCGCGACCTGCCTGATGCCGATCTCGGTCTCGGACCACGAGCAGTAGGTGATCAGGCACGTTCCCTCGTCGTCCCAGACCAGGTCCGGGTCGATGCCGTCGAGTTCGGTCAGGCACACCGGCGCCGACCACGGCCCGGTGGGGTCGGTCGCGTGGTAAACCTGATGACCACCGCGAGCATCGTCGATGTTCGTGGTGATCAGCCAGAACCGTCCCCCGTGATGGCGCAGCGTCGGAGCGTAGATGCCGCGACTCGACGGCGACCGGCCTGCGGGGAACTGGTCGTCCCTCGTCAGGGCGTTGCCGATCTGACGCCAGGACACCAGGTCCCGGGAATGCCAGATCGGGACGCAGGGGCTGTACTCGAACGACGAATTCGCCAGGAAGTAGTCCTCGCCTACTCGGCACACCGATGGATCGGGATACATCCCTGACAAGACCGGGGCGGTGGCCGCGTCGGCGCTCCTACCGCCTTCCGGCAGCATCGAACTCATGCGAAACACTTTCCTTGGTTCGAACCCGGGCTGATCAGCACCTGTTCGGACGTGTTCGGGTGGTGGGGCGTCACTGAGGCTCGGCCGATGTGCCGGCCCGGCGGGCCGGGTCGTAGGCGCGCAGGAAACCGCACATGCCCAGCGTCTGCCGGGGCGGTTGGGCGATACGTGAGACGGTCGCCTTGTACAGGTGGTTGAAGTCGCCGTTGCGCAGCGAATCGATCTGCCGCAGTGCCGCCTGTGCGGCGGCCAGCGCACCGTCGTCGACTGTCTTCTCCCAGGCATCCAGGCGTGGCTGGACGAGTCGCACGGCTGCCGCGCAGAAGTCCTCGTAGGCCGAGCGGTTGCCGCGCCGCCACTGGTGCGTCAGCTCCCTGAACCCTTCGATGGCCAGGTCCCTGCGTGCCTGGGCGCGCTCGGGGTCGCGGGTCCCGTCGGCGTCGAGGAGCGAGGCCGCGTCCGGATACGTCTCGGGGGAGAGGTGCGCGGGCGGGAAAGTCATGACTGCGTCGCCCGCCTCAGGAAGGCCGCTGTTCTGCATGACGACGATCACGCGCAGGTCTTCGTCGTTGATGGCGCGGTGGATCGTGCCAGGGGTGAACCAGACCGTGTCTCCGGGGTGCAGCTCGGTCGTCGTGTGGCCCTTGTAGTTGAGGGTCTCCAGCCGGCCGTGGCCGCTGACGACGACGTAGCACTCCGAGCAGACGAGGTGCATGTGGGGCGAGCCGCCGTGTTCGTCGTCCGCCGTGGGCCAGGGGTACACCTCGAGCTGGCTCAGTCCCACGGCTCCGGGGAAGTCGGGGAGGGCGGTCACGGCGTGAACCTCTGGGCGATCGGCTCGAGTTCACGGCGGTCCACCATGCGGTCGATGAACACGAAGCGGTGGCTCAGGGACAGGGTCTCACCGGGCTCGAGCTTGATCTCGGTGTCGAAGGCGGGCGACGGGTTGAGGCAGGCGAAGGCACTGCTGCGGGCGAACCACTTCAGCGGGACGGCGGCCGTGGTGGTGCCGGCGTAGGCGAGGACCGTGGCACCGCCGTCGATCTCGTCGTGTTCGCCGGTGATGGCCGCCCAGGCGCCCTGGGTGCCCATGACGGCGTCGCCTTCATGACCCCCGTCGGCGATGACGTCCGCGCCGGTCCATGCCCGGGGCCCGCGCCAGAACAGTCCGGTGTATCCGGCGTTGGGGCGGCCGTGTGCGGTGGGGCTGCCCAGTTCCAGCGGCACGCGGTGAACGTTGGTCAGGTCGGTGGTGAAGTCCAGCGCCCAGACGCCGTCTTCGGTGTCGGCGCTGTGGAAGCGAAGGGTGCGGGTCTCGTCGATCCACACCTCGTCGCTGGAGGCCACCCAGTCCAGGACCTCCGAGATCGACACCTCGATGCCGCGGTCGTCCTGCCGGCCGAAGCCGCGGTGCACCTGCCGTCCGTGGTTCTCGCGCCAGACGTAGCCGTGGCCCGGCGCCCCCTGCTCGAAGGTGGGCCCACCCCAGAAGTTGTCGCTGGACAGATGCGACCAGGTCATCTGCAGGCCCTTGTGCCAGCGGTGGTCCCAGGGCCGGTAGACACCCACGGGCGCACCGGAGAGGGTCTTCAACGGGTAGAGATACGGCTTGGGGGATTCCTCGAGAGGACTGTCCGGCCGGTAGACGTACGTGGCGAGGTCCGTGCCCGCGGCCGACACCACGAACTTGGTCCCGGCCTCGTCGTGTTCGATCCGGAAGTGAGTGTCAGACACCGGTCTTCTCCTTGTCGGCGTTGTCCTGGGCGGCGCGGAGGCGGCCGCTCATGGAGTGGTAGAAGGGGTTGTCCGGGGTGATCACGTCCGGGGTGACGGGACGTTCGGTCGTCGCCGACTGGTACAGGGCGGCGATGAAGGCCAGGACGCGGCGGCCGTCGTCACCACTGGCTTCGGGGCGTTGCCCGGCGCGCAGGGAGCGCAGCAGCAGGCGCAATTGCGCGGCGTGCGAACTGGCCTCGTCGTCGAGCGGTGCCCCGAGCTCGGCGGCCGTGGCCTCGGCCCGGTGAGGTGCGGGGGTCCACGTCCAGTGAGTGTTGTCGTAGCCGTAGAGGTGGGACAGTTCGACCGTGGCCTCGGGGAAGTCGAAGCGCAGGTAGCTGGTCTCGCGGGGGGAGAGGAGGCTGTTGACCATGGACACCATGGCGCCACTGGCGAAGCGGACCATTGCCATGGAGACGTCCTCGGTCTCCACCTCGCGGGCCAACGTGCCCACGGCTGCGCGGACTTCGGTCCATTCCCCCATCAGGGCCAGCATGAGGTCCATCTGGTGGATGCCGTGGCCCATGGTGGGACCGCCGCCCTCGGTCTCCCACTTGCCGCGCCACGGGACGTCGAAGTAGGCGTCGTCCCGGTACCACAGGGTGTGGCAGACACCGACCAGAGGAGCGCCGAGGCTGCCGGTGCGGATGTGCTCCCGCAGGGCCCGGGCGGCGGACCCGAACCGGTGCTGGAAGACGTAGGAGACGTAGGGGCCGCCCTCGCGCTCGTGGGCGGCGACGGCGTCGTACTCGGCGACCGAGAGGGTGGGGGGTTTCTCGCACCACACCGACGCGCCGGCGTCCAGACAGGCGGTGATGGCCTCGCTGTGGGCGATCGGGGGCGTGCAGACGATGACCAGGTCCGGGTGCTGCTCCTGGAGCATCCGGTCGAGGCTGTCGTAGGCGGCGGGAATGCCCCAGCGGGCAGCGAACGCCTCGGCGCGCCGCAGGTCGACGTCGACCACGGCAATGACGGTCGCCTCGCCGTTCTGGGCCTGGACGGCGGGCATGTGGCAGCCGTCGGCGATCTTGCCGGCACCGACGATCGCCACCCTCGCGGGCTGGCTGTACTCAGTCATGTGGCTCTTTCGTGGAAGCTCGGGCGGTGCCTGGGCGCGGCACCGGGGGTTCGTCAACCGCTGACGAAGAAGGTCGGTTCGACCTGCTCAGCCCAAGGCGTGCACGCGTGACCGTGCGGTCGAGGGGAACGGCTCTGTCGGACGAACTGGGCTCTCGCCGATACGAACAGGGCGGCAGCCCGAACGTAGTGAACGGTCACCATAGTGGTCAAGAGTTACGTAGTGATCGTTCACATTTTGCGTGATGCCCAACCGGGAACGCCGACCGGACTCAGCGGTTGACCGGGCCGCTCGACCCTCGCGGCACGAGGTGGAACAGATCCGCCACCTCGGACTTCGGCTCGGGCTCGCCGCGCAGGAGAGCGAGCAGCGACAGCATCGACTGCCGGCCGACCTCTTCCTTGTTGATGTGCACCGTCGAGATGCTCGGCGAGAAGTACCGGGTGAACTCCTCGTCGTCCCAGCCGAAGACGCTCATCTCCTCGGGCACCCGCGTTCCGCGGTCCTGGAAGCCGCGCAGCACCCCCAGTGCGACGTAGTCGTTGGCGGCCAGCACGGCCGTCACGCCGGAATCGTCGGGCAGGTCCCGCGCGGCCTCGTAGCCGGAGCGCACGGACCAGTCCCCGTCGACGACGCCGTAGGACTCCAGGCCCAGTCGCTCGACCGCCTCTACGTAGACCGCCCGCCGGTTGCGTGCCGAGGCCCAGTGCTGCGAGCCGGCGACGTGGAGGAACCGGCGGTGTCCCTGGTCCGCGAGGTGACGCAGGATCTCCTCGGCGGGCCGTCCGTCGGCCAGCCGTCCCCGGGACTGGAGTTTGTCGTCGTACTCGCCCAGCACCACCACGGGCCACTGCCCGGCGCCCTGGCCGCCGGCCAGGTCCCCCAGCGGCACCAGCGACAGCACCCCGTCCGCCTGCCGGGCCTCCAGCAGGGACAGCACGCTGCGGGCGCGCCGAGACTCGCCGCCCTCCAGCCCGACGACGTCGGTCATGTACCCGGCCTCGTGCGCCGCGGACGAGGCGCCCCTCAGCAGAGGGATCGGAACGAAGCCGCTCAACTCGGGCAGCACGATGGTGATCCGGTGGGACCGCTGCGTGCGCATCGACCGCGCCATGAGGTTGGGCCGGTAGTCCAGCTCGGCGACGGCACGCTCGATCCTCGCTCGCGTCGCCGGCTTCATGCCGCTGTCGTTCTTCAGGAACCGGGACACGGTCTGGTGCGACACGCCGGCCCGTTTGGCGACCTCCCATATGGTGGGCCGCTTCCTCTCCGGGGTGGAGGCCGTCCCCGGACCGGCGGCCTTCGCGGCGGGCCGACCGGCCTTCCGTGCCCGCAGAGGGCGCCCCGCCTGCTCGCACAGGAACTCCAGCAGCTCCGCGCCGGACGCGTCCGCGGGCAGTCCGTAGGCACCGGCGAAGCCCGCGACCCGTGGCGCGAGGTCGTCGACGCGCACGAAGCCACGGGCGGCGGCTTCGGCGACGAACGTGCCCGTACGGGCCGCGTCGGCACGGGCTTCCAGCAGGTCGACGACGGTACGCGGCACGGTGGTCACGGGCAGCCCGTCGACGACGGTGATGTCCCCGGCGTCCATGGCGGCGCGGTGCAGCACGACGGTCTCGTCACGAGTGGTACGGCGGGACGAGACCGTCAGCTCCACGAAGTCGGCGGGCCGGCCGCCGAGGCCGTGCACCGCGCACGCGGAGGTGTGGGAGACGACGCCCGCCCCGGAGCCCTCCGTACGGCGGTCCCGCGCCGGGGTCCCGGGATCCAGCCGCAGCCACGCCACCTTGATCCTGAGGTGCTCCGGCTGGGGAGAGGCGGCCAGGCGGTACACCCCGTGGCCCACACTCTCCAGCGCCCCGGACCGCTCCAGCCGCAGGAGCTGGACGCCCTGCACGCCGTCCAGCTTCGCCTGCGCGGTGGTCACCAGACCCCACTGGCCGGCGGCCCTGGCGTCCAGAGCCCGCAACACGTCGGCCTGAGTCATGCAGCAATCATTACACGGGCACCCTGCGCCGTCCCCTCCCCCGCGTGGACCGCCTTTCCGGCCTCGCGGGGGACGGGACGGCGGGGGCGGCTACTTCGGCTGGAACTCCCAGACCGTGTTCGCGTCCTGCGTTCCGGTGTTCCACTTCGCCTCACCCGCGGAGTTCCCGTACAGGTAGGCCCTTCCCGTGTGGGTGTTCCTGACGCGGAGCCCGCCTGCCGCGACCCCTTCCAGGTCCCAGAGCGAGGTGTCCGAAACAGTGCCGGTGTTCCATATGACGTTGTTGTCTGCGGCGCCGGTCTCCAGATAGAAGCGTCCCGTTCGCGCGTTCTTGATGGTCCAGGATCCGGACGAGTCCTTGGCGACGATCCAGTCCTGGTCGTCGTAGATGGTCCCGGACGAGAGGATGACCGCACCGTTCGCATCGGTGTCGAGGTACTTGCCCGAGGACGTGTTCCTCAGCTTGTACCGCGCGCCGCTGACGAGGTAGGCGACCCGCACGCATTCGCCGGCCGCCAGGGCGATGACGGTGTCCCCGGACACGGTGCTGTACGCCTTGGTGCCGGACTTCACCCAGGTGTCGTTCGCGTCGTACTGGCCGATTTCGACGGACCGTACGACGCCGATGGTTCCCGGCAGTGTGAACGTGGCCTGGGTCGTGGTGGTGAAAGCGAACTCGGCCGCACCGCGACTGACGCCGAATGCCTGCGCACCGCTCGATGTCGTAAACGTGATGTTGACGCCGCCCACGGGCTTGGTGGTGGTGCTGCTGGCGGTCGCGCTCCGGTTGAACGTCTGCAGGTCGGTTCCGCCGCGTTCCACCGGACGCTTGCTGGCGAGGTCCCGGTGGATCTTGTTCAGCACGTGGTTGAGTCGGGCGACCTTGTCCGAGACGGCCTTGCGGGTGACGACCTTGGTGGTGGGGTTGAAGTCGTACAGGCCGTGGTTGCTGCTGCCCGTGCTGGAGTCGGGGTCCAGGGCGGCGTACAGATTGAAGGCGGTGTTGCCGGCGATGCCGTTGAACTTCTCGACGTCCGCTGCCGGGGTTCCTCCGAAGTTCTCCATGATCATGGGGAAGTTCTTGCCCTGGGCCCAGACGGCGTCCCTGCCGTAGTTGTAGAGCGTGTCGAGGCCCGTGGTGTACGGGTCCTTACCGAAGAAGTCGATGGTCGACGTGCCCTGGGCCCTGAGGACCTCGTTCTCGGCGACCGGCACCGTGTCCCCGCTGCCGGCGATGTTGGTCCGGGTGTACACCGAGTAGTCCGACTGCTTGATCACCTGTCCCAGCTGGGTCAGGTAGTCCAGCAGCACGTCCTTGCGGAACTTTGTCGCGTCGGTGTACCCGCCGCTGTTCCAGCGGTCGGTGCTGTAGGTGCTGTAGCTGCGGTCGATGGACGAGCCGCCTTGCTGCTTCGACACGTTCGGTTCGTTCAGCACCTGGATGCCGACGACGGTGTGAGCGGTGTCGGCGGCCGCGAGGTGGGTCATGAGCCGGCCGAGTACGAACTTCTCCCTGGCGAGCAGGTTGGGATCGGTCTTGTCCAGCAGAGGGTTGCCGTTCAGGGTCAGCCTCGTGCCGTCGGACCTCACCACGAACTGGTAGTCGTTCATCACGTAGGTCGGCATCCGGGCCGCCAGGGAGGAACCGGTCGATTCGTGGCCGAACCACAGGAGTTCCAGCTTGAGGCCGTACTCCCCGCACCAGGCCAGGTACCGGTCGATGTCGGTGAAGTCGAAAACGTCCTTCGAGGTCTCCACCTTCGACCACCAGATCGGGATGTTCACCACGGTGAACCCGTCGTCGCGGATCATCCCGAGCACCGGCTTCAGCTGGGCGTCCGTCCAGCCGAACGTGTACTTGTGCTTCTCGTACCGGAACTGGACGCCACTGTGGAAGAAGGGCTTCCCGTCGACCATCAGGGTGATCTTGTCGTACGTGGACTTCGAGGTGTCGACGTGGGACACCACGCCGCCGGCCGCGGCGGCCCGCGGGAGGCCGCCGACGAGGTTCAGCGCCATGCCCCCGAGGGCTGCCGCCCCGCTCGTGGCGAGGAATCTGCGGCGCGACCAAGGGCCGGTGTTCGACTTCATTGCACTACCTCCGTGTCAGGTGAACTTCTGCCGGATAGTGAACGATCACGATTGAGGGTTCGGCGGTGCCCGTCAGGAACCTTCGAGGCAGAGGGGTCGGGCGCAGGGGCGATCGAGCCGACAGGTGATGGCGAGGCCCTGGCGATCAGATGGTGGCCGAAACCAACGATGGCGCACATAAGACTGGCTGAAACGCTTGTGTGTCAATGGTGTGAACGGGGGGAGTTGCTTCGCAGTCCAGAGCCGGTCGGCTCAGGTCGTGCCGGTGGGACCCCCACGTAGTGAACGATCACCCGCAGACATCTTGACTGCTCAGGTGAACGATCACTAAGTTGCCCCTGCTGTTGTCGGACACCTCATCGCTCCCGGTACTTCGTGGCTTTTCTGTGCGCCCTCGGGCCGAGCCACGGCCGGGCACCTTCCTCCCCGCCGGGCACCGGTCGGTATCACCAGATCAAGGGAGATCACGTGTATACGGTCATGCGCAGAACGGGCCGTCGGCCCCGAAGATGGGCCGGCTCCCTGGCCGCCGGCACCCTGCTCCTCGCGGCCTTCCTCACAGCTCCGGCCGCCTCCGCCGCCGAAACCCCCGGCGCGACGTTCACCAACGAGACGTTCGACGCTCAGACGAACCCCGCGAACTTCGGTTTCCCGGTCGGGGCCGCCATCGGCAACGGCGTACTGGATGTTACGAAGGGCATGGGCAACTACACGACGTCCGTGCGGCCGTTCGCGTCGTCGATCGCCCAGGAGAAGACGCTCGACCTGCGGTTCGACTGGAAGACGGCCATCACCAGCACCGGGATGAAGACCGGTCTGGAACTGCGCGACAGCGCCGGACACCTCGTCTTCGGGCTGGCCGCGACCGCAGCGGAACTCCGCTACGCCGTGACCGGACCCGACTCGGACTCCACCTCCGCTCCGGACTCACTCAATCCCACCTGGACCAAGATCAGCTTTGACCGGACCAAGTGGTACACGGTCGATCTGCACATGGACTTCACCCTCCACAAGGTCCAGTACACGATCACCAGCAAGGAGGCCGCGCCGATCGTGCTGGCCTCCGGCACGAAAACCATCACGGGGACCAACCTGGCGAAGTTCGTCGCCTGCAACTACTACGGCAGCGGTGTGCAGTCCATCGACAACTTCCGCCTGACCCGCCCCGCGAACCCCGCTTACGGATCCCTCACTGGCTCGTCCGTCTACGCCTTCGGTGACAGCATCGTCTGGGGGCACAAGTACTCCCGCAGCTTCATGAATTTCCTCGCCGAACGTGAAGGCATGACGCTGACGAAGTATGCGGTGAACGGTGCGACCGTGGGTCCGACCAGCAATCAGATCCTCACCCAGGTGCAGAACGCCAACGCGCAGGCGCCCGACTTCGTCGTCTTCGACGGCGGCACGAACGACGCCGGCGAGATCTACACCAACCACACCTACACGGTCGGCACCGTCAGCGCCTCCCAGGACCCCGCCACGTTCGACACCGGCACGTACGCCGGAACGCTCGAAACCACCATCCGCACGATGCGGCAGAAGTGGCCGTCCGCCCAGCTCGTGTACGTGGCCGCCCACAAAATGGGCTCGCGGGACTGGGACACCCAACTCGCCCTGCGCCAGGTGTACCTGCAAGCCGCTCAGAAGTGGGGCATCGCGGTGGCCGACGTCTTCGCGGACGCGACCCTCGACACGCGTGCTGACGCCCAGCGGGTGGCGTACACGTTCGACAACCTCATAAACACCTTCCCAGGCAGTGGCGGCACCGGGACGCACCCGAACATCGCAGGCATGACCGACTTCTACGTGCCCGTCCTCAACTCGACACTGTCCCAGCTGGCCGACACGACGACGCTCAAGGCGCGGCACTCCGGCAAGTGCGCCGAGGCGGTCGGCTCCTCGACCACGGCCGGCGCCGCGATCGAACAGGCCGGCTGCTCGGGCGGCGACGACCAGCGGTGGCAGCTGCACGACGTCGGCGGGGGCTACTACCAGATCCTCTCCCGGCACTCGGGCCTGTGCCTGGACGTGGCCGGCTCCTCCACGGCGAACACGGCCGCGATCGTCCAGCAGACCTGCGACGGCCGCCCCAGCCAGCAGTGGCGGCTGAGCGGCACCGGCACCGGCTACGTCGCAATCATCGCCCGTCACTCCGGCAAGTGCCTCGACGTGGACCGGGCCCTCATGACGGACGGGGCCCGACTGCTGCAGTACACCTGCTGGAACGACGAGTCGCACACGAACCAGCACTGGACCGTGCAGGTCTGACATGAGGAACGCGAGCCGCCGGGTGACGGCGGATTCGGCGGCCGGCCGCACGGCCCGGACAGGGACCATGCGGTCGGCCGGGCCGGACGATCCGCAGGGCAGCCGGGCTCGACCGGCCCATGCGTTCGGGTCCGGCGAGACGGCAAGAGGAAAGGACCCGGCCTGCCATGGAGAACTCGGCAGTACAGTACCGATGGGCGTGCGGGGCGTGGAGATGCGGCGGGGGGCGGCACGGTGGACGCGGGACCGGAGAGAGCGGAGCGGGACGTGAAACGGCCGAAGCCGCCGTCCAGAAAGCGTCCCACCATCCTCGACGTCGCGGCGCACGCGGGGGTGTCGCATCAGACCGTCTCGCGCTTCCTGCGGGGCAACGGTGGCATGAAGCCGCAGACGGTGGCCCGCATAGAACAGGCCGTGGCCGAGCTGGACTACCGGCCCAACCTGGTGGCGCGGTCGATGCGCACCCGCAAGTCGAACCGCGTCACCGTGGTCCTGCCGGCCATGACGGCCTTCGTGCCCTCGCAGATCCTGCGGGGAGCGTCCGCCGAGGCACAGGCGGCCGGTTACCTGCTGGACATCGTCGGCCTGGAAGGCGACGAACGGGTCAGGGGCGACCGCGTCCGCGCCCTGCTCGACTCCGGTCAGGCCGAAGGAGTGTTGACCTTCACCCCCATCGGCGACCTGGAGAAGCTGGGGCTGGACCATACTCCGACCGTCGTCATAGGTGAGTACGACGACCAGATGCGGTCCCACGGGATCACGGCTGACGGCGAGCCGGCCGCCATGATCATCGATCACCTCGTCTCCCTGGGCCATCGGCGTTTCGTCCATGTCGCCGGCAGCACGGACTGGATGTCGGCACGCAAGCGACGCGAGGTCTATCTGCGGACGGTCGCCGAGCGGGGCCTGGAGAACTACGCCGTCATCGACGGTGACTGGTCCGTGCGGTCCGGATACGACGCGGCCCAGGGCCTGTCGGCGGACTCCGGTGTCACCGCGGTCCTCGCCGCCAACGACGACGTCGCCATGGGCGTGATCCGTGGCTTCCAGGACCGCGGGTGGCACGTCCCGGAGGACGTGAGTGTCTTCGGCTGGGACAACCAGGAGTTCACCGCGTACTTCAACCCGTCCATCTCCACCGTGGATCTCGACCGCGAGGCCCTGGGCCGGCGGGCCATGCGGGCCCTGCTCGCCCGCATCCGCGAGGAGACCGAGCCGGAACTGAATCTGGACCTCGACTGCCGCCTCGTGCTGCGCGAGTCGTCCGGACCGGCGAGGACGAACCACACCATGTAGCCCGTCGGCCCCACCAACCGGCCGTCGTACAACGGGCGTCCGGGCGGACATACGCGCCCGAACCCCCGTCCGCAGCGCGCGGAACACGCTGACCCGGCATGTTCGCGCACGGTGGCGTTCCGCTTCCGTACCGGTCCGGAACCGGTGAAGTCGCACTAAGTACCCAAGCGTTATGTAGAGACCTCTTGACCGAGATGTAGCCGGTTACTACGCTCACCGCGTGAACGTTCACTATTGCTGACGCACACAGCCCTCAACTCGGCACGACGCTCGCGGTCAACCCCGCGGATCAGCTCGGCACACCGACCCAAGGCTCCAGCGTACGTTCACAACAACCCCTGTCAGAGCCGCTGCGGCCCACCCGGGATCCCGACGAGCCGGGCCAGCGGCAGGCAACCGGTTCGCAAGTAACTTTCGCGGCCCGCAAAGCAGCCGAGTTGTGCAGTTGGCCGCCACGCGGCGAAACAGCCGGCGTCCTACGCCGGCTTCCTGAGACGACGTTTCCCCCGTCTGGGCACACCGCCCAGTGATGGCAGCAGAGGAGCCCCACCATGAACCACTCGTCCCGTCCGAGCAGACGCTCTCGACTCCGTGCGGTCGGCATGACCTGTTCGGTCTTCGCCCTCGTCCTGTCCGCAGGCTGCGCCGCGGACTCCTCCGGCAACGACGGCGGCAAGACCGCCATCCGGTTCAACTGGTGGGGGTCGGACGTCCGGCACGAGCAGACCAAGCAGATGATCGCGTTGTTCGAGAAGGAGCACCCGAACATCAGCGTCCAGGTCGAGTACTCCAACTGGGACGACTACTGGAAGAAGCTGTCGACCAGCGCGGCCGCCGGTGACATGCCCGACGTCCTGCAGATCACGGACCCGTTCATGTACTCGTACATCGACAACGGGCAGCTGATGGACCTGAAGAAGGTCAAGGACGTGCTGAACACCGACAAGCTGCCCCCGAACTCGATGTCGATGACGACCGTGAAGGGCGGCCTCTACGGCGTCCCGGCCGGCGACAGCGCGTTCGGCGTCGCCGTGGATCCGGCGGCGTTCAAGAAGGCCGGTGTGCCCATTCCGGACGACACCAAGTGGTCGTGGGACGACTACGTGAAGACCGCCACCGCCGTCGCCAAGTCGAAGTCGAAACTGGTCGGCAGTGTGATGCCTCTCTACCCCAACATGGTGGGCCCGTGGCTGCGGCAGCACGGTGAGGACTACTGGACCGAGGACGGCAGCGAAATAGGTTTCGCCGAGAAGACCATGACCGGCTACTGGGAGTGGGTCGTCAGGCTGCGTGACAGCGGTGGCACGACCAGCCCCGAGGCAGCGGTCGAGGCCCTGGCCTCAGGAGCCGGTATCGAGCAGAACCTTGTCGCCCAGCACAAGGCGGCCATGACCGAGATGTCCGTCACCCAGCTCGGCGCGCTGGAGGCCGCCAGTGGGCGCGAGACCAAGCTGCTGCTCTTCCCCGGCGAGGACGGTGCCGCCCAGGTCGGCGCCTACACCAAGCCCGGCGTCTTCTACGGGGCCTCGGCGCGGACGGAACACCCCAAGGAGGCCGCGCAGCTGCTCGACTTCCTGGTCAACTCCCCCGAGGCGGGCAAGATCGGGAAGTTCGACCGCGGTGTTCCCGTCAACCCCGACGTGCTCAAGGCGATCACGCCCGAGTTGTCCCCCGCTGAGAAGCGGATCGCCGACTACCTGCGCCGTGCCAACGCCCTGAAGCCGACCGCGGTGCACCTCCCCAACGCGAAGGCCGGTCCCGCTGTCCCGGAGATCTTCCAGCGCCTCAACGAGGACGTGCTGTTCGACCGCCTGTCGCCGAAGGCGGCGGCCAAGAAGTTCATCTCCGAGATCAAGTCCCAGCTCTGAGCTGCCACATGTAGTAGCGCTTCCGGAAGGAATCCCCGCTGTGTCCGATCCGCGCACGAACGATCCGCGCATGAACACCTTTCGCAGTCGACTGCCGGGAGTCGTCTACGGCGGGGACTACAACCCGGAGCAGTGGCCGAGGGAGGTGTGGCAGGAGGACGTCCGGCTCATGCGAGCCGCGGGCGTGCGGCTCGTGAGCCTGGGCGTCTTCTCCTGGGCCATGCTGGAGCCGGCCGACGGCGAGTTCGACTTCTCATGGCTCGACGAGATCATGGACCTGCTGTGGGCGAAAGGCATCCATGTCAACCTCGCGACGCCGAACGCCGCGCCACCTCCGTGGCTCGCCACGGATTTCCCCGAGATCCTGTCGGTGGACCGGCAGGGAGTGCGGCACGGCATCGGCAGTCGAGGACACTTCTGCCCCTCCTCCCCTGTCTACCGGGACCGCAGCCGGCGCATAGCCACCAAGCTTGCCGAGCGGTACGGGAGCCATCCGGCACTGGCCATGTGGCACATCGGCAACGAGTACCACTCCGACTGTTTCTGTGACCTGTGCGACGACCGCTTCCGCGAGTGGCTGCGGCAGCGCTACGGCACCCTCGACGAACTCAACCACCGGTGGGGCACCGAGTTCTGGAGCCAACGCTACGGCGACTGGTCCCAGGTGCACCTGCCCCGACCCGTGCGCGGCTGGGTCAATCCCACCCGTGAACTGGACTTCTCCCGCTTCACCTCCGACCTCCTGCTGGAACTGGTCACGCAGGAGCGCGACCTGCTCCACCAGATCACCCCCGATGTGCCGGCGACCACCAACTTCTTCGGGTGCCGGCTGACCGACAGCCACCGGTGGGCGAAGGAACTCGACGTCGTCGCGTTCGACTGCTACCCCGACCCCGGCAAGCCGCACTCGATGTCCGTCGCCGCCTTCCAGTACGACCTGATGCGCACCCTGCGCGACGGGCAGCCCTGGATGCTGATGGAACAGGCGGCCGGCGCGGTGAGCCAGTGGAAGACCAACCAGGTCAAGCAGCCTGGCCGGATGCGTCTGGGCTCCTACCAGGCCGTCGCGCACGGCTCCGACGCGGTGATGTTCTTCCAGTGGCGGGCCTCACGCCAGGGGCAGGAGAAGTTCCACTCCGCGATGCTCCCGCACGGCGGAGAGAAGACACGGACCTGGCAGGAGGTCAAGGCCCTCGGCAACGAACTGCGGGCCATCGACGAGATCGCCACAGCGCGCACCAGCGCCCAGGTCGCGATCGTCTGGGACTGGCAGAACTGGTGGGCCGTGGAAGGCTGCGCCCACCCGGACAACGCCTTCGACTACCGGGACACCGTCGCCCGGCACTACCGGGCCCTGTGGAACAGCCAGGTCGCCGTCGATGTCGTCACCCTCGACGACGATCTGTCGCCCTACCGCGTCCTGGTCATCCCCAACCAGTACCTGATGACACGTCAGCACAGTGCGGCTGTGCACAGGTTCGTGGAGGACGGCGGCCATCTCGTCGTCTCGTACTTCTCCGGGATCGTCGACGAGGACGACCGGATCGTCGAAGGCGGATATCCGGGGGCCCTGCGCGAGGTCATCGGCGCGCACGTGCAGGAGTTCTCTCCGCTGCCCGCCGAGGCCACGGTGCCGGTCCGGGCGGCAGCCGAACCGACCGCCCTGACCGGTTTCCTCGCGACCGCTTCCCTGTGGCAGGACGACCTCGAAACGGAGACCGCCCGACCGCTCGCCGTCTACCGAAAGGGGCATCTCGCCGGCAAAGCCGCGGTGGTCGAGCACGAACTAGGCCAGGGCCATGCCGTGTACGTCGGCACACGTCTGGACGACGACGCCCTCGAGGCCCTGGTGCGGCACGTCCTGGATCGTGCCGGGGTGCGACCGGTGCACGCCGCACCACGAGGCGTCGAGGTCACCGAGCGACGGACGGACACGAATGTGTACCTGTTCCTGCTGAACCACCGGCAGGACAAGGCGACCGTCACCCTCGACCGCTCCGGCACCGACCTGATCACCGGACGCCACCTGGAGGCCGGGCAGACGCTCGTCCTCGACGCGGCGGACGTCGCCGTCGTGCGCTGTCCGCTGTCCGCATCGCAGCACGCCGAGCCGTCGTCGAGCGACTCCTGAACCCGCACCCGAACCAAGAACCCGAGGACGATGACTGTGCTCCGCAGCCCCCTCAGCCAGGCGGCCAGAAAAGAAGAACGGACCGCATGGGTCTTCCTGTTGCCGTGGTTCGTCGGCATGGCCGGCGTCACGCTCGGCCCGATGATCGCCTCGCTGTACTTCTCGATGACGGACTACAACCTGCTGAGCTCTCCCGAGTGGGTGGGCTTCGAGAACTACAGCAAGATGCTCGACGACCCCCGATTGCGCACATCCCTGAGCGTGACCTTCGCCTACGTCGCCCTGAGCGTGCCGTTGCTGCTGGCGGTCGCCCTCGCCCTGGCGATGATCCTCAACCGGGGCATCAGGGGACTGGCGTTCTACCGGTCCGTCTACTATCTGCCGTCGCTCCTCGGTGCCTCGGTCGCGGTGGGCATCCTGTGGCGACAGGTCTTCGGCACCGACGGCCTGGTGAACAAGTTCCTCGGACTGTTCGGCATCCACGGGCCCGGCTGGATCTCCAACCCGGACACCGCGCTGTACAGCCTCGTCGTCCTGCACGTGTGGACCTTCGGCTCTTCAATGGTGATCTTCCTGGCCGGTCTGCGGCAGATCCCCGAGCAGTACTACGAAGCCGCCGCCCTCGACGGCGCCGGCCGCTGGCACCAGTTCCGGCACGTCACCGTGCCACTGCTCACCCCGATCATCTTCTTCAACCTCGTTCTGCAGGTCATCAGCTCCTTCCAGTCCTTCACCCAGGCATTCGTCGTCAGCGGGGGGACGGGAGGTCCCTCGGACTCGACCCTCTTCTACTCGCTGTACCTGTACGAGGAGGGCTTCGGCCGGCTCCACATGGGATACGCCTCGGCCATGGCGTGGCTGCTCGTGGTGGTCGTCGGTGCCCTGACCGCGATCAACTTCTACTTCAGCAAGAGATGGGTGTTCTACGGTGACGGTAAGTGAGATGACACTCCTGAAGGCCGAAGACACTCCTTCGCCTGCTCCTGCGCCTACTCCCGCCGCGCAGCGCCGTAGGAGGGTGGCTCGCATACGCGCGCTCACCAAGCACGTCGTGCTGATCGCCTTCGGCCTCGTGATGGTCTACCCGCTGTTGTGGATGATCGCCAGCTCGATCAAACCGGACGCTCTCATCTTCCGTGAGCCCTCCCTGCTGCCCACGGAGACTGACTTCGGTCACTACTCCGACGGCTGGAACGCGCTGTCGCACCCGTTCGGGGTGTACCTGACGAACTCGGCGATCGTCGTCCTGGGGGCACTGCTGGGCAACCTGGTCAGCTGCTCCATGGCGGCCTACGCCTTCGCGCGGCTGCAGTTCCGCGGGCGCCCGTTCTTCTTCGGCATGATGATGCTGACCCTGATGGTGCCGATCTACGTCCTCATCATTCCGCAGTACGTGATGTTCTCGGAGATCGAATGGGTGAACACGTTTCTCCCGCTGATCGTTCCCAAGTTCCTCGCCACGGACGCCTTCTTCATCTTCCTGATGATCCAGTTCTTCCGGAGTCTGCCCACCGAGCTGGACGAGGCGGCCAAGATCGACGGAGCCGGGTACTGGCGTATCTACTTCCAAATCCTGCTGCCCATCTCGTTGCCGGCCCTGGCCACCACCGCCATCTTCACCTTCATCTGGACGTGGAACGACTTCCTGGGCCAGTTGATCTACCTGACCAATCCGGAACTGCAGACCGCACCCGTGGCCCTGCGCAACTACGTCGACGCCACCAGCGGGGCTTCATGGGGATCGCTGTTCGCGATGTCCGTCGTCACGCTGATTCCGGTCTTCATCGTCTTCCTCGTCGGCCAGCGCTACCTCGTCAAGGGAATCGCCACCACGGGAATGAAGTAGCTCTGTGTCGGCGACGGCTGAAAAGTGGACCAGGGGCGGCGCTTGAAAGTTGGCCCCCTCCAGGGGTCTGGCTCGTTGAGTGAGGCCGGGAGGAGTGGTGATCAGCGTGGAGGACTGGGCGGAGATCCGCCGGCTTCATCGGGCCGAGCAGATGCCGGTTCGGGCGATCGCGGACGACGCGCCGCTGAAGTATCAGCGGGCGCCGAAGGGCTCGATCGCGGACGCGGTCGAGCCGCAGATTCGTGAACTGCTCGAGCAGTGGCCTGAGATGCCCGCGACGATGATCGCTGAGTGGATTGGCTGGGACCGGGTCTGACGGTGCTCAAGGACCGGGTCCGGGACCTGCGGCCGGCCTATCGGCCTGCGGATCCGGCCTCGCGGACGGTCTATGAGCCGGGCGAGATCGGCCAGTGCGACCTGTGGTTCCCGCCAGCCGACATCCCGCTCGGCTTCGGCCAGGTCGGGCGGCCGCCGGTGCTGGTCATGGTCGCGGGCTACTCTCGGTGGATCACCGCCCGGATGCTGCCCTCCAGGTCGGCGGCCGACCTGATCGCCGGGCACTGGCGGCTGCTGACAGAACTGGGCGCCGTCCCACGGGTGCTGGTCTGGGACAACGAGGGCGCCGTCGGCTCCTGGCGATCCGGCGCCCCAACTCACAGACGAATTCGCCGCGTTCGCCGGACTGCTGGGCATCAAGTTCCTGCTCTTCAAGTCACGGGAGCCAGTAGCCAAGGGCCTGGTCGAACGGGCCAACGGCTATCTCGAGACGTCGTTCCTGCCCGGGCGGGGTGTTGACTTCGCCGGCCGACTTCAACATCCGACTCGCCGACTGGCTGACCAGGGCCAACCGGCGCATCCACCGCACCTTGCAGACCCGTCCGGCGGACCGGCTGGAAGCCGACCGCTCCCGGATGCTCACCCTGCCGCCGATCGCCCCACCGGGCTCAGCCGCAGACGCTCACCGGGCGCCGCCGAGATCGCCGGTGGTCGCTGGCCGCGTGCCGTACAGATCCAGCCGCCGTGCATCCCTGCGCTTGGCTCAACTTGTCACCGGCGTCCCTTGGATCACCTGCGCTCCCGAACTCGGCTCAACGAAGAGCATCGCCGCCAAGATCCTGACCCGGCTCGGCGACGAACTGCAGACACTGGCACTCTGGCCTGACTTCGAAGCCCGAGTCGACCAGATCGCCGACTGTTTGGAGTCCGACCCCAACCGCATCGACTACGGCCAGCACCGTCGCGCGCTTGCCACTTGGAGCATGCCGGATGAGCACCGGCGTGCTCTCACCGCTGGCATCCCCCGCCTGCGTCGTCTCCACGAGCGTGCCGATGCGGACGTCGGCACCGTCCTGACCTTTCGCCAGGTCACGCAAGGCCATTACGTGCATAGCCCCACCATCCGGGCCCGCTCCCGCGGCGCCGCACGTGCCGCACTCGTGGGCAAGCTGGGTCCTCTGATGGCCGGCGATCTTCGCAAGGAGCGCCTGCGTCTGCACCACCGCGTGACGGCCTACGCCGACCACATCGCCGAAGCGTGCGACCAGCACGGCTGTCGGGATCCCCTCCTGCTGAGCCAGGATGCGATGCGGCTCACGGGACGTAGCTTGGAGCATTTGGGTGACGAGGGATGACCGCCCGGAAGCTGCGAACACGGGGCCGCTGACGACCTGATCGCTGTGCAGGCCTGGTCGGTGCCGGGCCCAGTGCCAACTACGACTCCAGGGGCAATGGCCCGTGCAGATCCGTAATGCGCGTCTCTATCCCATGGCCAGAGCTGCACCATACGTCAGGTGAGGACTGCCGTGACCGAGACTTCCAGGTGCATTTCGATGGCCGACTGCGGTGTGACATCCCTTGTGACCTGCGCTGTACCAAAGTGCCAACTATCTCTCTGATTTCGTACCGACAGTTGCTGAACATAGTTGGCATCAGTGCAGGTCATGAACGTTGGCTAGTAGGACTCCGTTAGGTCTGTCTTGATCTTGGTGTGGTCCTGGTGGGCAGGGGTTGGTGGCAGGTGGCGCAGATGCCGGTCCAGCAGTTCAGCAGGT
>NZ_BAAASJ010000032.1:0-232823 GCF_039532825.1 Streptomyces vastus
AGGCGTCGAGGTACCAGCGGGCGCGGGCCGGGTCGTACACGATGTCGTAGCGCACGGACCGGTTCGTGGTGACCCGGTCCAGCCACTCCTGCCGCAGGTGAGAGAAAGCAACAGTGCACGAGAGCCGGTAGCGGCCACGTGGTGCGTTCGCCAGGTGCCGCAGCGGCTCGGGCAGCACGAGCGTCACGCTGCCGTCCACCGGGTCGACGCAGATCGTGTAGTTCCCGTGCGGGGCCCCCGATTCGCCGTCGGCGGTGAGGAACAGCCGGGCCGCCTCCCACCGCTCGCGCCAGTCCTCAGCCGTGAGCTGGGCGTCGGCCAGGTTGTGCCGCAACTTCGCCAGACGGCGCCCGCCCACCACGACGGACGGCCGTCCCTCGGTGATGCGCTGCTCCACCACGGCAAGACGGGCTTTGAGTCCTTGGATGCGGCGTTGCTTCCGGAAGCGTTCGTTCTGGTCGGCGTAGCCGCGCGTTTTTCCCTTGCGTTGCGCGCACGGCACCGCGAGGCGACGGGCGATCGTGCCGATGGCGCGGCGCAGTCCGGCGCGCTCGTCATGCAGGCAACGCATGCTGAGCTGGTACTGGTCCTCGCTCGCGCGGGTCATCGCCCCCGCCCAGCGCGACGACGAGACCGCCGTCAGCTTCCTCTTCCGCTCGGCGCGCCGGTTGGCCTTCACCGGCACTGGGCCGATCGCGATGCGTTCGGCGAGATCGGCCCGCTGATGACGGCCGAGGTGCTGCCCGAGCGGGGTGAGGACCTTCTCGTCCGCGGCATCGACACGCAGCCTGTCCCGGATCCGGGCACCCGAGGGTGCCGCCACGGTGAACGGGGGCGCGATCGTACGCAACGCACGCTTCCTCCCGCGCTGACGTGCCACTGGCCTCCCCTCCTGCCGGGTCGCCACGAACTCGGTTGCCAGCTCCGATCATGCGTTCCCGGCACACGCGGGATCCCGCTAACCGGCCCCGTTCACCCTGACGAGGGACACGCCAGGCAGCCACGGCCAACAACCGAACCAGCAGTTTCCGACCCGCGGTCAAGTCGGCGGTCCGTCCTGCCTCACCGACGCATGAGCGCCGCATCGTCACCGTGATGCGGGAGGTCCGGGGGAAGATCGAGACACTCCTATCGTCGGCCTCTCGCGATCCGGTTGGCGTCAGGTGCCGTTGGCCGAACAGGCCGAGCGCCAGGAAGACGGTGCGACGGAACGTCGTGGTCCGGAATAGCCGCCCCCGCCCGGCAATGAGCGTCAACGTATTCTTCGGCCGTGGCCGAGACCGATGAGACCGAGCTGATGCGGCTGCCCGACATGCCGCTGCACGATCCGTTCATCGTCACCGACAGCGAGTCCCGTACGTACTGGCTCTACACGTCCAACGACCCGTCCGTGTCAGGCGTGGACGGCATCGGCACGATGGTCTACCGCAGTCGCGACCTGCGGGACTGGCTGCCTCCCGTCGTGGTCTTCCGGGCCGCCGAGCAGCGGGGAATGTGGGCGACCGAGGGCGGATGGGCGCCGGAGGTGCACGCATGGGGCGGCAGGTACTACCTGTTCACCACGCTGCACAACGAGGACAAGCCGCTTCCGGTACCACCCGCCGGCCAATGGGGCACGCCGTTCCAGCTCCCGAACCACATGCGCGGCACGATCACCGCCGTGTCCGACTCACTGCTCGGGCCCTTCACCGTCATCGACCCGGCGCGCCCCACCCCGCCCGAGCAGTTGATGACCCTCGACGGCACGCTCTACGTCGACCCGGCCGGGCAGCCCTGGATGGTGTACGCCCACGAGTGGCTGCAGACCATCGACGGAACCATGGAAGCGGTCCGGCTGGCTCCGGATCTGACCCGGGCGATCGGAGACCCGGTCTTCCTGTTCAAGGCCTCGGACGCGTTCTGGATCAGCGAGCAGGTCCCCGGCGGCGTACCGCACCAGCTCGCGCCCTACGTCACCGATGGCCCGCAGCTGTACCGCACCCCTGACGACTCCCTGCTCATGCTGTGGTCGACGTACGAAAAGAACGTGGCCAAGCAGGACGGCACCGTCGGCGGCGGCTATGTGCAGACCTATGCCGTGTCCCGGTCGGGCGACATCGAAGGTCCGTGGGAACAGCACCGCCCCTTGGTTCGCGACGACAGCGGTCACGGCATGCTGTTCCGCACATTCGACGGTGAGCTGATGATGATCCTGCACCGGCCGTTCGAGAACGCCCGCGGGAAGCTGTACGAGATGCAGTTCCTCGGTCACGAGCCACGGGTGCTCCGCCAACGGACCGACCTCGACGGCGGCGGCTGACGCGTTCAGCCCAGGTCCACCCACGTTCCCTGCTCGGCGGAGCGCGCCATGGCGTCCAGCGCCACCGCGCTCGCCACGGCGTCGGCCGGCGTCGGCCCGTACGGAACGCCCTCGGCGATCGAACGCACGAAGTGGTACGCCTCGATGACCTTCAGGTCGTCGTACCCCATGCTGTTGGCCGAGCCCGGCTGGAAGGCGGCGTACTCGCCGTGGCCGGGGCCGACGTACAGGGTGCTCACGGGCTGGTCCTGGTAGCTGCTGCCACGGCTGACGGCGAGCTCTCCCATACGGCGGTAGTCCCAGAACACCGCGCCGGTGGTGCCGTGGATCTCGAATCCGTAGTTGTTCTGCTCGCCGACCGAGACCCGGGACGCCTCCAGGACGCCGCGGGCGCCGGAGGCGAAACGGAGGAGGCAGTTGACGTAGTCCTCGTTCTCCACCGGACCGAGTTCGCCGCCGGCGGCCCGGGTGTGACCGGCGGTGGCGCCGGTGGGTCGGGCCCGCTCGGGGATGAAGACGGCGGTGTCGGCGGTGAGGGAGGCGATGTCCCCGAGCAGGAAGCGGGCCAGGTCGACGCCGTGTGAAGCGAGGTCGCCCAGCACCCCGCCACCCCCGCGCTCTCGCTCGTACCGCCAGGTAAGGGCGCCCTCGGGATGGGCCGCGTAATCGCTGAACAGCCGGATGCGTACGTGTGTGACCGTGCCGATCTCGCCGGAGGCGACCAGCTCGCGGGCGGCCTCGACGGCGGGCGCGTTGCGGTAGTTGAAGCCGACCGTGCCCTGTACGCCCGCCTTGCCCAGGGCGTCGGCGACGGACCTGGCGTCCTCGGCGGTCAGGCCCACCGGCTTCTCGATCCAGATGTGCTTGCCGGCCTCGGCCATCGCCACGCCGATCTCGCGGTGCAGGAAGTTCGGGGCGGTGATACTCACGGCTCGCACCCGCGGATCGGCTGCCACCTCCCGCCAGTCGCGGGCCGCGGACGCGAAGCCGTACTGCCGTGCCGCCTCCTCGGCCCGGCCGGGCACCTCGTCCGCGACGGTGACCAGTTCGGGCCGCAGGGGCAGCTGCGGGAAGTGGTGCGGCAGACGGGCGTACGCCTGTGTGTGCACGCGTCCCATCCAGCCGAAGCCGACGACGGCGATGCCGAGCGTATTCACCATGAGAGCCCTTCTTCGGACCGATCCAGAACCTGCGGCTCACCACTCTGCCTCATCGCAAATGCCGGTGCGGTACCGCGCCCCTGAGGAGGCCGCAGGCCCCGTCAGGGGCGCGGGGAACTGCGCGACCAGCCACGATGGACCCGCAGCTTCGAACCGCCGCCAGCAGGCCAGGTCACGGCCGCGCCGTGAGATAGCCCCCCATCGTGCGGAAGTAGTCCGTCGCCGCATGCTCCGTGCCGTCCTCCGTGCGGACCCGCTTCACGCAGAGGCCGCGCAACTGCCCGTTCCGGGCCTCGGCGCCGGCGACGATGACCACGCCGTCGCCCTCGCGGATGAAGATGCGGCCGGGAGTGCCGCCGTAACGGCCTTCAGACACCGCTGCCTCGACGATGCGCAGGCGCTGACCGCGGTGGTGGGTGAAGGCGTTGGGGTACGGGTCGCACTGGGCGCGTACCAGGCGCTCCAGGTCCTCGGCCGGCCAGGTCCAGTCGATCCGGCTGTCCTCGAGCGACCGCTTGTGGAAGAAGCTGGCCCGGCTGCGGTCCTGCGGGATCCACCGCGCGCGGCCCGAGGCGATCAGGTCCAGGGACTCGGTCACGACCGGTGTGATCAGGTCGACCGTGCGGTGGAACAGATCGGTGACGGTGTCGGTGGGGCCCACCGGAACGGCGCGCTGCAACAGGACGTCACCTGCGTCGAGTTCGGCGTTCATCCGGTGCGCCGTGACGCCGACTTCCCGCTCGCCGTTGATCAGCGCCCAGATCAGCGGGGAGAAGCCCGCGTACGCCGGCAGCAGCGAGTCATGGATGTTGAGCGTGCCGTGCGGCGGGAGGTCGAACACCTCGGAGGGCAGCACGGTCCGCCAGTTGTTGGCGACGATCAGGTCCGGTTCCGCTTCCCGTAGCGCGGTGAGGAGTTCGGGGTCGTCGGGACGGTTGCGCAGCAGCACCGGGATGCCGTGCTTTTCGGCGAGATCGGCCACCGAATCGTCCCAGATCTTCTCGTATACGTGGTCGCTCTTGGGGTGGGTCACGGCCAGGACCACCTCGTGGTCGGACTCCAGCAGAGCCTGGAGCGTGCGGTGCCCCCAGGTCTGATAGCCGAACATGACGACCCGCATACTCGATCCTCTCCTAGAACACACCATTGCAAGGTAAGGCTAACCTTATTTAACATCAGTGGCGCCTAAGGGAAGGAAAGTTGCGGTGAACGCACTGCACGACGAACCGGACGCCATCCACGATCTGATCGGCGTAGGTTTTGGCCCGTCAAATCTCGCGCTGGCCATCGCAGTTGAGGAACACAACTCCCGAGCCGCCCCCGACCAGCGCCTTCGAGCCCGGTTCCTGGAGCGCCAGCCGTCCTTCGGATGGCACCGTGGCATGCTCATCGACGATGCCACGATGCAGGTGTCCTTCCTCAAGGACCTTGTCACGATGCGCAATCCGACCAGCGACTTCAGCTTCCTGTGCTTCCTGCGGGAGCGCGGCAGACTCGTGGACTTCCTCAACGCGAAGACGCTCTTCCCGCTGCGGATCGAGTTCCACGAATACTTCGAGTGGGCCGCCGCCCGGATCGCGCACCAGGTCGACTACGGCGCCGAAGTCGTGTCCGTAGAGCCGGTTCTGGCCGAGAACGGCGAGGTCCGCTGGTTCGACGTGGTCAGCCGCGTCCCCGGCGCCCCCGAACGCACCGTCGTGCGCAGGGCCCGCAACATCTCGGTGGCCGTCGGCCTGGAGCCCCATCTCCCGCCGGACACCGAGCTGTCGGACCGTATCTGGCACAACAGCCAACTGATGCCGCGTGTGCGCGAGTTGGGCGGCTCCGCCGCTTCGATGGGCCGCATCCTGGTCCTCGGAGCCGGTCAGAGCGCCGCGGAGGCGGTCGACTATCTGCACCGCTCCTTCCCCGAGGCGGAAGTCTGCGCGGTCTTCGCCAAGTACGGGTACACACCCGCCGACGACAGCCCCTTCGCCAACCGGATCTTCGACCCGGAGGCCGTGGACGTCTACTTCCAGGCCAGGCCGGAGGTGAAACAGTCCCTGGTCGACTACCACCGCAGCACCAACTACTCGGTGGTGGACATGGACTTGATCGAGTCGCTGTACGCGACCATGTACCGCGAGAAGGTCCAGGGCCACGAGCGGCTGCGCGTACGCAATGTCTCCCGCATCCGGGACGTCCGCACGCTGGACGACCGGCTGGACGTCACCGTCGAGTTCCTCCCCACCGGTGAGCGGGAGGTGCTCTCCGCCGACCTGCTGGTCCATGCGACCGGCTACCGGCCCCGGGACCTCGACCAACTGCTGGGCAGGACCGCGAAGCTCTGCCTGCGGGACGACAACGACGCCGTACGCGTGGGCCGCGACCATCGCGTGGAGGCCGCGCCCGATGTCACCGCCGGCATCTATCTGCAGGGCGCGACCGAGCACACGCACGGTCTCACCTCGACCCTGCTGTCCACCACGGCCGTGCGCTCCGGCGAGATCCTCGACTCCCTGCTCACCCATCGTGCGAGCGACGCGGAGGCGGGTATCGGCCCCCGGGTCGATTCCTCGGCCCGTCCATCCGTCAATTCCTGGGCCTGAAAGGGCAGTTCATCGTCACGACGACGGCACGCGTGCGCGTGCCGTCGCCCGGCGCCCGGGGCGGTCGCGTGCGCGCCCCAGGCTGGGCAGGCATCTCTACTTAGGGTAGCCTCACCTAGGTTTTTCTCTTTGTCCGATCCCGGAGGGGTACGGGTGGGTCCTTCATATCCGTCGGGACGGGACGTCCTGAGGGACGCGGTCAGGGGTCAGCGACGCAATGTCGCGCTCGGCTCTCTCCTCGGTTCCGGGCATCAGATCGGCGAGGCACTGGTGCCGGTTCTGATCGGCATCGTGATCGACCAGGCCGTCACCGACTCCGACACCGGCGCCCTGTTCCTCTGGCTGGCGATCCTCGCCGTGGTCTATGTGGGACTGGCGTTGAGCTTCCGCATCGGCGCCTGGTCCGGTGAAAAGGCCTCCGTGCAGTCCGAACACACGCTGCGGATCACCCTCGTACGAAGGGTCCTGGATCCCGGCGGCGGAGAGGAGGAGGGCCGGCTGCCCGGAGCGCTGGCCAACATCGCGACCGAGGACGCCAAGCGGGTCGGCGCCGTCAACCTGGCGCTGATGTTCGGGATTTCGGCCCTGATGGGTCTGCTCACCTGCGCCGTCGTCCTGCTGAGTACGTCGGTGCTGCTCGGTCTGGTGGTGCTGCTCGGCACACCTGTCCTGCTCTGGCTCGGGCATCTGCTGAGCAAGCCGCTGGAGAGCCGCAGCGAGGCCGAGCAGGAGCGGGCCGCGCACGCCTCGGCCGTGGCCGCCGACCTGGTGGCCGGACTGCGGATCCTGAAGGGCATCGGCGGCGAGTCGACGGCCATCGCCCGCTACCGCACCACCAGCCGCGACTCCCTGCAGGCGACCTTGCGGGCCGCTCGCGCCCAGGCCTTCCAGAACGGCATGGTCCTGGCGCTGACGGGCTGTCTGATCGCCGTCGTGGCACTGGTCGGTGGCCGACTGGCCGCCCAAGGCAGCATCACTCTGGGCGAGTTGGTGTCGGCGGTCGGGCTCGCGCTCTTCCTGCTCGGGCCCCTGGAGACGCTCGCCTGGGTCAACGCCGAGTTCGCGCAGGGCCGGGCCTCGGCCGCCCGGATCGCGGAGGTGCTGGCGACGCCGCAAGCCGTCACGGCCGGCGGACGGAGCCTGCCGCAGCAGGTGCGCGGCGCGGTCCGGCTGAGCGGGCTGAGCCATGGCGGGCTGCGCGAGGTGGACCTGGACATCGCGCCCGGTGAACTCCTCGGCGTGGTCGCGACCGACCCCGCGCACGCCGCCGACCTGCTGCGCTGTCTGTCCCGGCAGACCGACCCCGAAGCCGGAACGGTCGAACTGGACGGCGTGCCCCTGCGCGACCTTGATCCCGCCGAGCTGCGTACGAGCCTGCTGGTGGCCGAGCACGACGCGGACCTCTTCGAGGGCACCGTCCGCGAGAACGTCACGGCTGCCGTGATCGCCGGTTCTGAATCAGCCGATCCGGAGGCGGCGATGGCCGCGGCCGGGGTGGCCCAGGTCGCGCAGACCCTGCCGGACGGCGAGGACACGGCGGTCAGTGAGCGTGGCCGGTCGCTCTCGGGCGGGCAGCGTCAACGGGTCGCTCTCGCCCGCGCGTTGGCGGCCGACCGGCCCGTGCTGGTGGTCCACGATCCGACCACCGCGGTCGACGCGGTGACCGAGGCCCGGATCGCGGCCGGCCTGAGGGAACTCCGCAAGGGCCGCACCACGGTGCTCGTGACGACCAGCCCGGCGCTGCTCGCGGTGACGGACCGGGTGGTGCTGCTGGACGACGGCCGGATCGCCGACACGGCCTCGCACACCGACCTGGTGCGTCGTCACGAGGCGTACCGCGCGGCGGTGTTGTCATGAGCGACACCTCGGCGAACGGGAACGACGGGAACGACGGGAACAAGAAAGCGATGACTGGCGCAGAGCCCGGCCCTGGCCCTGGCCCTGGCCCTGGCCCTGTCCACAGTACGGACGAGCAGGTGCCCGAGACCCGGGAACTGCTGCCCACGGCGACCGGGGCCCGCACCCGTGCCGCCGTCCGCGAACTGGTGCGTCCGCGCCGCGGTTTGGCCCTCGGCAGCTTCGCGGTGATGGTCGCGGCCACCGGTGTGGGGCTGCTCGTCCAGCCGCTGCTGGGCCGCATCGTGGACGTGGTGGCCGAGGGGCGCCCACCCGGGGACGTGACGACTCCGGTCATCCTCCTGGTGCTGGTCGCCCTCGCCCAGGGCGGCACCACCGCGCTGGGTCTGACGCTGGTCTCGCGGCTCGGCGAGACCCTGCTGGCCCAACTGCGCGAGCGGTTCGTGGAGAAGGCGCTGCGGCTGCCGCTGGAACAGGTGGAGAAGGCGGGCGCCGGAGACCTCACCGCCCGGGTCACCCGGGACGTCTCGGTAGTGGCCGAGGCGGTGCGCAACGCCCTGCCCGAACTGGCCCGTTCCCTGCTGGCCATCGTGCTGACGCTGGGCGCCATGGCGGCGCTGGACTGGCGTTTCCTGCTCGCGGCCCTTCTCGCGGTGCCGGTCCAGGCGCACACCGCCCGTTGGTACGTACGCCATGCCGTGCCGCTCTACGCCCGTCAGCGCATCGCGACGGGCGCTCAGCAGCAGCAGCTCCTCGACTCCATCGCGGGGGCGGGTACGGTACGGGCGTTCCGGCTGGAGGAGCAGCACACCACGCATGTGACCCGGCGTTCGTCGGCGGCGGTCGAGCTGACGCTGCGCGGAGTGAAGCTGGTGCTGCGGTTCTACAACCGGCTGCACGTGGCCGAGTACACCGGCCTCGCCGCGGTCCTCGTCACCGGGTTCCTGCTGGTGCGCGCCGACTCGGTGTCCATCGGCACCGCGACCGCCGCGGCCCTGTACTTCCACAGTCTGTTCGCCCCGATCAACTCCGCACTGGTGCTGCTCGACGACGCGCAGTCGGCGACTGCCGCGCTCGCCCGGCTGGTCGGTGTCGCCGACCAGCCGGACCCCGAGCCGGAGGAAACGGCGAAACCCCGCCAGCGGCGGGAGCCGGGCACGGCGGCGGACGGCACCGTCACCGTGACCGGCATCGACCACGCGTACGAGCCCGGCCGCCCCGTCCTGCGCGACGTGGACCTGACGCTCCGGGCCGGCGAACGCGTGGCCCTGGTCGGCCCGAGCGGCGCGGGCAAGACGACCCTGGCCAAGCTCATCGCGGGCGTACACGCCCCGACGTCCGGCTCGGTGCACCTGACCGGCGCCGGAGCGTACGGCGACGGCGAAGGTCTGCCGGTCGCCCTGGTCACGCAGGAGACCCACGTCTTCGCCGGTTCGCTCGCGGAGGACCTGCGCCTGGCGCGCGCCGACGCAGGCGACGAGGAGCTGCGCACGGCCCTGGCCACCGTGGAGGCCCTGGACTGGGTCGAAGCGCTGCCCGAGGGCCTGAACACGGTCGTGGGCGAGGGCGGACAACGCCTCACGCCCGCCCAGGTCCAACAACTCGCCCTGGCACGGCTGGTGTTGGCCGATCCCCCGGTGGCCGTGCTCGACGAGGCGACCGCCGAGGCCGGCAGTACTGGAGCCCGCCTGCTGGAGCGGGCGGCCGACCGGGCGGTGGACGGCCGCACGGCGCTGGTCGTCGCACACCGCCTCACCCAGGCCGCGACCGCGGACCGGATCGTCGTCATGGACGGCGGCCGGATCGTGGAGAGCGGCACCCATGACGAGCTGTGCGCGGCGGGTGGGACCTACGCCTCCCTGTGGGAGGCCTGGTCCGGCACGCGTAGCACAGCCGATCAGCCCCCCACGAAGCAGCACCGTCCCGACACAACCACCATGAAGGACCACTGATGCTCGGCTCTCTCAGAGGCACACGCCTCGCCGCGGCGCTCGTCTCCGCGCTACTGCTCTTCACCACCGCCACGGCCTGCGGCTCGGGAGATGATTCCAAGGCTGCCGCGGACAACAAGGAATCCGCGAACAGCGCCTTCCCGGTGTCCGTCCCGCACAAGTACGGCAGCACCTCCATCAAGGCGGAGCCCAAGCGGATCGTCACGGTCGGTCTGACCGACCAGGACGCCGTGCTCGCTCTCGGCAAGGTACCCGTCGGCACCACCGAGTGGCTCGGCGGCTACAAGGGCGCCATCGGCCCCTGGGCCGCCGACAAGCTGGGCAGTTCGAAGGCCCCGACCGTGCTGAAGGACACCGGCACCGGTCCGCAGACGGAGAAGATCGCCGCGCTCAAGCCCGACCTGATCCTCGCGGTCTACGGGGGGCTGACCAAGGAGCAGTACGAGACGCTGTCGAAGTTCGCGCCGGTGGTGGCCCAGCCGAAGGCGTACAACGACTACGGCGTCCCGTGGCAGGAGCAGACCGAGACCATCGGCAAGGCGCTCGGCCAGGAGGCGAAGGCGAAGGAACTCGTCGAGGGCGTCCAGGCCGACTTCAAGAAGGCGGTCGAGGACAACCCGGACTTCGCCGGAAAGACCGCCGTGATGGCCACCCCGTACGAGGGCATGTTCGTCTTCGGCAGCCAGGACCCGCGCTCCCGGCTGCTCACGGATCTCGGCTTCAAGCTGCCGACCGATCTGGACAAGGTCATCGGCGACGAGTTCGGCGCCAACATCAGCAAGGAGCGCACCGATCTGCTGGACACGGACGCCCTCGTGTGGATCGTCACCGATGTGGCCAAGGACGAGGCCAAGCTCAACAAGAACGCCCTCTACGCCGACTTGAACGTGGCGAAGCAGGACCGTGAGGTCTTCGTCCCGGAGACGAGTGACTACGGCAACTCCGTGTCGTTCGTGACGGTCCTGAGCCTGCCGTACATGCTGGACCGTCTGGTGCCACAACTGGCTGCCGCCGTCGACGGCGACACCGCCACGAAGGTGGAGCAGCCGGCGTCCTGAACGCCGGCTGCTCCGATGGAAGTGGAGTTCGACTGCGGGTCCGTCGTGGCTGGTCGCCCAGTTCCCCGCGCCCCTGAAAGGAAGGCCTGCGGCCTCCTTTCAGGGGCGTGGGTCTGTGTCAGTTTGCGGCTCCGCCGCCGCAGCTTGGAACCGCCTTACCCAGCGGAGCGCTTGTCGCAGTCCCGGCCGGCGACGTATGTCGTCACCACCTCGATGTCCCCGATGTGCGAGATGTCGACCCGCCTCGGGTCGTCTCCCAGCACGGCCAGGTCGGCGCGCTTGCCCGGGGCGAGACTGCCCGCGACGGAGTCCCAGTGGCAGGCGAAGGCCCCGCCGAGGGTGTACGCGCGCAGGGCCTCGTCGACGGTGACGGACTCGTCCGGGCCGATCACCTGGCCCGACTCCGAAGCGCGCTCGACCATGAACTGGATGGCCCGCAGCGGCGATCCGTCCGCGACGGGCCGGTCGGAGCTGCCCACCAGGGTGATGCCGTGCTCGAGGAATCCCCTCCCCCGGTACATCCACGGCGCCCGCTCCTCGCCCATGATCGAGGCGTAGTCGTCACCGAAGTAACGCAGGAAGTTCGGCTGCACCACGGCGCTCACGCCGAGCCGCGCCATGCGGGTCAGCTGGTCGGGCCGGATCAGTCCCGCGTGTTCGATGCGGTGCCGTGCGCCCGGGCGCGGCCGGAGGTGATGTGCCCGCTCCAGGGCGTCCAGGGCGACGTCGGCCGCGCGGTCGCCGATGGCGTGGACGGCGAGCTGCCAGCCGCCGAGATGACCGGCCACGATCGCGTCCGCAAGCGCCTCGGGGTCGTCCTGCAACTGGCCGGCGTGGTCCAGGCCTTCGTACGGGCTGCTGAGTGCGGCCGTACGGGCCATCATGCCGCCGTCGGTGTATATCTTCAGCGCGCCCACGGAGAGCCAGTCGTCCCCGAACCCGGTGCGCAGTCCGAGGTCGAGGGCGCGCGGGATGCCGTCGTCCTCGTGTGCGGCGACCGGGTTCAGCCGGTCCGCTGCCACCATGAGCTGCACCCGCAGCGGCAACTTCCCTTTCTCGCGGGCGAGTTGGTAGGCGCCCAGCTCGACCGGACTGTGGCCGAAGAGGGCGCCGCCGATGCCCGCCTCGGCGCAGGCCGTCACGCCCTCGTCCAGACAGACCCGGGCCGCGCGCCCGATCGCGTCCGCCAGTTCCTCCTGGGAGTACGGCAGTCGCAGCGCGCGTGCGGCTCCCATGGCCTGCTCGGCGAGGAAGCCGTCCTCGTGCGGTACATGGGCGGGCAGCAGGTCCAGGACGGCGGTGTTGACCACACAGCCGTGTCCGGAGTCGTGCAGCAGGTACACCTTGCGCCCCTCGCTGACCTTGTCCAGCTCGGCGGCGGTCAGATGGCGGCCAAGGGCCCGCTGGTCGTACCCCACCAGCTGCGCCCAGCCTCCGGGCGGCGTGCCCGCCACGGCGGCCGCGACGACCCCGAGCACTTCGTCGGCCGAGGTGCACGGCGCCACGCTCGGGGTGGCCGCCTTGAAACCGGTCCACGCCAGGTGCACATGGCTGTCGATGAACCCGGGCAGCACGGTGGCGCCCTGGAGATCCACCACCCGGCGCGCGGGCAGCGCGGTCACCGCCTCGTCCAGGCCCACGATCCGGCCCTCCCAGATGCCCAGATCATGGGCGACGGGGTGGTCCGGGTCCATGGTCAGGATGTGCGCGTTGGTGAGTCTGGTGCTGAGCATGGGGTCAGCCGGTCCGCTCCATCCGCTGCGCCAGACTCGTGGGTCGCATGTCGGTCCAGTTGGTCTCGATGTAGTCGAGGCACTCCTGACGCGGGCCCGGGCCGTGGGCGACGGTCCAGCCCGCGGGGACGTCCACGAAGTCGGGCCAGAGGCTGTGCTGGCCCTCGTCGTTGACGAGCACGGAGTAGACGCCGTCGGGGTTCTCGAACGGGTTGGTGTTGCCGCTGCTCATGCGGTGATCCTCCTGGGTGCGGGACTAGAGGGCAAGGGGCTGGGGCTAGGGGCTATGGGCGGTGCTGGGTGCGGGTGACCAGGGCCTTCAAGGCGCGGAACCAGGTCTCGGCCAGATCGCGCACCGCTTCCTCGGACAGTACGGCCTCGGGCCAGGACCAGTGGGCGGCCAGGACGGGGCCGTCGGCGCGGTCCTCGGTCACGACGTTGATGCCGAGGGCATGGCCCTCCCGCATCTCCGGCTCGGCGCCGATGTCCGCGACGTCCTCCTCCGGGGCGTACGACCAGTCCATCTCCTCGGGGATGCCGAACCGGCCCAGGTAGTTGAACTCGATCGCCGGTGTCTCGAAAGCGGCGAGGACCGGTGCCGTACGGGGGTTGAGGTGGCGCAGCATGCCGTAGCCGACGCCGTTCGCGGGCAGCGAGCCGAGATGCCGTCGTACCGCGGCCACCGCCTCGTCCGCGGCCGGGCCGCTCCGGAGCGCGTCGTCCAGGTCGGCGGAGCCGGTGTCCAGGCGGACCGGGAAGACGCTGGTGAACCAGCCGACCGTACGCGACAGATCGGCGTCCCCCGCCAACTCCTCCTCGCGGCCGTGGCTTTCGAGGTCGACGAGGACCGGGTCCGCCGAGCCGTCCCCATGACGTCGCCGCCAGTCGGCCACGGCGAGGCCGAGACCGGTGAGCAGGACGTCGTTGACGTTCGCGCCGAAGGCGGCGGGCACGGCCGAGAGCAGCGGGCCCGTCTGGTCGGCGGGCAGGCGCAGCGCCAGCTCCCGTACGGTGCCGACGGTGTCGCGGTCCGGGTCGAGCGGCCGGTCCAGCGGGAAGGGCGCGGCGCCTTCGAACACACCGGTCCAGAACGGCAGTTCCGCCTCGCGGGCCGGGTCCTGAGCCAGCTCCGCCAGCATGCGCGACCAGGTGCGGAACGAGGTGTCGACGGGCGGCAGTTCCGCCGGGCGCCCGGCGGCCACGTCCTGCCAGGCGGCGGCCAGGTCGGGCAGCAGGACGCGCCAGGAGACGCCGTCGGTGACGAGGTGGTGGGCCATCAGGAGCAGCCTGCCCGGCTCACCGCCCGCGTCGAACCACACGGCCCGCACCATGGTGCCGGCGTCCGGGTCGAGCGTCGCGCGGGCGGCATGGGCGCGTTCCGCGACCACCGTCCGCAGCGCCTCGGCGTCCAGCCCGGCGACGTCGACCCGCTCGATCCATGCCTCGGTGTCCACCGCGTCGGGGCCCGGGACCTCGATGGTCCAGTCGTCGGCTCCCGTACTGCCTGTGCTTCCCGTACTGCCTGTGCTTCCCGTACGGACCAGCCTGCCGCGCAGCATGGCGTGCCGATCCGAGAGGGCCCGCAGCACGGCGGCCAGCTTCGGCCGGTCCAGGGCGGCGGGAGTCCGGACCAGGGCGGCCTGGTGGTAGCCCTTGAAGGAGCCGCCGAGTTCGCGCAGCCAGTGCATGACCGGCGTCAGCGGCACGGTGCCGATGCCGTCATCGGCGGGGCGGGCACCGGCGGCCTCGGGTCCGGCCGCCGTCGCGACTTCGGCGAGAGCCGCGACCGAACGGTGCCGGAACACCAGGCGTGGGGTGATCCGCACCCCCGCCGCCCGGGCCCTGCTCACGAGCTGCATGGCCACGATGCTGTCGCCGCCCAGGGTGAAGAAGTCGTCGTCGACGCCGACTTCGTCCAGTCCCAGTACGTCGGCGAAGACGCCGCACAGGGTCTTCTCCAGCTCCGTACTGGGAGCCCGGCCGGTGGAGAAGGCGCTGAAGTCCGGGGCGGGCAGGGCGGCCCGGTCCAGCTTGCCGTTGGCCAGTGCGGGCAGCCGGTCCAGGAGTACGAAGGCGGCCGGGACCATGTAGTCCGGCAACTGCCCGCCGACGTGCGCACGCAGCCGTCCGGCGTCGGGGAGCCGTCCGGCGACCGGAACGACGTACGCCACCAACAGTTTCCGCGGCCCCTCCTGACGTACCGTCACCACTGCTTGGGCGACGTCGGGGTGGGAGGAGAGCACGGACTCGATCTCGCCGGGTTCGATCCGGAAGCCGCGGATCTTCACCTGGTCGTCGGCACGGCCCAGATAGTCGATCTGCCCGTCGGCGGTCCACCGGGCCAGGTCACCGGTCCGGTACAGCCGCGAGCCGGGCGGCCCGAACGGGTCGGCGACGAAGCGCTCGGCGGTCAGCGCGGGGCGGCCCAGGTAGCCGCGGGCCAGGCCGCCGCCGGCCAGGTACAGCTCGCCCGTGACGCCGGGTGGTACGGGCTGCAGCCGGTCGTCGAGTACGTATGCCCGGGTGCCCGCCACCGGCCGGCCGACGAGCGGCCGGTCGCTGTCGCGGACGCGCGCCACCAGGGCGTCGACGGTGGACTCGGTGGGCCCGTACAGGTTGAACGCCTCGGTACCGGGCAGTTGCCCGAGCCGCTCCCATAGCGCCACCGGTACGGCCTCACCGCCGACGCCGACGACGGCGAGCGGGCAGCTGCCGTCCTCGCGGACCAGCCCCGTCTCCGCCATCTGCGCGAAGAACGACGGCGTGACCTCCAGGAAGTCGAAGCCGTGCTCGACGACGGCCGCCGCGAGCAGTTCGGGGTCGCGGCGGGTCTCGTCCGACACCACATGCACGCAGTGCCCGTCGAGCAGCCACAACTGTGGTTGCCAGGAGGCGTCGAAGGAGAACGCCCAGGCGTGTCCGGCCCGCAGATGCCGCCGCCCTGTGGCCGCCTTGGCCGGTGCGTGCAGCGTCTCGCGGTGACTGTGAAAGAGATTGCCCACGGTTTCGTGGGTGACGACAACTCCCTTGGGGCGGCCGGTGGAACCGGAGGTGTAGATCACATAGGCCGGGTGGCCCGGCGTCAGCGGTGTGGTGCGGTCGGTGTCGAGAAGGTCGGTGGGGCTCTCACCCGCGAGCAGTTCCGCGGTCCGCGAGTCGTCGAGGAGCATGGCCGGCGGGCCGTCCGGGGGCAGCAGCGGGGCGAGGTCCTTCGTGGTGAGGACGAGTACCGGGCGGGCGTCGTCGAGCATGTCGCGGGTACGGCCCGCGGGGGCGTCCGGGTCGAGCGGCAGATACGCGGCACCGGTCTTCTGCACCGCCAGGATGGCGAGCAGGGTGCGGGCGGTACGGGGCAGCGCCAGGGCGACGATCCGCTCGGGTCCGGCGCCGTGCGCGAGCAGCAGCCGGGCGAGCCGGTTGGCCTTGGCGTTCAGTTGGGCGAAGGTGAGCCGGATGCCGTCGGAGGCCACGGCGGGGGCGTCCGGGGAGAGTTCGGCCTGTCGCTCGAAGAGGGCAGGGACGGTGGTGGGCGGGGCGAGTGCGGGCGTGTGGTTCCACTCGGTGAGGATCCGCCGGCGTTCGGCGGCGCCGAGGACGTCGATCCGGGTGATCGGGGTGTCGGGGGCGGCGACCACCGCACGCAACAGGCGGATCATCCGCTCGGCGACGGCCTCGGCGGTGGCATGGTCGAAGAGGTCGGTGCTGTACTCCAGGACTCCGTCGACGCCTTCGCCGTCGGCCCGCTCCACGAAGTCGAAGGAGAGGTCGAACTTGGCGGTGGTCTGGCCGATCTCCTCCCGCCGCGAGCGCAGCCCGGCGAAGCCGTCCTCGGCACCGCCCGCGGCGAGGTACACGACCATGACCTGGAACAGCGGGTGCCGCGCGAGCGAACGAGCGGGACTGAGCGCGTCCACCACCCGCTCGAACGGCACGTCCTGGTGGTCGAAGGCGGCGAGGTCCGTCTCCCGTACGCGGCCGAGGAGTTCGCGGAAGGTGGGGTCGCCCGCGGTGTCGGTGCGCAGCACGAGCGTGTTGAGGAAGAACCCGACCAGGTCCTCCAGCGCCTCCTCGGTGCGACCGGCGATCGGGCTGCCCAGCGGGATGTCCGTACCGGCTCCGAGCCGGGTCAGCAGCGCTGCCACCGCGGCCTGGACGACCATGAACATGCTCACGTTGCCCGTCCGGGCCAGTGCGCGCAGCTCCGCCGCCAACCGCGGGTCCAGCGGCATCTTCACGGCCCCGCCGCGGTAGCTGGCCTCCAGCGGACGCGGCCGGTCGGCGGGCAGCGCGAGTTCCTCGGGGAGACCCGCCAAGTTCCGCTGCCAGAAGGCGAGTTGACGTGAGGCCAGGCTGGCCGGGTCCTTCTCGTCGCCGAGCATCGCCCGCTGCCACAGGCTGTAGTCGGCGTACTGGACGGGCAGGGGCACCCGGTCCGGGGTGCGGCCCGCGGCCCGCGCCTCGTAGGCGTCGGTCAGGTCCCGGGCGAGCGGCCCGTCGGACCACTCGTCGCCCGCGATGTGGTGGAGCAGGAGCAGCAGTACGTGCTCGTCCTCGGCGACCTGAAACAGGCGGACACGCAGCGGGGGTTCACGGTCCAGCTCGAAGCCGTACTCGGCGGCCTCGACGAGTCGCCCGTCCAGCTCCTCCTCCCTGGTGCGGGTGATCTCCACCTCGATCCCGGCCTGCCCCGGATCGAGGATCAACTGGTGGGCACGACCGTCCTGTTCGGGGAAGACGGTGCGCAGCGGCTCGTGCCGGGCGACGAGATCGTCGACGGCGAGCCGGAGCGCGTCCGTGTCGAGCGCTCCGGAAAGCCGCCAGACGATCGGGATGTTGTACGTGGGACTGGGGCCCTCCACCCGGTACAGCACCCACAGCCGCTGCTGGGCGAAGGACAGCGGCAGCCGCTCCGGCCGTTCCGGGGCAGCGGTCAGGACCGGGCGCGCGGGCTCGTCGGCGGCACCCGTCGTTTGCTCCGCGAGCCGGGCCGCCGTCGGGGCCTCGAACACCGTACGCAGCGCCAGCTCGACGCCCAGGGCCGCCCGTACGCGGCTGACCAGCCGCATCGCCAGGAGCGAGTGGCCGCCGAGCGCGAAGAAGTCGTCGTCGACACCGATCCGTTCCAGGCCCAGCACGTCCGCGAACAGTCCGCAGAGGATCTCCTCGCGCGGGGTACGCGGACCCTTGCCGCTGCCCGTTTCCGCCGTGAAGTCGGGGGCGGGCAGGGCCTTGCGGTCGAGCTTGCCGTTGGGGGTGAGCGGCAGGGCGTCGACGGCCACGAAGGCCGCGGGGACCATGTGTTCGGGCAGGGCTGCCCCGGTGTGGGCACGCAAGGCGGCCGATTCAGGTGCCCGGCCCGAGGCCGGGACGATGTACGCGACGAGCCGCTGGTCATGCGGAACGACGACGGCGTGGGCGACGGCCTCGTGCCGGGCGAGCACGGCCTCGACCTCGCCGAGTTCGATACGGAAACCGCGGACCTTGACCTGGTCGTCGGTGCGGCCGAGATATTCGACTGTGCCGTCTGCCGTCCAGCGGGCCAGGTCTCCCGTGCGGTACATGCGGGCGCCGGGTTCGCCGTACGGATCGGCGACGAACCGCTCGGCGGTCAGGCCGGGACGGTCGAGGTAACCCCGGGCGAGCTGGACGCCCGCCAGGTAGAGCTCGCCGGGCACGCCCGGAGGTACCGGACGCAGTCCGGCGTCCAGGACGTACACGCCGGTGTTCCACACCGGGCGGCCGATCGGCACGCTCTCCGCTTCCGGTCGCACCTCGATCGCGGTGACGTCGACGGACGCCTCGGTCGGGCCGTAGAGGTTGTGCAGCTCGGCGGAGAGCACCTGGTGGAAGCGGTTCGCCAGCGGTACGGGCAGGGCCTCGCCGCTGCACATCACGCGGCGCAGGCCGGTGCACCGCGCTGCGGAGGGCTCCTCGAGGAACAGTTGGAGCATCGACGGCACGAAGTGCACCGTCGTGATCTGCTGCTGCCGGATCAACTCGGCGAGATAGGCCGGGTCCTTGTGGCCTTCCGGCCGGGCCAGGACGAGAGTCGCCCCGGTGATCAGCGGCCAGAAGAACTCCCACACGGACACGTCGAAGCTGGACGGCGTCTTCTGCAACACCCGGTCGTCGCCGGTGAGTTCGTACGTGGCCTGCATCCACTGCAGACGGTTGACGATGCCCTGGTGCGGCACCACCACGCCCTTGGGACGGCCTGTGGACCCGGATGTGTAGATGACATACGCCGGACTCAACGGGTCGTAGCCCAGCGGCAGTTCACCTGCCGGTCCGTCAGGCAGGGCGTCGCGGATCACGCACGCGGGACGGGCGTCCTCCACCATGAGGGCGAGCCGCTCCTCCGGATAGTCGGCGTCCAGCGGCAGGTACGCCCCACCCGCGCGATGTACCGCCAGCAGCGCCACCACGAGGTCCACCGATCGGGGCAGCGCGACCGCCACCGTGCTCTCCGGGCCCACGCCCATGCCGGCCAGCACCCGCGCGGTGTGCTCGACGCGCGCGTCCAACTCGGCGTAGGTCAGCCGCTGTTCACCGAGGAAGAGGGCGAGGGCGCCGGGTGTGCGGGCCGCCTGGGCGCGGAAAAGCTCCGGCAGGGTGGTCGGCTCCACGTCGTGCGCCGTGTCGTTCCACCGGCCGAGGACGGACTGCCGCTCGGACTCCTGAAGGACCTCCAAGTCCCGTACGGGCTGGTCCGGATCGGTCACCACCTGCTCCAGCAGCCGCACCAGACGTCCGGCCAGCCGCTCGGCGGTCGTCGCGTCGCACAGGTCGGCCGCGTATTCCAGGAGCAGTACCAGACGGTTCCGGCCTGCCTCGTCCACGAAGGTGAAGTGGAGGTCGAACTTCGCCATGCCGGTGTCCATGTCGAACCACTCGGTCGGCATGCCGAGCACGTCCGGGTCGCCGTCGGGCCGGTGGTGGTATCCGAGCATGACCTGGAAGAGCGGGTTGCGCCCGGCCACGCGCGCCGGGTTGACCGCCTCGACCACCTGGTCGAAGGGCAGGTCCTGGTGCTCGAACGCCTCCAGTGCCGACTCCCTTACGCGCCCGAGGAGTTGGCGGAAGGTGAGGTCACCGCCGGACAGAGGGCCGCTGGACAGATCGGTACGCAGGACGAGCGTGTTGACGAAGAAGCCGACCAGATCGTCGAGCGCGTCATCCGTACGGCCCGCGATCGGTGCGCCGAGCGGAATGTCGTCCCCGGCACCGAGCCGGTGCAGCAGGGCGGCGGTGGCAGCCTGGAACAGCATGAACATGCTGGTGCCCGTGGCGGCGGACAGCTCTCGCAGCTCCCGGCCTGTGCCGGTGGGCAGTTCGAAGCGGACCTTGCCGCCGCGGCCCGTGGGCTCGGCCGGGCGGGGCCGGTCGAGGGGCAGGGTCAGTTCCTCCGGGAGGGCGCGCAAGGCCTCGGTCCAGTGGGCGAGTTGCTCCTCCCCGAGCCGACCGCCGAGCAGGGTGTCCTGCCAGAGCGTGTAGTCGGCGTACTGCACCGGGAGCGGCGCCCACTCCGGCTCGCGGCCCTCGCGACGAGCCTGGTAAGCGGCGGTGAGGTCGTTGAGGAACGGCCGGTCGGACCACTCGTCGGTGGTGATGTGGTGCAGGACCACGGCCACGACATGGTCGGCCGGAGCGATCCGGAACACCTGGCAACGCAGCGGGAGTTCACGGCTGAGGTCGAAGGGGCGGCGCTGGGCCGTCTCGATCAGGGTGGGCAGGGCGTCCTCGGCGCAGTCCGTGACGGTGAACGAGGGCTCGCCCTCGGCCGCCGGGACGATCCGCTGGTACGGCTCCCCGTCCTCCTCGAGGAACACGGTGCGCAGCGCCTCGTGGCGCCCGGCCACGTCCCGCAGGGCCGCTCGCAGCGCGTCCAGGTCGAGTTCGCCGCGGAGCCGGAAGACCAGCGGGAAGTTGTACGCGACACCACTGCCCGTGATCTGTTCCACCAGCCACAGGCGGCGCTGGGCCGCCGACAGCGGGATGCGTTCGGGACGGTCGGCGACGGGCACGACGGCCGGGCGGGCGGGGCGTCCGCCGTCGGCGCGGGCGGCGAGCAGCTCCGGGGTCGGGGCCTCGAAGAGGTCGCGGATCGCGAGTTCGGCGCCCAGTTCGGTGCGGGCCCGGCTGATCAGCCGGGTGGCGAGCAGGGAGTGGCCGCCGAGGTCGAAGAAGCCGTCCTCGGCGCCGACTTCGGGCAGGCCGAGGACCTCCGCGAAGAGTCGGCAGAGCACCTCCTCCTCGGGAGTGCGCGGCCCTCGTCCGGTGCCGAGCGCGACGGCCGGTTCGGCTTCGGGCAGGGCGCGCACGTCGAGCTTGCCGTTGTCGTTCATGGGCAGCCGCCCGAGGGTGACGAAGGCGGCCGGGACCATGTAGTCGGGCAGCCGCTGCTTGAGGTCCTCGCGGAGCTGCCGGACCAGGCTGTTCGCGTCGCGCGCGGCGGTCGGCTCATTGGCGTACGGGGCCGCCCCGCCGCCGGGGCGATACAGCCCGGCGGTCAGCCCGGGAGCGTCACCGGCGTCACCGCCGTCACCGCCGTCGTCGGCCAGGAACACGGCGTCGTACGTGCCCACTTCGCGGGACCAGGTGGTCAGCACGCGGCGACCGTGTTCGGCGCCGAGGTCGTGCATCGTCTGGGGGTCCACTCCCCCGTCGGCTCCGATACGGGCGTCGGGGATACCGGCGAGACGCAGCGGGGCCGTGGCGACGAGCTCCGCCAGGCCGAGGTCCCCGGTGAAGTCGACGGCTGGGACGTCGTCGAGCCGCAGGGCAGGATCGCCCGTGTACAGCACGGCGTCATAGCGGTAGCGGCTGAGTTCGTTGTGGTGGCGGGCGCGCTTGGTGCGGAGGTCGACTCCGTAGCCGAGGGTGGTGAAGTAGTCGGGGTCGACGAGGAGTTCCTTCTCCAGGCGCAGTCCGCGTTCGACGGCCCTGCCCAGAGCGTCACCGGTCACGCCGCGCGCGAGCTGGATCTCCGTCTGGAAGGTGCGGGCGAGCCGCAGGTTGCGCACGTCGCCTACGAAGAGTGCGCCGCCGGGGGCGAGCAGCTCCATGGCGCCCTGGATCACCGACGTGAGGTAGTCGATGCTCGGGAAGTACTGGATGACGGAGTTGATGACGATCGTGTCGAAGTAGCCGTCGCCGGGCAGCCCGTTGAGGTCGTCGGCGGGCTGGGCGCGGAGCGTGACCTTGGCGGCGAGTTCCGGGTCCTGGCGCAGGTCCTCGCCGATCTTGCGGATGACGGGGGCGGCGAAGTCGGTGGCCCAGTAGGCCTCGGCCTGCGGCGCGAGCTTTGACAGCAGCAGGCCGGAGCCGACGCCGATCTCCAGGATCCTCCGGGGCCGCAGCGAACTGATCCGGTCGACGGTGGCCTCGCGCCACTCCCGCATGTGGTCGAAGGGGATGGGCTGCCCGTCGTACGAGGAGTCCCAGCCGGCGTAGTCCTCGGTGAAGACGGCGGTGCTGATCTCCTCGTACTCGTCGGAGTAGATCTCCTGCCACTCGCCGACCTGTTCGCGCTCGGCGGTGTCCCGGTCGCCGCCCGTGGGGCGGTCGGGGACGACGTAACCGACGAGCCGGTCGTCGCGGACGAGGACGGCGGCCTGGGCCACCCGGGGGTGCTGGGCGAGCGCGGTCTCGATCTCGCCGAGCTCCACGCGGTAGCCGCGGATCTTGACCTGGTCGTCGGTGCGGCCGAGGAAGTCCAGGTTGCCGTCGGCGCGACGGCGTACCAGGTCGCCGGTGCGGTACATGCGCTCTCCCCCAGACTTCGTCCGGGGGGACCCCCATGCGCCGCCGAACGGGTCGGCGACGAAGCGTTCGGCGGTCAGTCCAGGGCGACCGAGATAGCCGCGGGCCAGGCCGATACCGGCGATGTAGAGCTCGCCGGGCACGCCGTCCGGGACCGGTCGCAGCCAGCCGTCCAGGATGTGGGCGCGGGTCCCGCGGATCGGACGCCCGACCGTCGGTGTCGCGCTGTCGAGGGTGCCGCCGCCGAGGGTGTTGATGGTGTACTCGGTCGGCCCGTAGAGGTTGTAGCCGTAGGTGCCCTCGGTGTCGCGCAGCCGGTTCCACACCGTCTCCGAGACGGCCTCGCCGCCGAGCAGAACCAGCGGCGGCCGGTGGCCCTCCAACAGGCCCTGCTCGATGAGGAGGTGGGCGTATGTGGGGGTGACGTTGACGACGTCCACGCGATGAGCTTCGCAGTACGCGACCAGGGCTTCGGCGTCGCGCCGCAGCTCCTCGTCGCAGATGTGCACCTCATGCCCCTCGACCAGCCACAGCAGCTCCTCCCACGACATGTCGAAGGCGAAGGACACCGTGTGCGCGATGCGCAGCCGACGGCCGCCCGCCGAGGCGATGGCCGGTTCGAAGATCTCCCGCTGGTGGTTGAGCTGCATGTTGGTCAGGCCGCGGTACGGCGTGACGACGCCCTTGGGGCGGCCGGTGGAGCCGGAGGTGTAGATGATGTAGGCCGGGTGCTCCAGGCTGAACACCTGGCGCGTCAAGTCGCCTGCGTACGCGGCGAGTTCGGCCGTCACCGCCGGGTCGTCGAGCAGCACGCGCGGGCTGTCGGGGGCGGCCCCCTCCAGTCGTGCGGCGACCGCTTCGGTGGAGAGGATCAGCGCGGGCCGGGCGTCGTCGAGCATCACCCTGAGCCGGTCGTCCGGGTAGTCCAGTTCCAGCGGCAGATACGCGGCTCCGGTGCGCAGTACGGCGAACAGGGCGACGACCATGTCCAGGGAGCGGGGCAGCCCGAGGGCGACGACCCTCTCGGGCGCGGCACCGCGGGCGAGCAGCAGCCGGGCCATGCGGTTGATACGGGTGTCGAGTTCGGCGTACGACAGCGTCGTGTCACCGAAGACGAGCGCGGTGTCCTCAGGGGTGGCGGCGGCCTGCGCGGCCAGGAGGTCGGCGATGGTGTCCTCGGGGTCGGGGACACGGCTCGCGGCCCGCTCGCGCTCCAACTCGGCGTGCTCGGTGGGAAGCAGCGGGTCAAGGCGGCCCACGGGGGCGTCCAGGTCGTGGGCCAGCCGCTCCAGCAGCAGCGTGAAGCGGTCGAGCAGGTTCTGCGCCTGCCGCCCACCGATGACGTCGGCCCGGTGGGTGAGCGTGACGTGGATGCGCTGCCCCGGTGTGACGACCAGGTTCACGGGATAGTGCGTCGCGTCGACGTTGGCGACGGCTCGGGCGCCGTGCCGGTCCGCCAGCTCGGCGAGCCGTTCCCCCGTGTCGCTGTTGCGCAGCACGAAGAGCGTGTCGAACAGCCGGCGGTGGCCGGTATCGGCCTGGAGGACGCCCAGGCCCAGGTACTCGTACGGCATCACGGCAAGGCGTTCGTCCTGGACGCGCCGCAGCAGGCCGAGCACGGGCTCGGCGGGGTCGTAGGCGATCCGGGCGGGCACGGTGTTGAGGAACATGCCGATGACGTGCTCGATGTCCGGCACCTCACTCGGCCGGCCCGCGACGGTGGTGCCGAACACGACGTCGGTACGGCCGGTCGCGCTCGCCAGGGTCAGGCCCCAGGCGGCGGTGAGCACCGAGTTGAGGGTCAGGCCGTGCCGGCGTGCGGTGTCGCGCAGCCGCTCGCCCAGGTCCGCCGGGAGGGCGGTGTCCAGGCTCTCCGGGATGTCCGGCTCCAGGCCCTGGTCGGCGGCGGCGAGCAGGGTGGGCTCGTCCAGACCGGCGAGGGCCGTACGCCAGGCGCGGGTGGCGACGGCGGTGTCCTGGGCCTCCAGCCAGGTGAGGTAGTCGCGGTAGGAGCCGGGCGCGGGCAGGGAGCTCGCGTCGCCGCCGGATTCGTACAGGGCGAAGAGCTGGTCCAGGAACAGCCACGCCGACCAGCCGTCCCACAGCAGCAGATGCCGTCCGACGACCAGGCGGTCGCCGCGCTCCTCGCCGAGCCGCACGAGCAGCATCCGGAACAGCAGCGGCCGGGTCAGGTCGAAGCGGCGGGTGCGCTCCTCGTCCATCAACTCCCGCAGCCGTACGTCCTGTTCTGCGACGGGCAGCCCGGACAGGTCGACCTCGTGGAGCGGGATCTCCGGCTCGCGGACGATGAACTGCACCGGCTGGCGCAGGCCTTCGCTGGTGAACCCGGCGCGCAGGCTCGGGTGGCGTTCCAGCAGGACGCGGGCCGCGGTGCGCAGCCGGTCCGCATCGACGGGCGTGGCGAAGTCGAAGGACTCGTGGACGGTGTAGACGTCCAGGGCGCTGTCGTCGTACGTCGAGTGGAAGAACAGCCCTTCCTGGAGCGGGGCCAGCGGCCAGATGTCCTCGACGGGGTACGGGCTGAGCCGGTGTACGCGCTCGGTCTCCTCGGCGGTGAGGGAGAAGGCGGAGGTCAGCGTGCGGGCCGAGGCCACCGGGACGGCCGCCGCGGCGAGGGCCGCGGGAGTGCGGTGCTCGAAGACGTCCCGTGGATTGAGCTCCATGCCTGCACTGCGAGCGCGGCTGGAGACGCCGATCGAGGTGATGCTGTCGCCGCCGAGCATGAAGAAGTCGTCGTCGATGCCGACGTCGTCGAGCTTCAGCACGGCCGCGAAGATCTCGGTGAGGGCGCGTTCGCGCTCGTCGCGCGGGGCCCGCGCCTCGGCGCGTACGGTCTGCGGCGCGGGCAGTGCTGCCCGGTCGAGCTTGCCGCTGGGGGTCAACGGCAAGCTGTCCAGGACGACATAGGCGCCGGGCACCATGGGCGCGGGCAGCGACTCTGTGAGGGCGGCCTGGAGTTCGGCGGGCTCCGGCCGGGCGTCGCGGGCGGGGACGACGTACGCGATCAGTGCGCTGCCCGCGACGGTGACGGCAGCCTGGGCGACGTCGGGCCGACGGGTCAACGCGGCCTCGATCTCGCCGAGTTCGATGCGGTTGCCGCGGATCTTGACCTGACGGTCGGTGCGCCCCAGGTACTCGACACTCCCGTCGGCGCGGCGGCGCACCAGGTCACCCGTGCGGTACATGCGCTCGCCGGGCGCGCCGTACGGATCGGCCACGAACCGCTCGGCGGTCAGGCCAGGGCGGGCGTGGTAGCCGCGCGCCAGCTGAGCGCCCGTCAGGTAAAGCTCGCCGGGGGTGCCTTCGGGCACTGGGCGCAGGCAGGGGTCCAGTACGCGCAGGCCGGTGTTCCACACCGGGCGGCCGATGGGAACGGTGGTGTCGGGTGCGCCGTCGTACGGGTGGTACGTGACGTCGACGGCGGCCTCGGTCGGGCCGTACAGGTTGTGCAGCGGTACCCCGGTGAGCTCCCGCCAGTGGGACGCGGCGGCGCCGGGCAGCGCCTCGCCGCTGCTGAAGACGCGGCGCAGTGAGGCCGCCCAGGCCGGGCCGGCGGTGATCTCCTCGGACTGCAGGAAGGCTTCGAGCATCGAGGGCACGAAGTGCAGGGTGGTGACGCCCTGTTCGCGGATCAGCTCGGCCAGGTACGCCGGGTCGCGGTGCCCGTCGGGACGCGCGAGGACGACCGCGGCGCCCTCGCACAGTGCCCAGAAGAACTCCCAGACACTGACGTCGAAGCTGGCCGGGGTCTTCTGCAACACGCGGTCGTCGGCGGTCAGTTGGTACTCGCCCTGCATCCAGGCGAGGCGGTTGACGATCGCACGATGGGTGACAACTACGCCCTTGGGAAGGCCGGTTGAGCCCGAGGTGTAGATCAGGTAGGCCGGGTCGTCGGGGCGCGCGAGGACGGACGGGACGTCAGGCACGTACTCGGCCGGGGCGTCCAGCAACAAGGGCGTGAGCCCGGGGACTTCGGGCAGTCGGGGTGCGGTGGCAGTCGTGGTGACGACCGTCGCCGCTCCCGAGTCGGTGAGCATGTGCGTCACACGGTCGGCCGGGTAGTCCACGTCGATGGGGAGGTAGGCGGCGCCGGACTTGAGCACGCCCAGCAGGGCGACCATGAGTTCCGCCGAGCGCGGTACGGCGACCGCGACGACCGCGCCGGGACGGGCGCCCCGGGTACGGAGCCGTGCCGCCAACTCCTCGGCGCGGGCGTCGAGTTCGCGATACGTGAGCGTCTCGTCCTCGTACACCACGGCCGTGGCCCGCGGGGCGCGGGCGACCTGGGCCTCGAAGGCGGCGGCCAGCGTCGTCTCGGGCACGTCCCGTCGTTCGCCAGCTGGGTGAGCGAGGGACAGTTCCTCCGCGGAGAGCAGTTCCAGGTTGGCGGCCGGCTGCCCGGGGTCGGCGGCGAGGGCGTCCAGGATCCGGGTGAGCCGGTCCGCGATCCGGTGCACGCTCTCCGCGTCGAGCCGCTGGGCGTGGTGCTTGAGGCGCAGGTCGAGTCGGCGGCCCGGCTTCACGATCAAAGCGAGCGGGTAGTGCACGGCGTCGTGGAACTCGTGGCCCGTGACCTGGATCGTGCCGGAGGGGTCGGTGAGGCCGGTCGCGGACGGGTAGTTCTCGAAGACGACCAGGGTGTCGAAGAGCTCGCCGCTGCCCGCGAGCCCGGCGACCCGCTGAAGCTCCGCGAGGCCGAGGTGCTGGTGGTCCAGCAGCCGCGCCTGCTCGTCCTGGAGCCGGCCGAGCAGCTCGGCGAGGGTGTCGGTGGGCTCCCAACGGAAGCGCGTGGGGAGCGTGTTGATGAACAGGCCGACCATGGACTCGATGCCCTCGACCTCGGCATCACGGCCGGAGACGGTGGTGCCGAACACCACGTCCTGCCGGGCGGTCAGCCGCCCGATCAGCAGACCCCAGGCGCTCTGCACGAGAGAGCCGAGAGTCACCCCGAGTTCCCGGGCGCGGGCCGCAAGGCGGGCGGTGACCTGCTCGGACAGCTCGACGCGCACCTGGGCGGGCTCGATCGGCGTACCGTCGGCGGGTGCCTCAACCAGCCGCGTGGGCTCGTCGAAACCGGCGAGCGCGGTGCGCCAGGCCTCGCGGGCGGCGTCGCGGTCGGCGGTGGACAGACGGCGCAGATACGAGTGGTACGGCGCGACCTCGGGCAGTTCGGCCGGAGTGTCCCCGTAGCAGGCCATCAGCTCGCGGTGCAGCACCGGCAGGGACCAGCCGTCGGCGACGATGTGATGGAACGTCAGCAGTAGTCGGCTGCGGTTCTCGCCGAGCCGTACGAGCGCGCAGCGCAGCAGCGGCGGGCGAGCGAGGTCGAAGCGCCGGGCACGTTCGTCGGCGGCGACCGCGTCGGCGAGCGACGGCCGGACCCCTGCCTCCTGCGCGGACAGGTCCACCTCGCGCCAGGGCAGCTCAAGGCGGTCGGCGACGATCTGCACCGGGCGGCCGTCGGCGAGCGGGCGGAAGCAGGCGCGCAGCGGGGCGTGCCGCTCCAGGACGCGCTGGGCGGCCCGGCGCAGGGTCTCGCCGTCGACCGGGCCGGACAGTTCGAGGGCCTGCTGGACGACGTATGCGTCCCGGTCGGCGCCGTCGACGAGGGAGTGGAAGTAGAAGCCCTCCTGGAGCGGGCTCAGCGGCAGCAACTCCTGGACGCTGACCAGGTGTTCACCTTGCAGCTCGGCGAGTTCGGCTTCCGTGAGCCGGAGTAGCGGAGTGTCCTGCTCGGTGTCCTGCGCATCGGTCCGTACATCGGCGGCTTCCGCGAGCGCCGCGACCGTACGGTGCCGGAAGACGTCGCGGGAGCTGAGGCGCAACCCGGCCCGGCGGGCGTGGACGAGGAGCTGGATGGCGGTGATGCTGTCGCCGCCGAGCGCGAAGAAGTCGTCGTCGATGGTGGCCGAGCGCAGGCCGAGGACCTCGGCGTAGGCCGCGCACAGCAGTTCCTCACGGGCGCCGCGCGGCGGGCGGCCGGAGCTGAGGGCGCCGTAGTCGGGGGTGGGCAGCGCGGCTGCGTCGAGCTTGCCGCTGGGGGTGACCGGGAGGCGGTCAAGGGGGACGACGGCGGCCGGGACCATGTACTCCGGGAGCCGGTCGGCCGCGTACGAACGCAGCGCCCTCATGAGAGCGTTCACGTCGCGGAAGGGCGCGGGGCGGTTGGCGTGCGCCGCCGTGCCGGACGGGCGGTACACGCAGCCGTCGTACGGGGCGTCACCGAGGGCGAACAGCACATCGAGGCTGCCGTCGTCGGCGGAGCCGTTCCAGGTGACGGCGACCCGGTGCCCGTGCCGGGAACCGAGCGCATGAAACGCTTCCGGATCCGGTGCGCCGGCCGGTGCGGCGGTGCGGCTGCTGCCGTCCAGGGCGGACAACACGGCCAGGTCCTCGGCGAGTCGGACGTTCGGCACGCCCACCACCCGCAGCATGGACGGCCCCTCGCCCAGGCGGGCGTCGAGGTCGTCCAGGCCGTCGAGGTCGCCCCACGCGGTCTCCTCGCCGTCGGCCGGTGCCGACACGGCGGCGGCACGCTTGGTGAGCACCACGTCATAGCGGTACCGGGTCAGCTCGTTGTGATGGGCTCCGCGCTTGACGCGGATGTCGGCGTCGAAGCCGTCGAGCGCGGCGAAGAAGTCGGGGTCGAGGAGCAGCTCCCCCTCCCAGGCCACCGACCGCTCCACGGCGGTGCGCAGGGCCTGCTTGTCCTCCGGGTCGTCGGCGCGGCGGGTCTCCACGGCCGCGCGCAGGCAGCGCAGCAGACGGGCGTTGCGGACGTCGCCGACGAACAGCCGGCCGCCGGGCGCCAGCAGTTCCGCTGCCGAGCCGAGTACCTCGGCGAGGTAGTCGGCGCTCGGGAAGTACTGGGCGACGGAGTTGATGACGACGGTGTCGAAGTAGCCCTGCGGCAGCCCGGAGACGTCGTGCGCGGGCTGGGCGCTCAGGCGGACCCGGTCGGCCAGCTCCGGCACCGCCTCGACCTGGGTGCGCAGGGCGCGTACGGCCTCCTCGGAGAGGTCGGTGCCCCAGTACGCCTCGCATCCGGGCGCGACCCGGGAGAGGATCAGTCCGCTGCCGACGCCGATCTCCAGGACCCGGCGGGGCGTCAGTTCCTCGATACGGGCGACGCTGGCATCACGCCACTCCCGCATCTCGTCGACGGGGATGGGCAGTCCGTCGTACATGCTGTTCCAGCCCGCGAAGTTCTCGCGGAAGCGCACCGAGTTGTCCCGGTGGCCCTCGGATCCCGCCGCCGAGTAGAGGAGTTCATGCAGGTCCTTCCACTCCTGGACCTGCACGGTCTCGTCCCGGGCCGCCTCCGCCTCCGCCTCCGCCTCCGCCTCCAGGGACGGAACGACATAAGCGGCCAGCCTGCGGTCGCCGGGCCGGTCCTCACGCACCACGACCGCTGCCTGGTCCACGGCAGGGTGGCCGCGCAGTACGGACTCGATCTCGCCGGGTTCGATGCGGAAGCCGCGGATCTTCACCTGGGAGTCGGCCCGGCCGAGGAACTCGAGGCGCCCGTCGGCCTTCCAGCGCACCAGGTCGCCGGTGCGGTACAGCCGCTCGCCGGGCGCCCCGAACGGGTCGGCGACGAACCGTTCGGCCGTCAGGTCCGGCCGCCCCAGGTAGCCGCGGGCCAGGCCCGCGCCGCCGAGGTAGAGCTCGCCCGCCACGCCCGCCGGGACGGGCTTCAGCCGGGCGTCGAGGACGTAGGCGCGAGTCCCGGGGTCGGGGACACCGATCGGCACGATGGTGCCGGAGGGGGTGTCGGGATCGCAGAGGCCGAGGGTGGAGTTGGTGGTCGCCTCGGTAGGGCCGTACGCGTTGAACATCATCCGGCCGCGCGCATAGCGGCCGACCAGCTCCGGCGAGACGCGTTCGGTGCCGGCGAGGAGGGTGGCGGGCGGCAGTTCGATGTCCTCGGGCATGGCGGCGAGCAGGGCCGGCGGGAGGATCATGAAGGTGATGCCGTGGGCGTGCGCGTACTCGGCGAGCGGTGCGCCCGGCACCCGGCGTTCGGTCGGTACGACGACGAGCCGGCCACCGGAGAGCAGTCCGAGGCACAGGTCCCAGAACGCCACGTCGAAGCTGGGCGAGGCGAACTGGAGCACTCTGCTGTGCGGGCCGATGCCGAACCGCTCGGTCTGCGTAGCGACCAGCTTGGCGACGCCCGCGTGCGAGAGCACCACGCCCTTGGGGCGGCCGGTGGAGCCGGAGGTGTAGATGACGTAGGCGGCGTTGCCGGTGGACAGCGCTTCGGGGGTGGGGTCGTGCGCCGGGCGCTGCCCCAACTCCCGTACGGTGTCGGGCTCGTCGAGGATCAGGCGGTCCATGCCGTCGCTCGGCGGGATGTCGGCGGCGGCCTCGGTGGTGGTGACCAGGCAGGCGGGGGCCGCGTCGGTGAGCATGTAGGAGATGCGGTCCGCCGGGTAGTCGGTGTCCACCGGCAGGTAGGCGGCGCCGGACTTGAGCACGGCGACCTCGGCGATGATCAGCTCGGCCGAGCGGGGCACGGCGAGCGCGACGACCCGTTCGGGTCCGGCGCCGCGCGCGATGAGGGCGTGGGCCAGCCGGTTGGCGCGCTCGTCGACCTCGGCGTAGGTCAGTTGGGTGTCCTCGAAGACGAGGGCGACGGCGTCCGGTCGCAGACCCACCTGCTCGGCGAACAACTCCGGCCAGGTGCGTGACGGAACGTCGTGCTCGGTGTCGTTCCAATCCTCGACGATGCGGTGGCGCTCGTCGGCGGCGAGCAGTTCCAGTTCACCGACGGGAGTGCCCGGCCGGGTCAGGGCGTCGGCCAGCAAGGTCGCGTAGTGGTCAGCGATGCGCTCGGCGGTCGCTGCCTCGAACAGGTCCTGACGGTAGGTCACGCGTACTTCGTCCGCAGTGACTTCATTTGCAGTGACTTCACCCGCGGAGACTTCGCCGGCGATGACCTCGAGCGTGACGTCCAGCGGGCCTGCCGAGGCGGTGTCCCCGAAGGCCGTGTTGAACAGGAGACCGCCGCCGCGGGTGGGCTCAGGACGCAACTGGGCGATGAGCGTGGACAGTTCGACCCGGTGGTCCCGGGCCTCCGCACAGGCCTCGGCCACCCGGCGCACCAGTTCGGTGAACTCCGTGCCGCCGTCCAGGGCGATCCTGACCGGCAGGCCGCCGTACCCGACGGTGATGTCCCGTGCGCCGCTGTAACGGTGGAGCACCGCGACATACGCGGACAGCAGCGTCGCCTCGTCGGCCGCGGTGCCCAACGGGCGGCTCACCGATCCCTGTTCCCCGCCGGGCCGCAGGGGATACGGGAAGTCGACGGGGAGGGCTGTCTCCTGTGGGAGCGGGTCGAGCCGTCGACTCCAGAACGCCTGAACTTCGTTGTCGTCGATGCCTGACACACGCTCTACAAAACCGGACACAGCTGACCGTGCCTCCCGGGTGTGCGGAACCGGCTCTGCCGGAGGACCGCAGGTCATACTAAGGTAAGGATTACCTAACCAAAAGACCCAATCGCTATGGACCCCGAGCCCACGACTAGGATTAAGGTCTGCCTAACCTAAGGGAGTCTGGTCCGTGGAGACCGAACGGTGAAGCGGGGCAAGAGACTTGGCCCCGTACTGCTCGTGGTCCTGCTCGGCGCTGTTCTGATGGTGCTCTGTCTGCTGTCGCTCGCGCTGGGCGCGGCCAGCGTCCCGCCGGACCAGGTGATCCGGGCGCTGTTCGGCGACGCCCCGAGCCGGCTCGTGGACAACATCGTCTGGTCGGCACGGGTGCCGCGCACCACGCTCGGCCTCGCGGCGGGCGCCGCTCTGGGCCTCGCCGGTGCCCTCATGCAGGCACTGACCCGCAATCCGCTCGCGGATCCCGGGATCCTGGGGGTCAGCGCGGGCGCCTCCTTCGCCATCGTGATGGCGGTCGGGGTGTTCGGGCTCGGCTCGTTCTACGGGTACGTCTGGTTCGCCTTTGCGGGCGCGCTCGCGGCAAGCGTCGTGGTCTACCTCCTCGGCGGGCTTGGCCGTTCCGGCCAGACGCCGGTCAAGCTGGCGCTCGCCGGTATCGCCGTGACCTCACTGCTCACCTCGCTCACCAGCGCCATCGCCCTGACCGACCCGGACGCGCTGGACCGCTACCGCTTCTTCACCGCAGGTTCCATGGCCGAGCAGGACGGTGCCACGGTGCTTCGGATCCTGCCGTTCCTCGCCGTGGGCGCCGTACTGGCCCTGGCCTGTGCGCCGGCCCTCAACAGCCTCGCCCTCGGCGAAGACGTGGCGGCCTCGCTGGGCCGGCGCCTGGGCCTGGTCCGGCTGCAGGGCGTCGCCGCGGTCACCCTGCTGACCGGTGCGGCGGTCGCGGTCATCGGCCCGGTCGTCTTCATCGGCCTGGTGGTCCCCCATGTCGCCCGGGTCCTCGCCCAGTTGGCGGGGATCGGCCCCGACCACCGCTGGCTGCTGCCGCTGTCGGCCGTCCTCGCCCCGAGTCTGCTGCTCGCCGCGGACATCGCCGGACGGGTCGTCGCACGGCCGACCGAGGTTCAGGCGGGCATCGTCGTCGCCTTCATCGGCGGCCCGTTCTTCATCGCCATGGTCCGCCGACGCCAGCTCGCGGAGGTGTGACCATGGCCGACTCACCGTCCACCCTCGCCAAGTCCCCCCTGGACTCCGGCACTTCACGCGCCCCCGAACGTGTCCGCTCCCATCGCACCTTCCGGCTGGCCGTTCCGCCGGTCTCCGGGATCTTCCGTCCCCGCCTTGTGGCGCTGAGCGCGGTTCTCGCCACGGCCACCTTCCTGCTGTTCTGCTGGGGCCTGACCTTCGGCGACTATCCGATCGCATTCGCCGATGTCGTACGCGCCCTCGTCGGCACCGGCGACCCCGGCACCGTCCTCGTCGTCCAGGAGCTGCGGCTGCCGCGCTCCCTCGTCGGTCTGCTGGCCGGGATCGCGTTCGCCGTCTCCGGTGCGCTGTTCCAGACCATGACCCGCAATCCGCTGGCCAGCCCCGACATGATCGGCCTGACCCAGGGTGCGGGCACCGCCGTTGTGGCGGGCATCGTGCTGGGCTGGGACAGCGGCCTCGGCACCCAGGCCCTCGGACTGCTCGGCGCACTCTCCACCGCCCTGATCGTGTACGCCCTGGCCTGGCGGCGCGGCACCACCGGCTACCGGATCATCCTGATCGGCATCGGCGTGGCCTGGATCTGCACCAGCGCCACCGACTATCTGGTGGCCAAGGGCGGACGGTTCGAGGCGCAGGCCGCCCTCGGCTGGCTGGTGGGCAACCTCAACGGCCGTACGTGGGACCAGGTCGCCCCGCTCGCCGTCGTGCTGGCGGTGCTGCTGCCGGCGGCGCTGCTGCTCGGGCGGCTCCTGCGCACCCTCCAGCTGGGCGACGACGTCGCCACCGGCCTCGGTACCCGGGTGCAGTTCGTGCGCCTGTCCATCCTGCTCACCGGGGTCGGTCTGATCGCCTTCGCCACCGCGTCCGCGGGCCCCGTCGCCTTCGTGGCGCTCGCCGCGCCGCAGATCGCCCAGCGGCTGGCCGGCACCGCCTGGCCGCCCCCTGTCGCCTCGGCGCTGACCGGGGCCCTGATGGTCCTCGGCAGCGATCTCATCGCCCGTACGCTCGTCCCCGGCACGGAACTGCCGGTCGGAATCGTCACCGGCGTGCTCGGCGCGCCGGTCCTGCTCTGGTTGCTCGTCCGCGTGAACCGCGCGGGTTCAGGAGGTTGATCCATGTCGGTTGAACCCAAGTCGGCGGACGCCTCGCCCGGAACCGACCCGGACCTGCGGGCGAGCGGACTGCGCCTGGCGTACGACAACCGCCTGGTCGTGGACGGCCTCGACCTGGCCGTACCGCCCGGCCGGATCACCGCGATCGTCGGCGCCAACGCCTGCGGCAAGTCCACGCTGCTGCGCGCCCTGGCCCGGCTGCTCGCCCCCCGCGAGGGCGCCGTCCACCTGGACGGCCGGGCGCTGCAGTCCATACCGTCCCGCGAACTCGCCCAGCGCCTCGGCATCCTGCCGCAGAGCCCGGTCGCACCCGAGGGACTGACCGTCATCGACCTGGTCAACCGCGGCCGTTCCCCGCACCAGACCTGGTGGCGGCAGTGGTCCAAGGCCGACGAGCAGGCCGTGCACCAGGCGCTGGCCGCCACCGCCATGACCGACCTCGCGGACCGTCCCGTCGACGAGCTCTCCGGCGGGCAGCGCCAGCGCGCCTGGATCGCCATGGCGGTCGCGCAGGGCACGCCCGTACTCCTCCTCGACGAGCCGACGACGTATCTGGACCTGGCCCACCAGATCGACGTACTGGACCTCATCACCGACCTCAACCGGCGCGAGATGCGCACCGTCGTGATGGTGCTGCACGATCTCAACCAGGCCTGCCGCTACGCCGACCACGTCGTAGCCATGAAGTCCGGGCGGATCGTCGCCGAGGGCCCGCCTGCCGAAGTCATCACCGCCGAGACCGTGGAGGACGTCTTCGACCTGACCTGCAAGATCACCATGGACCCGGTCAGCGGCACACCCCTGGTCATTCCGATGGGGCGCCACCACGGGGCCGACACGGGTCAACCGGCCCGTACGTGAGAAGAGGGCGTACCAGCCGCATCAGGGCAGGGGTCAAGTGCCGTTGACCCACTGACACCAGGCGGATTCCGGAGCGGCGTACAGGGTGAACCGCGGGTCGCCGGTGACGACCTCGCGGATGCGGTCGGGGCCTCCGATGAGGTGGAAGCGCGCGGCAGGATCCTTGGGGAACACTGCGCGCAGTTCGCCGTCCGAAAGCCCTTCGGCACAGCGGAGTTCCTGCAGGTCGAGGAAGAACTCCCGGTGTCCGTCGTCGACTTGATCGTGCAGCCGCTGTCTCAGCTGCCGTTGCGTGGTGCCGCCCAGCGTGCCGCTGACCGCCATCCACAGCCGGAACGGCGCCTCGGCCAGCAGGCGCATGCGTATGACCGTGATTTCCAAGGGTGTTGTGCTCCAGTGGCGCTTGTGTCGCGGTGCGCGCCGTATTTCCGCTTGCCAGCCGTGCCCTTGCTACTCCACCTCGCAGGCCGCCAGAAGAGCACATCCCACGGCTGCGCGAAGCCTCCCCTCGCCCCACACAGGCGTAACGACGCGCTCCACATGGCAGTGCGTCAGGAAAGAGCCGCGTCAGGAAAGGGACCCGCCGGTCTCCCCGGTGAGCTCGCGCAGCCGGCGCAGCACCGCTCGGTGTTCCGGGCGGTGCAGGGGCGAGGCGGACAGCAGCTGCGTCAGCACCTCGCCGAGCGGTCCGGCACGACGCGGCGGCGCGGGAGCCGGCGGGTAGCCGCTGCCCGCCCCCTCGGCGAACGGCTCTCTGCCCTCGACGGCGAAGTACAGGGTCGTACCGAGAGCGAACAAGTCGGACGCCGGTGTGGCCGAACCCCCGTACAGCTGCTCCGGGGCGAGATAGCCGGGCGTGCCGATCACCCGCTGCGGCCGGGTGTGGGACTGGGCGCCCGCCATACGGTGGGCGATCCCGTAGTCGGTGAGGACCACGCGCGCGTGCGGGTGCCCCGAACCGTCCGGTGCCAGAAGCACGTTGGACGGTTTCACATCCCGGTGCACGATCCCGAGGTGATGCCCGGCGGCGAGCGCCCTGAGCACGGCGAGGCCGATCCGCGCCGTCTCACGGACCGGCAGCGGCCCCTCTCCCGCCCGCAGCCGCTCCTCGACCACCGCCTCCAGTGTCGTTGCGCCGCGGACGAACTCCATCACGATCCACGGGAATCCGTCCTCCTCGACGACGTCATGGACCGTCACCACATGCGGCGCCTCGCGCAGCGCGGCGAGGCTCCACGCCTCGCTGAGCGCCCGGGCGGTCCGTACCTCCGGACTCTCCTCCCCCGGCGCGACCTCCGTCCGTACGACGACCTCCTTCACCGCGACCTCCCGGCGCAGCCGCAGGTCGTACGCCAGCCAGACGCGTCCCATGCCACCGGTGCCGACCGGCTTGATCAGCCCGTACCGCTCGGCGAGGACCCGTGTCCAGGGGCCGCATGCCTGGCCGTCGGGCGCCGACGGGCGCGGGGGCGCCACGTTGGTGTCCCCGTGCTCCTGCTCGATCTCGTCCATCTGCGCTGCCCCGGATGCCTGGCATGTCGTCGGTACGGCGTCAGTACATCGTCAATGTGCCATCGGTACTGCCTGGTCGGTGCGGTCAGTACGCGGGTTTCAGCGCCCCCGCGGGAAGCTTCGTGCCGTCCTCCTGGATCACCGTGCACATCACCCAGCGGAACCCGGCGTCCCACTCGTCTTCGTTGGACGACCAGCCGTCCATCTCATGGCCCTTGCCACGGGCCCAGTTGACGCCGTACCTCTCCTCGCAGAGGTCTTGCTCGTCGGCGCTTTCAATGGAGTCGTTGCCCGAGGACCACGTCCAGCCGACGGCCTGTTCGTGGTGCGGCTCATCGCAGCTGACCAGGTAGAAGGTCCAGATGTCGTCCTCCTCCTCGGTGTTGAAGCAGTCGCCCGGGCCCATCTGCGTCACGTACACCTCCTCGCCCTGCGTGCGGTACTCGCCCAGCGGGCCTCCGAGGGTGGCCTTCTTCAGGAAGACCAGACAGGCCGTGTCCGGTGGTTGGCTCTGCCCGGCGGCCGGCGGCAGTACGTGCAGGACGGGGTCGGGCATGGTCTTGCGCAGCTTCTCCGTGCGCTCGGCGCACTCGGTCCGCGCGGACGAGGCGCTGGAGCTCGGGGTCGCACCGGACGCCGGTTGCGTGCCGGACGCGACGGTCGTGATCACCTGGCCCTCGGGGTCGCCATCGACGCAGTCGACGAGCTCCAGCTCGGGCTGCCCCTTGAACTCGCCCTCCTCCCAGTCGGCTTCCACACACTGCCCGGGCATCAGCCCGTCCTTCAGGCCCACCCGGGTGCCGTACGGGAAGGGACTGCGGGTGGTGGTCGGCGTCGGGGTAGGGGTGGGGGACGCGCTTGCCTTCGGCTGTTGCCTGGCATCCGGGCGCTGTCGCTGTCCGTCGTCGCTGTACACGGCGGCACCCACGCCGAAGCCGCCGGCCGCCACGAGCACGCAGACGAGGGCCAGCAGGGCCGGGAGCCGCCATCCCTGGGTACGGGGCGGGACCTCTCCTCCGGGGCGGGTGGGGGTGATGTCCCGGTCACCGTCGCCGTCGCCGCTCCCGCCCGCGTTCCCATCACCGGAACGGGAGGCTGCCTCAGAGCCGACGGCCTCGGACTCCTCAGGCTCGGCGGGCGCCTCGGGCTCGGCGGCCTCCTCAGAAGCGGCGACAGCCACCGGCGCAGCCTTGCCCTCCCCGGCCGCCGCGGCCTCCGCCAGAAGGTCCGCCGCCTCCGCAGCCTGCGTACGGTCCAGCGGGTTCTTCGCCAGCAGCCCCATGATCACCCGGCTGAGCCGCTCGCCCGCCCGCTGTGGCGGGGAGGGCTCGGTCTCGAGCAACCCCATCAGGGCCGCCTCGGGAGTGTCCCGGTCGAAGGGGCCGGCACCCTCGACGGCGAAGTAGAGGGTGACTCCCAGGGAGAAGAGGTCGGAGGCGGGAGTCGCCTCGCCGCCGTGCACCCGCTCCGGGGCCATATAGCCCGGGGTGCCGATCACCACACCGCTGCGGGTCAGCCGGGTCTCGCGCGGCCGGAGCGAGATGCCGTAGTCCGTGAGCAGGACACGACGGTCGGCGATCCCGGAGTGGTCGGGAGCGAGCAGGATGTTGGAGGGCTTCACATCGCGGTGGATGATGCCGAGCCGGTGCCCGGCGGAGAGTCCGTCGAGGGCCGCCGCCCCGATCCGGGCCACCTCGTCAGGGGGCAGCGGGCCGCGCTCCCGTACGGCGGCACTCAGGTCCATGGTGCCCGGCAGGTACTCCATCACGATCCACGGCAGGCCCTCGTGCTCGACCACGTCGTACACCGTGATCACATTCGGATGCTCGCGCAGCTGGGCCGCTTTCAGCGCCTCCTTGCGCCCGCGGGACGCACGGTCGCCGGAGGCCTCGTCCGGCAGCAGCGGGAGCTCGATCTCCTTGACCGCCACCTGGGCCTTGAGTTCCTGGTCCTCGGCGCGCCAGACGCTCCCCATCCCGCCGGAACCCAGCCGATGCCGCAACCGGTAACGCCCGGCGATGACCCGTTCCTGCTCCCCTGCCACGAACCGCTCCCCTCACAGTGCGTGTGATCAGCCGACGTACACACGACGTGCTCAACCGATCGCCAGGGGTTCATGGTTACGCGAGGCTTCCGGGACCCCTCCCGGTCACGCCCGTCCCGGCCCTTCACGCCATGGCCGCGGCGCGCGGGGACCGACCCGCGTACGCGGCCCTCAGCACCTCCAGCGCCCCGCCCATCGTGACCGTGCGCGGATTGGGGTACGCCTCGGCGGCGGTCTGTCCGGCTGCCACCGTCAAGTCGTCGTCGGTCAGGCCTAGTTGGGCGAGGGAGCGGGGTGCGCGGAGGCGTCCGGCCAGCTCCCAGAGGGCGTGCGGGGCGTTGTCCGTGTCGAGGGCGCGGCTGAGGGCGCTGATCGCTTCGGGGACGGCGGGTGCGTTGTAGGCGAGGGCGTGCGGGAGCACGACCGTGTGCGTCTCGGCGTGCGGCAGGCCGAAGGTGCCGCCCAGCACATGGCACAGCTTGTGGTGCAGGCCCATGGTGGTCGCGCCCAGGCAGGAGCCGCAGAGCCAGGCCCCGTAGAGGGCGCGGCTTCGTGGCCCGACGGCCTCCGGGTCGGCCGCCACCCGTGGGAGCGCGGACGTCATCGCGCGGACGCCCTCCTCGGCCATCAGCGCGACGAGGGGCGAGGTGTCGGGGGCGTACAGCGCCTCGGCCGCGTGTGCGAGGGCGTTGAAACCGCTGGTCACGGAGAGGGCCGGGGGCAGGCTCAGGGTGAGCTCGGGGTCGTAGACGACGCTGCGGGGCAGGACGGCGGGGTCGCGTCCGGTGCGCTTGACGCCGTGCTCGGTGACGCCCCAGACGGACGTCATCTCGGAGCCGGCGTAGGTGGAGGGCACGGCGATCAGCGGCAGGCCCATGCGCAGGGCGATCGCCTTGCCGAGGCCGATCGCGCTGCCGCCACCGACCGCGACACAGCCGTCGGCGCCCGCCGCGTGCGCCACTTCGACGGCCCGGTCGGCGATCTCGACGGGGACGTGCATACGGGCCTCGGAGTGCAGCCCCGCGCACAGGGAACCCAGCGAGTTCGCGACCGCACGTGCGGCGTGTGCGCCCTGCCTGCCGCACACCACCAGCAGCCGCCGCAGACCGAGTCGTCCGGCCTCGTCGGCCGGTGCGGTCGTCGCGGCACCGGGCCGGAACACGACCCGTATCGGCCGGCTCTCGAACGAGAAGTCCGGGACGTTCATGGCGTTCGTGCTGTTCATGGCGTTCATGGCTTCGTGGCGTTCATGAGGGGCGCTCCGGGGTGAGCGGGGCGAGTACGAGGAAGCTGCTCTTCCCTGCGAATACCGCGTCCTGGTGCGGATAATCGCTGTCGACCGCGAAGATGTGCGTGGTGAGAGGGGCGGGTAGCGGTTCTGCGGCGGGCAACAGGCGTGACAACCGGTTACCCCACCGCTAGCCTCCAGTTCGGGAACCGGTTGCCACAAGTGTTGCCGCAGTTCCCGAGGGACTGAGCTGAGCGGTCGAAGGGGCGGGGATGACGAGAAAGAGCCACGGGGACATCGGGAACCGGAGCACGATCCGGGACGTGGCGGCCCGGGCGGGGGTGTCCGCCTCGACCGTGTCGCGCGTCCTGGCCGGCGACTACCCGGTGAGCACGGCGACGCGTACGCGCGTGATGCGGGCGGTCCGGGAGCTGGACTATGTCGCCGACGCCCGGGCCAAGGCGATCGCGGGCGTCGGCACGCCCACCCTCGCCTTCGTGCTGGACGACATCACCGGCCCGTCGTTCGCGCACATGGCGCACGGTGTGGAGCGCGAGGCGACCCGGCTCGGTCATCTGTGTCTGGTGTGCAGCACGGACGGCGACACCGAGCACGAACTGGAGTTCATCGAGACGATGCGGGCCCAGCGTGCCGCCGCCGTGATCCTGGTCGGCGGCACCGCGGACACCGCCGAGTACCGCGCGCGGATGTCGCGTATCGCGGACTCCCTGGCCTCGGCGGGGTCACGGCTCGTGCTGTGCGGCAGGCCACCGCTGGATCCCGGCACTCCGGTGACGGTGATCGAGTACGACAACGAGAGCGGGGCGTACGCGCTGTGCGCCCACCTCCTCGCCCAGGGCCACCGGCGCATCCTGTTCCTCGGGGGCAAGCCGGCGAACACCACGGCCCAGGGCCGCGAGCGCGGCTATCTGGCCGCGCACCGCGCCCGCGGCGAGGAACCGGACTCTCAGCTGCGCCTCGCCGGGGACTTCACTCGTGACTCGGGCCACCGCCGCATCCGCCAGGCGCTGTCCCAGGGGCTGGAGTTCACGGCGGTGATGGCCGCCACCGACATGGTCGCGGCGGGCGCGCTCACCGCCCTGCACGAGGCGGGCCTGACCGTCCCGGACGACGTCTCCCTCGTCGGCTACGACGACATCCCGTTCGCCCGCGACCTGCATCCGCCGCTGACCACGGTCCACGTCCCCTATGAGGAACTCGGCCGCCTCGCCGTCCGTACGGCCCTCGGCAGGACCCCGGACGCCCCGAACGAGCACCTCCTGCTGGGAACGCATGTGGTGGTGCGGGATTCGGTGGCGGCGGTGCCGGGGCAGTTGGTCCCGGACGCAAGCGCCAGGGTTTCCTCGCAAGCTCCTGCTGGAGGGTTGACGTGACAACGAACAACACCGGTCCGATCCGCCTCACCGACGGTGCGCACACGGCATTGCGCCCGGCGACCGCGGCCCGGATCACCGGCGGTTTCTGGGCAGCCAGACGGCGCACGAACGCCGAGGTGAGCATCCCGCAGGGCCCGTCGAAGCTGGAGGAGGCGGGCAACCTCGCCAATCTGCGGACGGCAGCCGACGGCAAGGGTGGTTTCACCGGTGACTTCCAGTTCCAGGACTCGGACGTGCACAAGTGGCTGGAGGCGGCGTCCTGGCAGCTGACCGACAGCCCGGAGGACACCCAACTTGCCGCGCATATCGATGAGTTGACCGACCTCCTGGCTGCCGCCCAGGACGCGGACGGCTATCTGCAGACGTACTACCAGGTCGCCCATCCCGAGCTGCGCTGGCAGGAGCTGGGCTGGGGCCACGAGTTGTACTGCGCGGGCCATCTCTTCCAGGCGGCTGTGGCCCATCACCGGGCGACCGGCCGGCATGAACTCCTGGATGTGGCCGAGCGGTTCGCGGCCCATATCGACGCGACGTTCGGCAAGGAGAAGGCGATCGACGGAGTGTGCGGGCACCCCGAGATCGAGACGGCGCTGGTCGAGCTGTACCGCGAGACCGGCGAGCGCCGCTGGCTGGACCTCGCCGCCTACTTCGTCGACCGGCGCGGCCACGGCGTGCTGAGCGCGGGCGTCGATCGCGGCCACGACCGCGACATGGGCCAGGCCTACTGGCAGGACCACGTTCCGGTGCGTGAGGCGGACACGGTCGCGGGTCATGCCGTACGGCAGCTGTATCTGCTCGCGGGGGCGACCGACCTGGTGGCGGAGACCGGCGATCCGGAGCTGCGGGCCGCGCTGGAGCGTATGTGGGACGCCATGGTGGCGACGAAGACGTATGTCACCGGCGGGGTCGGTTCTCGGCACGAGGGCGAGGCCTTCGGCGACCCGTTCGAGCTGCCGCCGGACCGGGCGTACGCCGAGACCTGCGCGGCGATCTCGTCCGTCCAGTGGTCGTGGCGGATGGCCCTGCTGACGGGCGAGGCGAAGTACTCCGACCTCGTCGAGCGCACCCTCTTCAACGGCTTTCTCTCCGGCGTCGGCCTCGACGGCGACAGCTGGCTGTACGTCAACCCGCTCCAGGTCCGCGAGGAGTACGCCGACCGCGGCGGCGACCAGACGGCCCGCCGCACCCCGTGGTTCCGCTGCGCCTGCTGCCCGCCGAACGTGATGCGGCTGCTCGCCTCGCTCCCCCACTATGTGGCGAGCGGCGACGCGGAGGGTATACAGCTGCACCAGTACGCGACGGGGGTGTACACCGCCGGGGAGGGCGTCGTCCGGGTGGAGACCGCGTATCCGTGGGACGGCCGGATCACCGCGACCGTCGAGGAGGCTCCGGCGGACCGTGACTGGTCGCTGTCGCTGCGGATCCCCTCCTGGTGCACGGAGTTCAAGGCCTCGGTACTCGATGGGAGCGCTCCGACCGAGGCGGGCGACGGCTGGCTGCGGGTGCGCCGCCGCTGGTCCGCGGGCGACACGTTCACCCTCGACCTCGACCTGAGCCCTCGGCTGACCCGGCCCGACCCGCGCGTCGACGCGGTTCGCGGCTGTGTGGCCGTGGAGCGGGGCCCGCTCGTGCACTGTCTGGAGGGCGTCGATCAGCAGCCCGGGGTCCGGCTCGACGACGTGACACTGCCGTACGGCTCCGAGCTGGCGGTCTCTCAGGAGCCGGAGCTCCTTGGCGGGGTCGCCGTCGTCATGGCCGGCGGACGTCGCCGGAGCGACGGAAGCGGCGTACGGCTGACAGCGGTGCCGTACTACGCCTGGGCAAACCGGGAAGAGGGCGCAATGCGGGTGTGGATTCCCGAGGAGTGACCTCGTCGGCCGGTTCGGCGTCCCACAGGGCGAGCTCGCGGTCGCGCGGACCGTGCACCACCGGCGGCCCGTCAGCGCCGAAAACGCGCACCGGATGCGAGGCGTCCCAGGCGGGCCAGCCGGGGTCGCCCTCGGCGGCGAACCGCACCCACGCGGAGTGCATCGCGTCGGCCAGCTCCTGCGGGGCCCCCTCGCCCGCGAGCTTGGCCGATTCCGGGACGTCCCCGGTGTCGAAGACGAAGCCGAGTTCCAGGGCGTGGCAGGCACCGAGATCGGGGAGGTTCGAGGGCCAGGCGAACTCGTACACGTACGAGGAGCCTGGGCGGGCGTCGGCCAGTCGGTGCAGGGGGATGCGCAGCAGGTGGTCGGTGACCATCTGGCCGAGGAGCTCGGCGGGGCGGGCGTCCGGGTGGAGGGCGCGATAGCCGCGCGGGACCTCGGAGCCGCAGTGGCAGCGGGCCATGGCACCGGCGAGGGCGACCGGGCCGAGCCGGTCGACACGCTCCATGAGCCCGCCCGGCACCAGCCACAGCCGGTACTCGTCCCGGGTCCAGCCCATGAGCAGTTCGACGCCCGGCACGGCACCCCCTTCAACCAGGGCCTCCATAGGGTCCTGCGGTACGAGGTCGCCGTCGACGACGATGCCGAAGGAGGGCCCGCCGAGGACCGGGCTGCTCAGCCGCCCCACCTCGGCCTGGGTGCGCAGCAGCAGCTCGCGGTCGACGGCGGCGAAGGCCTCGGCCGTCGCCGAGATCTTCAGCCGGGCCGCCATCCGGCGCACCATGCGCCGTACTTTGTCGCGGTCGAAGGCTTCGGGCGGCGCGCTCTGCAGGACGGCCCGTCTGAAGAGGCCTTGCGCCTGCGGGGCGGTGAGCAGGGCTCCGGTGCTGATCGCCCCGGCCGACTGGCCGAAGACGGTCACCCGGTCCGGGTCGCCGCCGAACTCGGCGATCGCTTCGCGCACCCACTCCAGGGCGGCCAGCTGGTCGCGCAGGCCAGGGTTGGGCGGGGCGTCCGGGAAGAGGCCGTAGCCCTCCACGCCCAGCCGGTAGTTGATCGAGACCATGACGACGCCGTCGCGGGCGAAGGCGCGTCCGTCGTAGACGGGCACGGCCGAGGAGCCGCGGGTCAGTGCGCCGCCGTGGATCCACACCATCACCGGCAGCCGGGCCCCGCGGCCCGGCTCCGGCGTCCACACATTGAGGTTGAGGCAGTCGTCACCCGGCACGACCGGGTCGGACAGCAGCCGGGCGAAGGCCTCGGAGTACGGGGGCTTCGGCGGTGTCGGCCCGAACGCGCCCGCGTCGCGCACGCCCTCCCAGGGCGTGGGCGGCACGGGCGGCCGGAACCGGCGGGGGCCGAAGGGCGGCGCGGCGTACGGGATGCCGCGGAAGACGGCGATCCCCTCCTCGTACCTGCCGCGCACGTCCCCGTACGGGGTTCTCACCAATGGCGTCGTCCGGTCTGCCGTCATCCGAGCACCAGCTCCTCGCACGCTCGTGAACCGTCGTTCACTTCAGAGCACCACACCTCCTCCGGATATTCCGGCGTGCGTCGCTGGTGGGCGGCTATTTGGCGTACATCAGGGTGCCGAAGCCGAGCTGGTCGTAGCCGCCGCTGGTGGAGCCGTAGTCGCCGCCTCCTCCCTCGGGGCGGACGCTCTCCGCCATGCGTGTGATGTACGGAACGGACAGTCCCCGTCGCCGTGCGTAGTGGTAGTGGATGAGGTCCCACACGGGCCTGACCTGGCCGCGGCTCGCGGAGGAGATCACGGTGTGTGACTGCTGGGCGCAGTTCTGCCCGGTCCCCCAGGTGTACGTCGTGAAGGGGACGTTCTCGCCGAGGTTGTACTTCGCGACGTACTGGGCGGCCTTCATGAACCTGTTGCTGTCGTAGCCGTACAGGTCCTCGCCCTGGTTCCAGGCCATCTCGCAGAAGGCGCCCATCTGGCCCATGCCCATCATGGTGTGCCCCTGGTCGCGGCCCGACTCCTGCCACTGGCCGAGGTTGTCCGGATGCAGGAACGGCACGGCGTTCCGGATGGAGCCGTTGCCGGCACCGTTCTTGAAGTAGCTCACGGCCTGGTCGTACTTGGCGCCGTCGTCGCACAGGATCCCGATCGCGAGGATCGAGTTCATGTTGCACAGATCCCAGTTCGCCCAGTAGTTCGTGATGCAGGCGTCGTTGTGGTTGTTCAGGAACTGGTTGTTGAGCGGGTAGAAGACGTTGAGCATCATCCTCTTGAACCGCTCGAGGTCGAACCCGCTGTAGCCGCGCATGAGTTCGGCGGCGTTCGCGAACTGGTAGCCGTAGATCCCGGCGGCCAGGAAGCGGTCCGCGTTGCCCGTGAGCGTGGTGAGCGTGGACGACCAGGCGTTGAGGATCCGGACGGCGCACTCGGCGTTGTCCCGGGTGCCCCCGACCTGCCAGCGCAGCGCGTTCTGGTAGGCCGCGTGGATGTCGTTGTAGAGGATCCCGTAGTTCTGGCCGTCGCCGCCGCGGATGATCGTGGCCTGCGGGTTGGGCTGCCAGGTGCTCGCGGAGTGGCCGTTGGCGGTCAGGCGCTGCCAGCCGGACAGCCACGGCTGGGCGCCGTCGTTCACCCGTACTTTGGCGCGGTTGAGTTCACCGTAGGCGTGCAGCATGCCCGGGTGGGTGAAGGTCGCCGGCGCCGCCTCGGCCGAGCCCGTGAGGGCGGTGGCCGAGGCGCCGACGGCGAGGGCGGCGGTGAGACCGCCGGCGGTCTTCAGCAGACCGCGGCGGCTCAACTCCGGCTGGTGGAGGTGCTGGTGGGGGGAAGTGCGGCTCATGTGGTGCATCTCCAATCCCGTGGGGGATCTACATGGGGGTGATGCTCACCTCGCTGAATCGCGCGGTGCTGCGGGCCAGTGGGTTGCGGGAGCAGACCACGAGGCCCACGTAGTAGGGGGCGTCACCGAAGCCGGGGATCTCGCCTGTGGCGAGAGTCGTCCAGGTGGCGCCGTCATCGGTGGAGACGGCCGCGGTGAAGGCGGTCCCAGCACGCTTCAGCCGCAGCAGACAGGGGCCGGTGACCGTGCCGTTGCCCGTGAACGCCGACCGTCCGGCCACGGTCGTACGGAGCATCAGCTGGGCGGCGGTGACGCCCGTGACGATCGCTCCGGCCGCCTGGTCGAACGGTGACAGCGACTTGGCCATCAGCAGCCCGACCCGGTCGCCGCTCGCGCCTTCGCGGGACACGAGCCGGGCGGTGATCTCGCTGTCGCCTGTGATCGGGCGACGTGCGAACTGCCCTGTCATTCCTTGGTTGTTGACGGTCAGGTCGGTCCCGGCACCGCGGACGACGAGGGTCCCGTCCTCGTACGCCGTGCTGCCGGGGGTTCGCACAGCCACCACGCCGAACGTCCCGAACTCCCGGTCGTCGAGGACCACGTCACCGAGGTCGCCGTACGTCCAGGGGGCAGGCGGCGGCGTGCCGACCGTGAGCTTGACCGAGCCGGTTCCGTCACCTGCGGCGTTGCCCGCGGTGGTGGTGACGGTGAACTCGCCGGTCTCGGTGGGTGTTCCGGAGATCCAGCCCGTGCGCTTGTCCACGCGCAGTCCGTCGGGCAGGCCGAGCGCGGTGAACCGTACGGGCTCGTGCGAGGCCCGCAGCAGATGCCGGAAGGCGACGCCCTTGTTCGCGAACGCGGTGGTCGCGGAGGTGAGTTCCGGCACCGAGGGGCTCGGCATCTTCGCGGTGGCGTGCTCGGACAGCGGCCCGCGTCCACCGCTGTTGGTCTTGGCGACGGCGTAGTGGTACGTCGTGCCGGGCTGACCGGTGGCGTCCGCGTACCGGATGCGGGTGCCGAAGCCGACCGGGCCGACGTCGGTCGCGACGGTCACATAGGGGCCGTCGGCGTCGGTCGCCCGCAGCACCTTGTACCGGGCGGAGAGGTCGGGGTCGGTCCAGGCCAGTTCCACCGCATCGGCGCCCGCGGTCGCCCGCAGGTCGCCGGCGGCGCGGGTGGGGCGCGGCACGGACCAGACCTCACCGGACATGGAGGTCACGGTGACGTTGTCGAAGGCACCGGTGCCGGTCTCGGCGTACTCCTCGTCGACGCCGAGGCAGGAGGTGAGGACGAGTCCCGCGTACGCCGTCGACCCCAACTCGACTTCGGTGGAGCCGACTTCGGTCCAGCGGATGCCGTCCGGGGAGATGGCTCCGGTGCACCGGCGGCCCTTGCGGGTGACGCGCACCCAGTACGGCATACGCATCCGGTACCCGTCGCCCGCGCCCTCGACGTACGGGGCCTCGAGCGGGGTCGCCGACTCGGGCAGGGTGCCGAGGTTCGAGATCGGGAATGACGCGCTGGTGGTGATGGCCTGCTGCTGGGTGGGCGGCACGGGGGTGCTGCCGGTGGCGGAGATCGGTGCCCCGGCCTTCGGGCGTACGGTCCACACGCCGCTCCAGGTGTGCAGCGGCAGCCCCTGGATGAGCATCGAGGCGTGCGGGGCGTCGCCCTCCGAGGGGGAGCTGCGCAGAGTGACGCCGATCTTGGAGTACTGCGAGCTGAGCGGGTACACGATCCGCGCGGTGATCGTGCCGTCGCCGCGCAGCGGCAGGTGCGCGACCCGGTACGTGTCGGCGGTGCCGCTCGCCTCCAGGACGAACCGTTCGCCGTCGAAGACGGCGGAGCCGGCGCGCTTCACGGCCCCGACGTCCTGGGTCGACCAGGGCTCGGGAAGGCCGGCGGTGGCCGACGCCCAGCCGGAACTGCCGCTCTTTCCCTGAGAGTTGGCAGCGGTGATCTTGTAGTAGTACGTCCGTCCCGCCCGGGCGTCGCTGTCGGTGTACGCCGGCTTGTCGAGGCCGGAGGCGATGGGTTCATAAGGGCCCTCGGGGCGGGTGGCCCGCTGGACCGTGTACTCGCTCGCCCAGGCGGACGGCAGCCAGCCGACGGTGACGGCCTTGCCCTCCCCCACCGCCGTGACGCCGGCCGGAGCCGTGGGCGCGGTCGGCGCGGGTGCCTTGGTGCCGGCGTAGGCGAAGGTGCCGAAGCTCGGCAGGTCGTCGTTGCTGCCCTCGACGACGCGGGCGCCGCCCGTGCCGCGGAAGACGGCGGACTTGGTGTACGGGGTGTCGAGACCGCGGACGCCGGCGTAGTGGGCGTAGTACATCTCGTAGATCGGGGGGATGTTGCCGCGGACGCGGTCCGAGACGGTCGTCTTGATGTACTTGCCGGTGCGGTCCAGGTCCGGGGTGAAGGGGACGTCGTTGCCCAGGTTGTAGCGGGCGGCGTACTCGGCGTTGGCGAGGATGCGGTTCTCGTCGAAGCCCCACAGGTCGACGCCCTGGTTCCAGGCGACCTGCGCGGCGTCGCCCATCAGGCCGACGGCGAGCTGCTCGTGGCCCTGGTCGCGGCCGGACTCCTGGCCCTGGCCACCGGCGTTGACGATGCGGCCCCGGACGCTGCCGTTGCCCGCGCCCGCCACGGCGAAGCGGAGCGCGTCCTCGAAGAGGGTGGGCTCCTCGCAGAACACGCCGATGGCCAGGATGGTCTGGATGGCCGTCAGGTCCCAGTTGCCGTTGGCGTAGAGCATGTAGCCGGACACGGCCGGATACCAGACGCCGAGGAAGGACTCCTCGCAGCGGGCGATGTCCTCGTCCGCCCATCCGTCGTAGCCGGTGTGGCGCAGGAGTTCGGCGGCGTTGACGAACTTGAACGCCTGGAGTCCGGCGCCGAGCGGGCCATCGGCGCCCGTGACCATGGTGAGCGAGGCCGACCAGGCGTTGAGGATGTCGCGGGCCTTGTCGGCGTGGGCGCGGTTGCCGGTGGCGCACCACATCAGGGCGTTCTGGTAAGCGGCGGCCGAGTCGGCGACGGCCTGGTTCTGGAAGTTGGTGGGGCCGCGGCCCCAGGAGGTGATCTGGCCGGTGTTCTGGATCGGGTACGTCGCCTGCGAGCGGGCGTGGGCGGCGAGGGCGAGGTAGCCGTCGTGGACCGGGGATTCCTTGGCGGCGACGGCGGCCTTCATACGCGATATGTCGTCGGCTGTATGCAGTAGGCCGGGGTGTGTGAACTGTATGCGACGGGTCTGGTGGCCGGCCGCCCGGGCGGTGCCGGGCGCGAGCAGTCCGCTCGCGCCCGCCACCAGCAGCAGGGCCGCCGTGCCGCCGAGGAAGGTCCGGCGGCTCGGAGCAGATGGGATCATGACGCGGCAGCCGCCTCGGCCTCGGCGGTGGTGAGGAACTTCAGGTTCGTCACGTGCTCGTTGACGAACATGGGCACGCCGTCCGAGGCCAGGTACCACCTCGGCTTGCCCGTGCTGTCGGCGATCTCCCTGCCGTTGACGCGGAGGTTCTCGAAGGTGACGTCCTTGATCGCGTGCTCCGCGTCGAGGCCGGCGATGATCGAGAGGTCGGCGTTCTTGCCGTTGTAGCTGAGGTCCTTGATGTAGACGGACTCGATGCCGCTGCCTGCCGAGGTGTTGTACTTCGGGTTGTACTCGACCCGCATGTGGATGAGCTGGCCCCAGCGGAAGTCCTCCACGCGGATGTCGTCGAATCTGACGTCCCGGACGATGTTGCTGTCGCCGACCATGAAGGCGATGGCGCCCTGGTAGGTCACCTGCGGCTCGCGGTGGTCGAGGATGTCGATGTTCTCGTAGCGCAGATTCTCCAGCATCTCGGGGGTGTCGGAGTTGCCGTGCACGCCGATGTTGATCGGGTGGGCGACGTCGGCCCAGAGGGAGCAGTTCTTGACGGTGATGTTGCGGGTGTCGCCGTAGAAGTCCCAGCGGTGGGTGTAGAGGGCGACGCAGTCGTCGGAGGTGCGCAGGAAGCAGCCGTCGATCGTGACGTTCTCGGAGCAGTAGAGCTGGATGCCGTCACCCCAGCCCTGGTGGCTGAAGGCGCGCAGGTTCTTGATGGTGAGGTTGTTGGACTCGGCGACTCTGATGTTCTCGTACCGGGGGTTGAGGATCGTGACGCCGTCGATCGTGACGTTGTCGCACTTGCGGACGAAGACCGCGCCGCCTGTCGTGTCGTAGACCACGCCACGGCCGATCAGCCGGGAGTTCTCCACGTCCTCGAAGATCACGTTGGAGGTGAGGACGGCGCCTGCGGCCAGGTAGACGGTGGTGCCGGTTGGCACCTTCAGGGTTCTGTCGGGGTGGGTGTGCAGACCGGGCCCGAAGTACATGACCTTCTTGTCGCCCTCGGTGGGCACGTCCTGCTCGATCGGGTTCGCGAACAGGTGCAGGCAGTCGAAGATCTTGTCGTCGATCTGGACGACGAGGTTGCGGGGCCGGTCCAGGGTGAAGCGCGCGGTGCTGCCGAGCACCTCGGGCTTGATGCCGTACGAGTCCGGGCGGATGCGGACCTTCTCGCCGCCGCCCGGGTTGTACGTGACCTCGACCTCGACGGTGCCGGAGAAGTCGAAGGCGGCCCAGGAGGAGTTCTGGGCTCTGTTGCTGCCGGTGTTCGCGTCGATCAGTGCGAGCTTGGCGAGGTAGACGCCGAGCTTCTGCCAGGTGCCGCCGAGCGGCCGGACCTTGACGGTGAAGGAGTTGTTGACAGGCACCTTCGGAAGCGTCGGGTGGATGACCACGCTGTCGCCGGTGGTGCCGGTCTCATCCGCCGTGGCGGCCTGTGCGGTTCCCGCGATGCTGCCGGCCAGGCCGGCGGCGGCGATGACACCGGCGGCCTGGAGGGTGGTCCGGCGTGACAGGGGCGTGTTCATGCGTAACTCCTTGCAAAAGGTTCGGTAAGAGGGGCTACTTCAGTCCGGTGGTGGACATTCCGGCGACGAAACCGCGCTGGGCGACGAGGAAGATCAGCAGGATGGGGACGACGTACATCACGGAGCCCGCCGCCAGCAGGTTGTTGACGGGCAGCCCGCCGTCCGTGACATAGGAGGTCATGATGGCGACGGAGAGCGTGGTTTTGTCGCTGGACAGGAGCAGCATCGGGGCGATGAAGTCGCCCCAGGTCCAGGTGAAGGCGATGACGAAGCTCGCGGACAGGACCGGCGTCACCGAGAAGTGCTCCAACTCGGCCTCCTGGACCTTGAAGACCCGCTTTTGGTAGTCTTCCTTCTGCGGCATCAGCGGGCGCAGCGACTTGAGCGTCGGTATCCCCCAGCCGCCCTCCGCGCGCCCCTTGGCCGGCGCCTCGCCGAAGAACCACTCGAAGACCCGCCAGGCGGCGTCCTTTTTGCGTGCCTTCTTCCGCATCCACATGCCGGTGCCGGCCTGACAGGCGCTGAGCCGTGGGCCGCCCTCGAAGACGGGAGCGGGGGCGAGGCGGGACACCTCCGCCACCTTCGGATCTTCGTTGATCATGCCGCCGAGCCAGTAGCCGCTGCCGGACATGGCCATGCGGTTCGCGACGTAGGTGGGACCGTCCCAGGTGTCGGGGTTGGGCTGGATGAGGCTCGGCCCGACCCTGGTCTTGGCGTAGTCCACGTACCAGGTCAGGGCCTTGCGGGCCTCGGAGGTGGTGAAGTCGACCCGGCTGAAGTCCTCGGAGAAGAGGCTGCCTCCGGCGGCGGCCGTCAGGTTCGTCAGGAGGACGGTGAGGTTCACGCCGTTGTAGCTGCCGCCGTACACGGTGGTCTGGCCGTTCTTGCGCCGGACCAGGCGCTTGGCGTTCTCCAGCCACTCCTCGTACGTGATCGGCTCGGCCTCCGAGGGGTAGTCGACGCCCGCCTTGTCGAAGAGCGCGGTGTTGTACCAGAACATCGCGTCCTGGGAGAAGTCCTTGGCCATGCCGTAGCGGGGGCCCTTGCCCTGGGCCGTGCCGTCGAACCGCCACACATCGTTGGCCGGATCCAGGTCGTCCGTCCTGAGGATGGTCGACTTGGCGAAGTACGGGTCCAGGTCCTCGGCCACACCCCGGGCGGCGAAGTACGGCGCGTCCAGGGCGCCGAGGCCGCGGACCAGGTCCGGCGGGTTGCCGTTGGTGAGCATCGCGATCAACCGGGTGATGTCGTTCTTCACCACGGTGATCCCGATGCCGAGTTCCTTCCGGGCCTGCTGGATCAGCTCCGGGGAGACGTCGTCGAGTTCGACCATCATCGTGATGCTCTCGCCGCCGCCGGGCGCCGCCCCCGCCGTCGACAGGGCGCAGCCGCTGAGAGCTGCCGCTCCGGCCGCGGCGCCGCCCGCCGAAAGGGCGAGGAACCGGCGGCGGCTGGGGGGAGCACCAGGGTGTGCGTGCATGTACGCCTCACCTTCTTGCGGGGAGTTGGGCATGCCGACGGGAGCCGACCGGAAGCCGACCGGATTTCGACAACCGGTTGCCATGAGCGGGTGGGCAGAGCTTCTTCCTGTCTGGAAACTGCGTCAAGAGTCTTGACGAACTTTCGAAAAGACTGGGTAACCTCGGCGACATGAGCCAGAAGGCCGGAGGGTCGCTCCGGAGTCTGCGGCGAACCAACCAGGAGCAGCTCCTGGCGTTGCTGATCGATCAAGGTCCCCTGCATCGGGCTGCCCTGGCGCGACTGGCGGGCGTGTCCCGAACCACGGTGTCGACGATCGTCAATGAGCTGCTGGAACGCGGCCTGGTCGCCAAGGCCGAGGGGAAACCGATTGCCGATCTCGATGGACGGGCAGGTGATCTGCTGTCGGTCAATCCGCGCGCGGCGGTCGTGGCCGGGATGAACCACACGTTCGACGGCGTGTGGGTGCATCTCGGCGACCTCAGCGCGCGGGAGGTCGCGAGCGCCGGTACGGCTCTGGACCCCGACACCGGGCCGGCCGAGCGGATCGCGGCCGGTGCGTCGATCCTTCGGCGACTCCTTGACGAGGAGGGTCTGGGCCTCGGACAGGTCCTCGGGGCCGGCGTAGGCGTCCCGGGGCCCATTCACCGCGGCACCGGAGTGGTCGGAGTGTCCCTGCCGGGGCAGCCCTGGTCACACGTGAACGCCGCCGACGAGTTCGAGCGGGCGCTCGGACTCCCGGTCACCGTGGAGAACAACACCCGCCTCGAAGGCGTCGCCGAGGCCCGCTGGGGCGCCGGCCGCTCGGTGGCGAACCTGCTCTACTTCGGCCTCTCGAGCGGCATCGGCTCGGGGCTGATCCTCGACGGACGCCTCTACCGCGGGGCGGTCGGCGCCGCGGGCGAATTGGGTCATGTCTCGGTGAGCGTCAACGGCCCCGCCTGCCGCTGCGGCAACCGCGGCTGCCTCGTACTGCGCGCCGGGATCCCTGCCGTGCTCGCGGCGCTGCGGCCCGTCTTCGGCGACGCCATGACCCTGGACGAGATGCTGGACCGCACGGTCGCCGGAGACCGCGCGGGCGAGCGGGTACTCGCCGACGTGGGCGCCGTGGTCGGCCAGGTCCTGGCCAACCTGTGCAACCTCCTCAACCCCCAACGCATCGTCGTGGGCGGCGAGTTGTCCCGCGTGGGCGAGCTGCTGCTCACCCCGATGCGCACGGCGATCCGCCGCTACGCGCTCGCCCTGGTCCGCGAAGTCGACGTGGTCCAGGCCGAGTTGGGCCGAGACGTGCCACCCGGCTCGGGCCTCGGCGCCCGGATCGGCGCACTCGGCGGCGCAGCCCTGGTCCTGAGCGAGACGCCGGACCTCGCGGCGGCTCTGAACCGGGTGGCGGCCAAGGGGGCGACGGCGTGAAGGGCGGTACGTAAGGAGGCTTGGCGAGGGGCGGTGGGGCAGCCGGGAGTGCCCGGTCGGCCGGAGGGCGCAGATCGGTCAGGAGCTGCGGGGCGGTCGAGGGCCGCAGGCCAGCCGCAAGCTGCGGGGAAGTTCGGGCGCAGAGCCGGCGGCCCCGCCGGATTCCACCCTCACCCGCTCGGGGAAACCGATTACGACGAGTTTTAGGATCCCGTCGCCATCGACAGCTGACAGCGAACCACACCTTGCCCTCCGGCAGTTACCCCGCACCAGCTGCTACACCACCTGCTGAATCGTTCGCGTACAAGCCCGAGAGCATCGAGGGACACCAGCCTCAGCGATCACCACACGCATTGACCGCTCCTTCACGTCAGACTTACGGTAGAAGACGCTTTCAGAAAATGTTTCCCCAGCACCTCAGGAGAGTCATGTCCAGCGCCCAGCCGCCGAGGGCCGTGTTCGCCATGGATCCGGTGCACCTCCCCCTGCTCTTTCCTCCGCCGCTCATGGCGCGGCTCCAGCAGGTCGCCGAGATCGACACCACGCTTGTCGTACAGGACTTCACCGCCCCCGACGCCGCGTCGACGCTGGCCCGGACCGATGTGCTCATCACGGGCTGGGGCTGTCCCCACCTCGATGAGGAGGTGCTCGCCGCGGCGCCGAACCTGCGCACCGTTCTGCACGCCGCGGGCTCGGTCCGCTCGCTGGTCGGTGAGGCGCTGTGGAAGGGCGGGCTCACCGTCTCCAGCGCGGTGACCGGCAACGCGCTGCCGGTCGCGGAGTACACGCTCGCCATGATCCTGCTCGCCGGGAAGGACGCCTTCGCGTACCGCGAGCGCTTCCGGGAGACACACGCCTACCCGTCCACCGCCGAGACCGCGGACACGGGCAATCTCGGCCGCCGGGTGGGGATCATCGGCGCCTCCCGCGTGGGCCGCCGACTGCTGGAGCTCCTGCTGCCCTTCGACCTCGACGTCGCGCTGTACGACCCCTACGTGGATGCCGACGAAGCCGCCTCACTCGGCGTCGAACTCCTGTCACTCGAGGATCTGCTCAGACGCAGCGACATCGTCAGCCTGCACGCCCCCGACATCCCCGAGACCCACCGCATGCTCGACCGCGACAAGCTCGCCCTCATCAAGGACGGCGGCGTGGTGATCAACACCTCCCGCGGAGCCCTGGTCGACCCCGACGCACTGGCCGACGAGCTGGTCGGCGGCCGGCTGAGCGCGGTACTGGACGTCACCGAACCCGAACCGCTGCCCGTCGGATCCCCGCTGTACAAGCTCCCCAACGTCTTCCTCACGCCGCACATCGCCGGCTCCCTCGGCAATGAGCTGGCACGCCTCGGTGGCATCGTCGTCGATGAGCTGGAACGCGTTTCCGCGGGCCTGCCTCTGACCCACGAGGTGCGGCATGCGGATCTGGCCCGTGTCGCCTGAGCCCGGCCCGGAGCACCAGCCGTCCCCTCGGAGAAACAATGGGATACGGTTCCAGCACCGGCCCGGGGCAGGGGCCCCGGCCGTCCGGTGGGCAGTCGCTACGGTGAAGGAGCCGCACGGTGAGTGAGCGCACGGCGTCGGGTGACTCCGGACGGGCCACCATCCGGGATGTGGCGGCACGGGCGGGCGTCTCGGTCGCCAGCGTGTCGCGCGTCCTGTCCGGCAACTATCCGGTGTCGGAAGAGCTGCGCCGCCGGGTGATGAAGGTGGTTCAGGACCTGGACTACGTCACCAACGCCCACGCCCGCTCCCTCGCCGGTGGCGGCACGCCGACGGTGGCCATCCTCATCAACAACATCACCGGTGCCGCCTTCACCCACGTCGCCAAGGGAGTCGAGGGCGCCGCCTCGTTGCGCGGCTGGCTCTCGCTGGTCGGCACGACCGGCGACGATCCGGAACGCGAACTCGCGCTGGTCAACCTCATGCGCCAGCAGGGCGTCACCGCGGTGATCCTGCTCGGCGGCGCGTACGACTACGACGAGTACCAGCTGAGGATGGCCCGGTTCGCCCGTTCCCTGGACGCGGCCGGCTCGCACCTCGTACTGGTGGGCAGGCCTCCGCTGGAGGGCGACGTACCGGCGACGACGGTGGACTACGACAACGAGGGCGGCGCCTATGCCATGGCCAGCCACCTCCTGTCCGCCGGTCACCGCCGTGTCCTGGTACTGCCGGGCCACGCCGAACTCACCACCGCCCAGGGCCGGTTGAACGGCGCCCGGCGGGCCTTCGACGCGTACGGCGTGCCCTTCGATCCGAAGCTGGTGCTGCACGGCCCCTACGACTACGAGCACGGGTACGACGCCGTCGAGGAAAGCCTGCGGCTGGGACTGGACTTCACGGCGGTGCTCGCGGGAACCGACGTGGTCGCCGCGGGCGCCATGCAGGCCCTGCGTGCGGGTGGGCTCAGGGTGCCCGAGGACGTGTCGATCGTCGGCTACGACGACATCCCGCTGGCCTCTCAGCTCACCCCCCAACTGACCACCGTTCACGTGCCGTACGAGGAGATGGGCCGCGTCGCGCTGCGCGCGGTGGCCAACCGGCGGGAGAACGGCGCAGGCCGCCGCAAGGGCGGCGACGGCGACCACGTGGTGCTGGGCACACATGTCGTCGTACGGAACTCCGTCCAGCCTCCCCCAGTGCCTTGAGGGCCTGGTAGGTGCCCCCAGCTCGACAGTTGTAGCAGCCCGAATGATGGCTGTTACGTAAACGTCTTCGAAGATCCTCGAAGACCCCGGGCGGCGTTCCCAGACCGCTACAGGCATCCGCTTCCGCACCGCTGACCTGCACATCCGTATCGGTGTGCAGGTGGCTGACGCCGACGACGGCAGGCAACCTCAGCGACAACCGAACTTAACAATTTGCCGTCGGACTCTTGCGTGAAACAGAGGGAGAGATCTACGTTTCACAGCAACCGTTTTCTACAGCTTCCGCCAGAGGGTTTCCGAGACACGAGCCGACGTCTTCCCCGCTCGCCGTCGCCCCACCGAGCCACCCCTCTTCCGCGATCGTCTACGCCTCGAAGGATGACCGTACGATGAACTTCACCAACCCCCGGAGAAGGTTCGCTCGCGCCGCTGTCGCGGGCGTCGCCCTGACAGGTCTGCTCGCTGCCTGCGGCGGCTCCGGAGACGACGAGCCCGCCAAGTCCTCCGGTCCGGTCACCCTCGACTTCTGGGGCTGGGCCAACGGCCAGGAGGCCGTCGTGAAGGCGTTCAACGCCTCCCACAAGGACGTCCAGCTGAAGTACTCCAAGGTCACCGACCAGCTGACCATGCAGAAGCAGCTGACCAACGCCGTCAAGGCCGGCAACGCTCCCTGCCTGATGCAGAACACCGGCGAGTACGTGACGAGCTGGGTCTCCCAGGGCGCGCTCGCCGACATCACCGAGTACGTCGAGGCCGACAAGGACAAGTTCAACCCCGGCTCGTGGGCCACCGGCCAGGTCCAGGGCAAGGTCTACGGCGTCCCCACCGCTTCGGCGCCCGCCTTCACCATCTACCGCACCGACCTCTTCGAGAAGTACGACCTGGAGCCCCCTGCCACCTGGGACGACTTCATCGCCGCGGGCAAGGAACTGAAGAAGCACAAGATCAAGATCACCAACTACGCCGGTGAGGACCCCAGCACCCTGGAGGTGCTCGCCATGCAGGCCGGAGCGCACTGGTACTCCGTCGAGGGCGACTCCTGGGTGGTGAACTTCCAGGACGAGGGCACCCTGAAGGCCGCCGACGTGATCCAGCAGATCATCGACAACGACCTGAACTCCAAGCTCTCCTTCGCCGACTACGCGGCCGTGCAGCGCAACTACGACAACGGCGGCACCGCGACCCGGCAGATCTCCACCTGGCAGATGTCCGGAATGGTGCAGAACTTCACCAAGTCCTTCGGTGACTGGGCGCTCTCGCCCTGGCCGACCTTCAAGGGCGAGGCGCCCAAGACTCCGGCCGGCACCAACCAGAGCGGCAACCTGACGCTGGTGTCCGAGCAGTGCAAGAACAAGGAGCAGGCCGCCGAGGCGGCACTGTGGATGTCGACCGACGCCGGCGCGGTCAAGACCATGGCGAGCCCGGAGACCGGCAGCGGTGTGATGCCGGCGCTGGCCGACAGCGATGCGTACGTCTCCGAGGCGATCTCCGAGAAGCTGCTCGGCAAGAACTACGAGTCGGCCAAGAAGGTCGTCACGGACAGCCTGGGCACCGTCAACACCGACTGGGCCTTCGGCCCGAACTGGACCGCGATGTTCACGGAGATGCAGGACGAGTGGGCCGCGGTCGTCAGCAAGAAGCAGAAGGTCACCGACCTGCTCGCGCACATGCAGGAGTGGACGGTCAACGACCTTAAGCAGCGCGGCATCAGCGTCAAGGGCTGAGGCACACTTCATGATTCGCTCACTGCGCTGGAAGGGTGCCGCGTTCACGGTGCCCTTCCAGCTCGGCTTCGTCTTCCTCTATCTGCTTCCGATCGGCTACGCGGTCCACCAGTCGCTGTTCCTGCAGAAGCAGTCCGGACTCGGTCTCGGCGGCGCGACCAGGGAGTTCGTCGGGCTGGAGAACTACCAGCAGGGCCTGACCGACTCGGCGTTCATGACGTCCATCCTCAGGGTGGTGCTGTTCGCCTGCGTCCAGATCCCGTTCATGCTGCTGATCAGCCTGGTGCTGGCGCTCCTCCTGGACGCGGTCACCTCGAAGGTGGCCGGCCGGTTCCGGATCCTGCTGCTGGTTCCGTACATGATCCCCGGCGTGGTCGCGGCCATCGTGTGGGTCAACCTGTACAGCCCCGAGGTGGGCCCGCTGACTCCGCTCGGCGAGCTGTTCGGCTTCGACTGGAACTTCTTCGCGCCCTCGATGGTGTGGCCGGCCATCGGCAACCTGCTGACCTGGCACGGCATCGGCTACAACATGGTGATCATCTACGCGGCGCTCCAGAGCGTACCCCGCGAGCTGTTCGAGGCCGCACGCCTTGACGGTGCCTCAGAGCTGCGGATCGCGCGGAGCATCAAGATCCCGTTCGTGCGCGGAGCGCTCGTCCTGACCGCTCTGCTGTCGATCATCCAGATGCTGCAGATCTTCAACGAGCCCGCGCTGTTCCGGAACGTGACCCCGCAGACGGTCAGCGACAGCTTCACCCCCATCATGATCATCTACAACCAGGCGTTCAACGCCGGCAACTACCACTACGCCGCGACACTGTCGGTGCTGCTCGCCCTGATCCTCGGCGTCGCATCCTTCCTCTTCTACCGGCTGACCTCGAGGGAGGCGGACTGATGGCGCTGACGGAAAACCGCAAGGAAAACGGCACGGAAACCTCTGACGTGCCACCCAATGGGCCCGCCGTCCGCCGGCGCACCCGCCCCGACCCCGCTGCCCGTTCACGGGGCGGCCAGCGCTTCGTCCTCGTCGGTCTGGTCCTGGCCGGCGCCTACAGCCTGTTCCCGGTGTACTGGCTGATCATCGCCGCGACCAAGGACCGCGTGGGGCTGTACCAGAGCAACGGGCTGTGGTTCTCCGGCTTCCACCTGTGGGAGAACCTGCAGCAGGTCTTCACGTACGAGGACGGCATCTTCCTGCGCTGGACCGCCAACTCGTTCCTGTACGCGGGGGTCGGCTCCCTCGGCGGGACCTTCATCGCCCTCCTCACGGGCTACGGCCTGGCCCGCTTCGACTTCCCCGGGCGGGGCGTGGTGTTCGCGGCCGTGGTGGGTTCCTTCCTGATCCCGATCGCGCTGCTCACCCTGCCGCTGTACCTGATGTTCTCGGAGATCGGCCTGGTCGACACCCCCTGGGCGATGCTGATCCCCTGCTTGATCAACCCGTTCAGCGTGTACCTGGCCAAGGTCTACACGGAGGCCACGATCCCGTTCGAACTGCTTGAGGCGGCCCGGATCGACGGCGCCGGCGAGCTGCGGATCTTCTTCAGCATCGTGCTGCGGATGATGACCACGGGCGGCGCGACGGTGTTCCTGCTCGCCTTCGTCAACACCTGGAACGCGTTCTTCCTCCCGCTGACCGTGTTGCGCGGCGAGGAGAACTGGACGCTCAACCTGGGCCTGTACAACTGGTCCGGCAAGCGCCTGGAGTCGGGCATCGACGTGACCAGCCTCGTCCTGACCGGTGCGCTGCTGTCGATCATCCCGATGGCGATCATGATGGTCGCGATGCGCCGCTACTGGCGGACCGGCGTCACCCTGGGCGCACTCAAGTAACCAAGCCCTTGGAACGCAACTCGGCGGTCAGAGACGTAACTTCGTCGCTGACCGCCGAGGCGTTCACCAGGCACGACTGGCGGAGAACCCCTACTCCTGCCCGCCGTCCTCGCCGTCCCCTCCGTCCAGATCCCGCACCTCGAACCAGTCGAAGTCGGCCGGAACGCGCGTTCCGCCCAGATCCTGCGCGCAGATCCCGACAAACGCACCAGTGAACCGCAACCGGTTCCCGTAGTCGTCGGAGAGCTTGCTCGCGTCCAGTACCGGGCCCACAGCCTGCCAGTCGGTCCCGTCGGGCGAGGCGTAGAAGCGCAGCTCCGTACCGTCGAAGCGGGCCCTCAGATACGCCAACGGCCAGTCGTCGACGTCGAGTTCGGACTCCTGGAGTTCCCCGTACGCCCCGTCGTCGCTGAGGACCACGCCCAGGACGCGTCCCCTGCCCTCGGTATGGGTGAGGCGCAGGTAGTAGTGCGTCGACGTGTCGTACCAGCAGATGAGGCCCGCGCGCTGGCTGAAGTGGGAGGGGCGGAAGTCGACGACCGTCGTCACCTCGCACCGCACCGAAGTGAGGCGCCGCGCGAGAAGGCTCTGGTCGAAGAGCGAGTGCGGACTGTGCCGGCCGCGCAGCCGCAGATGTCCTGGGCGTTCGCCGAGTGTCAGCCACTCGGAGGTCGCGGGCGCCCGCAGCGTACTCCAATGCCCCTCCAGGGAAGGCGAGTTGAAGTCGTCACGGGCGGGAGACCCGGCGGCCGGGCCCGGCTGTCCCGGCTCCACCCCCGTGGGTGCCAGAACCTCCAGACTCGGCCGCCGTCCGCCGTCGGCCAGCCGCAGCCAGCCGTCGTCCGTCCAGGTCACGCTCTGCAGGCAGGTCTCCCGGCCGAGAACGCAGCGCGGCCCTTCGGGCGTCCGTACGGGGCGGGAGGCCAGGTGCGCGAGGAACCACTCCCCCTCCGGCGTCTCGACCAGCTCGCCGTGACCGGCCTTCTGAAGCGGCCAGTCCGGGGCGTCCCGGGTGGTCAACAGCGAGCCGAGCGGGTCGAGTTCGTACGGTCCTGTCAGCTCGCGGGAGCGGGCCATGAGGATGCCGTGGTTCCAGCCGGTGCCGCCCTCGGCGAGCATCAGGTAGTACCAGCCGTCGCGGAAGTAGACGTTGGGGCCTTCGATCAGCTCGTCGCGCCTGAGGATCGTGCGGGGCTGCCCGATCAGGGCCCGCTTGTCGGCGTCGTACTCCTGGAGCAGGATCCCGGCGAAGGACGGGTGCCCCTCGCGCGGGTCCCACTGGATGTTCAGCAGCCAGCTGCGGCCGTCCTCGTCGTGGAAGAACGACGGGTCGAAGCCGGAGGAGTTCAGGAAGACCGGCTCCGACCACGGGCCCTCGATCGACGGGGCCGTGATCAGGTAGTTGTCGATGTCCTTGTAGGGGCGCCCGATGGTGCGCACGATCGTGTAGACCAGCCAGAACTGCCCGTCGTGGTACGACAGTGAAGGCGCCCACACGCCGGCCGAGTCGGGGACTCCGCGCAGGTCGAGCAGGTCCGGGCGGTCCAGGATGTGGCCGGCCGGCTCCCAGTGGACGAGATCCGTCGAGCGGTGCACGGGCACGCCCGGGTACCACTCGAAGGTCGAGGTGGCGATGTAGTAGTCCGCGCCGACACGCACGATGCTCGGGTCCGGGTGGAAGCCGGGCAGCACGGGGTTGCGGAGGTGGCCCGCGGTCATGCCGGTCCTTTCACAGATGACTCAAGTGGCTCAAGTGGCTTACGGCGGTGAGGTCAGCCCTGGACAGCGCCCTGCATCACACCGGCGACGATCTGCTTGGACAGCAGAAGGAAGACGATCAGAGGCCACATGAAGTCGTTAATGTAGGAACCGGTTGCCGCGCGGTCAATGTTTCCCTCGGGTGAGCTCCACTATTCGAAATTTTCGCTGCCGCTCAGGTCCGCCCGAGGACGATTTCTGCCCTTTTGGGGTGGTGAGAATGCTCAGCGACCGGCGCGCGGCAGCATTCCGGTGCGGGCGAGTCCGCCGAGCCAGGCCGCCGAGGGCTTGGTGGTGCGCTCGAAGGTGTCGGGGTCGACGGAGATGAGGCCGAAGGTGGGCTTGTAGGAACCCCACTCGTAGTTGTCGAGGGCGCTCCAGTGCAGGTAGCCGCGTACGTCGAGGCCGTCCTCCAGGGCGGCGGAGACTTCCTGGAGTGCTCCGGTGGTGTAGGCGATGCGGCGTGTGTCGTCGTCGGTGGCGATGCCGTTCTCGGTGACGATCAGGGGGACGTCGCCGACGATCTCGGCGGTGTGGCGCAGGGCGTATCCGATGGCCTGCGGGTAGTACTCCCAGCCGGTGAGGGTGCGTTCGGCGTCGTCGGGCGCGGGGATCGGGCCGTCGGTGGTGATCCTGGTGCGGGTGTAGGACTGGACGCCGATCCAGTCGTCGTCGCGGGCGGCTTCGATGAACACGTCTTCGCGGGGATGGCTGTAGGCCGCGGTGACGGCTTCGGCGCCGGGGAGGGCCTGGTACACCTGGTTGGCGATGGACCACCCGGCCTGGATGTCGGCGGAGATCGCCTTGACTGCGGCCGTCGCGCGATGGTGCGCCTGGATCAGGGCGTCGGTCGTGGCCTTGTCGGGCAGCACGAGTCCCACCGTGGGAGGTGCTTCGGTGCCCAGTTCGCGGATGGCGCCGGCGACCGCGATCATGTTGGGTTCGTTGATGGTGCACACGTGCCGTACGCCGGTGCCGATGACCGGCGCGGTCGCCCGCACGTATCGCTCGAACAGGTCCACCGCCCCGTCGGCGGTCCAGCCGCCGCTCTCGGCGAACCAGCGCGGGACGGTGAAGTGGTGGAGGGTGACCATGGGCCGCAGGCCACGTTCGATGGCCCCGTCGACCATACGTCGGTAGTGGGCGATCTCGGCCCTTGAGAAGTGGCCGGGGGCGGGTTCGATGCGGGCCCATTCGATGCTGAAGCGGTAGTCGGTGAAACCGAGTTCGGCGAGCAGGTCCATGTCCTCGCGCCACCGGTGGTAGCTGTCGGCCGCGTCCAGGCTCGGCTCGGCGATGGCGCCGCCGCCGTGTTCCATCTGCCACCAGTCGCTGTTGACGTTGTTGCCCTCGATCTGGTGGGCGGCGGTGGAGGCTCCCCACAGGAAGCCGTCGGGGAAGCGGAGGCCGTCGGCGGTGACGTTCATGGCTGGGCCTTCCGGGGTCGTGCGGGATGCCGGTCAGCAGGCGCGGAGTCTCGCTGTCACTGGGGTACGGCACCGGGCCAGATGGCCGAGGCGTCGTCGCGGTAGGGCTCGGGCAGCCGTATGGGGCGGACGGGGATGGTGTGGCTGTGCCCTTCGGTGACGGCCGTCCAACGGGCGGGGTGGCCGGAGTAGCACAAGGTGGTCAGGGCGAAGACGCCGTCGGCGTAGACCTCGACGTACTCACCGATGGTGAGGATGCGCAGGGCGGCGGCGGGTTCGGTCAGGATGGTCTCGCCGAGCCGGGTCCCGTCGGGGCCGGTGACCCAGAGGTTCTTTCCGTCGCAGCCGACGGCGAGGGCGGAACGGTCTCCGTCCGGGGTGTCGGTGCGCAGGGCGATCTCGACGGGCCCGGTGATGCCGATGTCGCCGACGGCGTGCAGGGCGGGGTGGTCGGTCTCCTCGCCGAGCCAGGCGTTCAGGCCGGGCCACCATTCCAGACGGGGCGCACAATCGCCTTGCACCACAAGGGACTTGGGCTGGGCCAGCATGCCGCGGCAGCGGTCCCCCGCGTCGCTGAGGCCGACCTGACGGGGTGTCGTGTGCAGGACGACGCGGGAGCCGTCCGGGGCGGGGATCACCCTGGGGGCGTAGGCGCCGGTCGGGCCCAGTGGGCCGCGGCGGGTCCACGGGCCGCGCAGGCGGGGGGCCGTCCACGCCTCGAAGCAGCGGGACTGCCCGATGGAGCCGAGCAGCAGCCAGCTGCCGTCGTCGAGGCGTTCCAGGACCGGGCACTCGAACTCGTCGATGTCGCCCGGTGCGAGGAGCGGCGGGTGGACGGTCCAGTGCTCCAGGTCGTCGGAGGTGGCCAGGGCCACGCAGCCACCGGCCTCCACAGGGAGGGAGGCGTCGCTCGCGCAGACGGCCATGACCCAGCCGTCGCCCTCGTCGTCCCGTACGACGAAGGGGTCGCGCCAGCCCATCCCTTCGCCGGTGCGGTACCAGCGCGGGTCGGCCTCGACGACCGGCCCGGTGCCATGGCGGCGCCAGCCCGTGCCGTCGGTGCGGTCGGAGTACGCGAGTCCGACAGCCTGGAGCGGCGTACCGCCGGGCATGACGCCACTCACCCCCGTGTAGAACATCGCCATTCCGTCGCCGTACCGGAACGGATGCATGGTCCACACCGCCTGCTGGTCGAAGCGGCCGGGCAGACCGTTGCCGAAGGCGGGTCCCTGCGGCTGCCAATGCACCAGGTCGGTGGAGGTCGCCCGGCCGTACGAGGTCTCCATCCGCATGTGATCGAACTCGGCCGTCCAGGGCCCCTGAAGGTGCAGCACCGTGTAGGTGCCGTCCTCGTCCCGGAGCAGGGCGAAGTCGTTCACGCAGAGGCCTGGCGGCGCGTATCGCATGCACAGTTCCTGTCGGCTCACAGCGCCCAAACGCGTGCGCTGACCATCGATAAAAAACGGACTCACTTTGGAATCGGCCCAAGTAAATCTGAACGCAAACGCTTGCGCAACAAGGAGGCCGGGTTTACGGTCTCGTCACCCCCACATCACACCGACGTGAAATCAACGGGAGGAACTGCGCCGTGACGGCCAGCATCAACGACGTCGCCCGCGCCGCCGGCGTCTCGGCGTCCACCGTGTCCCGCGCCCTGCGCGGCCGGACCGGCGTCTCCGACGAGGTACGGGACAAGATCGCGGTCGTCGCCGCCCAGCTCGGCTACACTGCGTCCCGCTCCGCCGCCAGTCTGGCCAGCGGCCGCACCTTCACCATCGGCGTCCTGGTTCCGTACGTGGGCCGCTGGTTCTTCGGCACCGTGCTGGACGCCGCCGAGCGCGTGTTCAGCGCCGCCGGGTACGACGTGCTGCTGTACAACCTGGGCTCGCCGGAGATACGCAAGCGTTTCTTCACCAGGCTGCCGGTGCGCAAGCGGGTGGACGCGGTGCTCTCGCTGCTCATCCCGGACGATGAGGAGTCGGCCGCGCTGCGCTCGCTGGGCGTGCCGCTGGCCACCACGGTCGGCGGAACCCGGCCCGGATTCACCGTCGTCGGCATCGACGACCGGGCCGGCACCGAGAGCGCCGTACGGCATCTGGTGAACCTCGGCCACCGCCGCATCGGCATGATCAGCGGAGCCAGCGGGCCGCTGCACTGGACCACCCCCATCGAGCGGCGCAACGCCTACCTGGACGTCCTGGCCGATGCCGGAATCGAGCACGATCCGGCTCTGGAGGCGGACGGCGACTACACCGTCGAGGGCGGTGAGCGGGCCATGACCGAACTGCTGGCCGTCTCCCGCCCGCCGACCGCCGTGTACGCGCAGTCCGACGAGATGGCGATGGGCGCCCTGCGCGCCCTGCGCCGCCACCGGCTCAGGGTCCCGGAAGACGTGTCGGTCGTCGGTTTCGACGACCACGAACTCGCCGACGTGGTCGGCCTGACCACCGTCGCCCAGCCGGTCGCCGACCAGGGCGCCGAGGCGGCCCGGCTGCTGCTGCGTCAGCTGGACGAACCCGGCGCCGAACCACCCACGGAGCAGGTGCAGATGCCCATCCGTCTCGTCCTGCGCGAGACGACCGCCCCTCCCAGACCGCGCGGACCGCAATAACCCGCACTTTTCGAGTCCCACTCCCCCACGCCCAGACAGCACGTCAGCACTGCAAACCCTCGCCACAGCACGGAAGGCACAGCCCATGAGTTCGACCAGCAGAAATGCCCGCCGCACAGCCAGTACGGGCCTGGCTCTCGTCCTGCCCCTGGCGGCGCTGGCCGCCTGTGGCGGCGGTGGCACCACCGATACCTCCGCCGAGGCGGGCAGCGGCAAGGGCACCATCAGCGTCTGGGCCCACCAGGGCCAGAAGAGCGAGGACACCGCGATACAGAACGCGGTGAAGTCCTTCAACTCCTCGCAGAGCGACATCAAGGTCGAGCTGAAGCTGATCCCCGGCAACGACTACACCAAGACCATCACGACGACCGACGCCTCGGAGCTGCCGGACGTGATGGAGTTCGACGGCCCGACGATGGCGAACTTCGTCTTCAACCAGAAGCTCGCCCCGATCGACGACTACGTCTCCGCCAAGACCCTGAGCAACGCCACCGACGCCATCAAGGCGCAGGGCGAGATCGACGGCAAGCACTACGGCCTGGGCCAGTACGACTCGGGCCTGGGCATCTACGGCAACAAGAAGCTGCTGGACGCGGCCGGCGTGAAGTACCCGACGAGCGTGGACGACGCCTGGACGGCGGACGAGTTCACCGCCGCACTCAAGGACCTGAAGGCCAAGGACTCCGACGGCAAGGTCCTCGACATCCAGGAGAACAACGGGCTCACCACCGAGTGGGGCACCTACGGCTTCTCCCCCATCGTCTGGTCGGCCGGCGGTTCGCTCCTCAAGGACGGCAAGGCGGAAGGCGCACTCGACTCGCCGGAAACCGTGTCGGCGCTGAAGACCTTCCAGTCCTGGAAGTCCGACGTCGACCCCAACACCGACGGCAACGCCTTCGCCAAGGGCCGCGTCCCGATCAGCTGGGTCGGCCACTGGATGTACCCCGCGTACAGCGAGGCCCTCGGTGACGACCTCGTCGTCCTGCCGCTGCCCGACTTCGGCAACGGTCCCAAGACCGGCCAGGGCTCCTGGGCCTGGGGCATCGGCGCCGACTCCAAGAACGCCAAGGCCGCCGGCACGTTCCTGGACACTCTCCTGAACGACGAGAACGTCGCCGCGATGACGACGGCCAACGGCGCCCCGCCCGCCACCAAGTCCGCGCTCGCCGCGAGCGATCTCTACAAGCAGGGCGGCCCGCTCCAGCTGTTCTCCGACCAGCTCGCCAAGCCCTGCGGCGACACCGACATCGCCAAGTCCTGCGTCGCCGTGACCCGCCCGCTGACCGCCGGATACCCCACGGTCACCGCGAAGTTCGCCGAGGCCCTCAACTCGGTCTACGGCGGCGCCGACCCGAAGGACGCCCTGTCCAAGGCCGCCAAGGCCATCGACCAGGACTTCTCCGACAACGCCGGCTACGAGATCCCGTAGGACCCATCGGCCGGGGCGGGCCGCGCACGTCGCGCCCGCCCCGCCGGGAACAGGACCGCCCGTGAAATCCGTCGAACCCGCGCACGCCGCACCCCATGCCCGGGAGCAGGCCCCACCCGTGACCTCCGTCGAACCCGCGCGCCCGGCGCGCTCTGTGCGCAAGAACCGCGACTGGTTGCACGGACTGCTCATGTCCACGCCCGCCGTCGTCGGACTCATCGCCTTCGTCGGTATCCCGTTCGGCTACGCCGTCGTCCTCTCCTTCTACAACGTCCGCCTCGGCTCCCCGCTGGAACCGACCTGGTTCGGCATCGAGCACTACCGGCGGCTGTTCACCGACCCCGATCTGTCCGGTCCGTTCCTCAGGGCCCTGCTCAACAACCTGACCTTCGCCGCGGTCGTCGTACCCGTGCAGACCGGTCTGGCGCTCGGCCTGGCGATCCTGCTCAACCGCAAGCTCAAGGCGATCGGCCTGTTCCGGTCACTGTTCTTCATGCCGGTCGTCTTCCCGATGGCGCTGGTCGCCGTGATCTGGCGGCTCATCCTCGCCCGCAGCGATCAGGGCATGCTCAACTCCGCGCTGGATGCGGTGAGCTTCGGCAACTGGGGCGCCTTCGACTGGCTCGGCGACTCCGCCACCGCGATGGCCTCGATCATCGTGCTGTCCATCTGGCAGGGCGTCGGCTTCCAGATGGTCATCCTGCTCGCCGGACTCCAGAGCATCCCGGGTGAGCTCTATGAGGCCGCCGAGCTCGACCGCGCCTCCCGCTGGCAGCAGTTCCGCCATGTCACCCTGCCCGGCATCCGCGGCACCCTCGTGTTCGTCGCCATGCTCACCTCGGTGCTCTCCTTCCGCGTCTTCGACCAGGTGTACGTCCTCGTCAAAGGCGGCGGCCTCAACGAGGACGCGGCCCGCACCGTGATGTACCAGGCGGTCACCACCGCCTTCGACCAGAACAACATCGGCCAGGCGTCCGCGATCACCGTCGTCTTCTTCCTGATCGTCGTCGTCCTGACCCTCATCCAGCGCCGCGTCGTCCGGCCCGACAACGAGGACTGACCATGAGCATGAACACGGGCCTCACCCGCACTCCCCTGCGCCGCTTCCTCGACTACGCCGTCCTGTCCGTCCTGGCCTTCGTCTTCGCGCTGCCCGCCATCTACCTGCTCGTCGGCAGCCTCAAGCCGTCCGACGAAGTCCTGAACGGCCTGTCCGGCTTCCTGCCCACCAACCTGTCGCTCGACAACTACACAGCTGTCCTCGACAGCCTCAACTCCGAGAGCACCGGCTACTTCTGGCGCTTCATGGGCATCTCGCTGCTGCTGGCCTTCGTGGTGGTGACGGGCGGTCTCTTCGTCAACTCGATGGCTGCGTACGGGCTTTCACGGCTGAAGTGGCGCGGCCAGAACGCCGTCTTCACCCTCATCCTGCTGCTGATGCTGATTCCGTTCGAGTCGGTGGCGGTCCCGCTCTTCTACATGTTCAACGACCAGCGCAACACGCTCCCCATTCTGGCGCTCCCGTTCATCGCCAACGCCTTCTCCGTCTACCAGTTCCACACGTTCTTCCGCACGATCCCGCCGAGCATCGAGGAAGCCGCCCGCATCGACGGCGCGGGCCCCTGGCGCACCTTCTTCGCCATCATCGTCCCGATGTCGAAGCCGGCCTTCGCCTCCGTGGCGATCCTGACCTTCCTCATCCAGTGGGGCTCGTTCCTCTGGCCGGTCCTGATGGTCTCCGACCCGGAGGTACGCCCGCTGCCGTTGGAGATGAGCGTCTTCCAGGCCCAACTGCCCCCGGACTGGGGCCAGATCCTCGCCTTCGGCGTGCTCCTGGTCCTGCCCGTGCTGGTCGTCTTCGTCTTCTTCCAGCGCTGGTTCGTCCAGGGCGTCGCCAGCTCGGCCGTCAAGGGCTGAGTCAGCCGTGCCCGCGGTCCCGTGCACAGCGGAAACCGGTGTTGCCGACCGAGCTGTCCGGGCTGTTGGCGGTGCGGGCCGCGACACGGTAACGGTTGCAGTAGGAGTCATGGCACAGGTAGGAGCCGCCGCGCATCACGCGGGCCGTGCCCTGCTCCGGTCCCGTGGGGTCGGTGTGGGGCCCGGTGCCGTGGTCGGTGCCCCACCAGTCGGCGCACCACTCCCAGACGTTGCCGGAGGTGTTGAACAGTCCGAACCCGTTGGGCGGGAAGGCGTCGACGGGGGCGGTGCCGACGTGGCCGTCCTCGCCGGTGTTGCGGAACGGGAAGCGGCCCTGCCAGATGTTGCAGCGGTGTTCGCCACCGGGCGTGAGCTCGTCTCCCCACGGGAAGCGCTTCTGGTCGAGGCCGCCGCGGGCCGCGTACTCCCATTCGGCCTCGGTCGGCAGCCGGGAGCCCTCCCACCGGCAGAACGCGAGTGCGTCCCCCCAGGAGACATGGACCACCGGATGGTCCCAGCGGCCGTCGAGGCCGCTGCCGGGCCCTTCCGGCGCAGCCCAGTACGCGCCCTGCACCCCGCACCACCAGGGCGTTCCCTCCGGCCGAGGTGCCCCCTTGCGCAACTCCCCCGGCAGGAACCGGGCGAAGACGTACGACCAGCCGAACCGCTCGGCGTCGGTGGCGTAACCCGTGGCGTCCACGAACGCGGCGAAGCGCTCGTTGGTGACACAGCGGGTGTCGATCTCGAACGGCCCGACGGTCACCTCGCGGACCGGGCCCTCACCGTCTCTGGGGTTGGCGTCCGCGTCCTCACCGCCCATACGGAAGGTGCCGCCGGGCAGCGCCACCTTGGAGCCGCCGGGCGCCGTGCCGCTGCCGGGAACGGGCGGCGGCCCGGACGCGGCGGGTGCCGCTTCGGAGGACCGGCCGGGTGCACAGCAGTGGGAGTTCACCTTGTTCCTTCCAGGAGGCCCCGGCCTTCAGACCGGGAGGAATGGATCTCGAGCAAGCGGCGCGTAGTGCCGCAGCGGCTCCGGTACGATGACTCGGTCGTTCCGTGAGCCCTTGAAGGCACGAACCGGCCTGGCCGGGGAGACGGTTGTACGTGGTGTTGACCGGATCGACGTCGCCAGGACTTCCTGGCGTGGGGCCCTGTCATCGGTCACGCACCGCATGGCGGTCCGGCTGTCATGCGGTGGATGCGACCTGTGACCGCCCCATCGTAGGGGGCAGTCGGGAGCGCGACGAGGTGTGGACGGCCGAGCGCACAAGCTTGGTCGCTTCACGGCTGAGAAGGTGACGCGGCCCAGTACAACACGCCCCCGGTTCGCCGGGGGCGGCCAAGTCAGTCCCGCGGCAGCGGCTGCTGGGCCCAGATCGTCTTGCCGTTGACGGTCTGCCGGCTGCCCCAGCGCTGGGTGAGCTGGGCGACCAGCAGCAGCCCTCGGCCACCCTCGTCGTAGACGTGCGCCCGGCGCAGATGCGGCGAGGTGGAGCTGCCGTCGGAGACCTCGCAGATCAGTGCGCGGTCGCGGATCAGGCGCAGCTGGATGGGCGGTTCGCCGTACCGGATCGCGTTGGTGACCAGTTCGCTGACGACCAGTTCGGTGACGAAGGCGGTCTCGTCCAGGCCCCACTCGGTGAGCTGCTCGGTGGCGTACTGCCGGGTGGCGGCCACGATTTCGGGGTCCGGCGGGATGTCCCAGGTGGCCACCTGGTCGGCGCCGAGCGCACGGGTGCGGGCCAGCAGCAGGGCCACGTCGTCGGCGGGCTGCGGCGGGAGTACGGACTTCAGCACCGCGTCGCACAGGGCGTCCAGCGAATCGGCGGGCACGGTCAGCGCGCGGCGCAGGTCGGCGGTGCCCTGGTCGAGGTCGCGGTCCCGCCCCTCGATCAGCCCGTCGGTGTAGAGGGCGATCAACGAGCCCTCGGGCAGCACCAGTTCGGTCGCCTCGAAGGGCAGGCCGCCCACTCCCAGCGGCGGCCCGGCGGACATCTCGACGAGCCGCGTGGTGCCGTCGGGCAGCAGGACAGCCGGCGGCGGATGCCCGGCACCGGCCACGGTCAGCCGGCGCGAAACGGGATCGTAGACCGCGTACAGACAGGTCGCTCCCAGCTCCGCGACGTCGTCGGTGGTGCTCTCGTCCGTCGCAAGGTGCGACACCAAGTCGTCGAGGTGGGTGAGGAGTTCGTCGGGCGGCAGGTCCACGTCGGCAAGGGTTCGTACGGCCGTACGCAGCCGCCCCATGGTCGCCGACGACTGGAGGCCGTGCCCGACCACGTCCCCGACGACCAGGGCGACCCGGCCGCCGGACAGCGGGATCACATCGAACCAGTCGCCGCCGATACCGGCCACCGCCCCGCTCGGCAGGTAGCGGTGGGCCACCTCCACGGCCGCCTGCCCGGGCAGCCCCCGCGGCAGCAGGCTGTGCTGAAGGGCCAGCGCGGTCGACCGCTCACGGCCGAAGCGGCGGGCGTTGTCCACACAGACGGCGGCCCGGCTCGCCAGTTCCTCGGCGAGAACGACGTCGTCACCGGCGTACGCATCCGGGTTGGCGGCCCGCACGAAGACCGCGACACCCAGTGTCGTGCCACGGGCCCGCAACGGCACCGCCAGCATCGAGTGGACCCGCACGCTGTACTCACGGTCCTTGGCGTCACGTGCTTCATGGCCGCTCAGCCACCGGTCGAAGTCCGGCTCCCCGGCCCCGCTGAGCACCGCCAGTCCGTCCAGCAGCGCTCGCGCGGGCGGCGAGAACGGCGGATAGGTGTCCGCCTCGCCCAGCTCGACGGCTGCCTCCGGTGTGCCCGTGGTGACGGACCGGTGGGCGGCCCGACGCAGCACGACATCGGTGTGCTGTGCCGTCGGCGGTTCGTCCGCTCCGAGGACCCAGTCGAGCAGGTCGACGCTGGCGAAGTCGGCGAAGCGCGGGACCACGAGCCCCACCAGTTCCTCGGCGGTGCGCACCACGTCCAGACTGGTGCCGATGGAGGCGGCGGCCTCGTTCAGCAGGGCCAGCCGCTGCCGAGCCCAGTGCTGCTCGCTGCTGTCGAACGCCGCCAGGGCGGTCCCGACCAGCTCACCGGAGGGGTCCCGTACCGGCCACATCTCGATGTTCCAGGCGTGGTACCGCGTGCCGGACGGTGACCGGGTGAAGCTTTCGTAGTGCACGGGTTCCCCGGTCTCGGCGACCTGCTGCAGATGCTGCAGGAAGCCCCGGCTGTGGTCGGCGTCCTCCACGGTCTCCGGGTAGTACCGGCCGACCAGGGTGTCCTCCGGGACCCCCATCACCTGGCAGGCCACATTGTTGAGCCGCAGGTAGTGCTGTCCGGTGTCGAAGATCGACATCGACATGGACGCCTGGTCGAAGGCCTGCGCCGCGAGGCTGGGCCCCTGCCCGTCGGACCGCTCGGCGGTGACGACGAATCCAGTGGCCGCACCGTCCGCGCCCAGCAGGGGGCTCGCCCTCAGGGCCAGCGCGAGCCGGGATCCGTCCCGGTGCCGCAGCACGGCCGTGCCCGTCAGCGCGGCGACGAGCTCCGACGGCATGTCCTCGGCGAGCAGCGCGCCCGCCGCCCGGCCCACGGCCTCCTCGGCCGCGTATCCCGTCAGCTTCCGGGCACCCTCGCTCCACCCCGTCACCATGCCCTGTGCATCGAGGATCGCCGAAGCGGCGACATGCTCCATACGCCCCAGAATGAGGGCATCGTGCCTTCCCATCAACCCGGCTGCCGTCGGGAGCGGCTTGCCCGGTTCCAGGACACCTTCCCGCCCGTGGAGAACCCGGTCGTGCGCACCCACCCGGAGACCGGGCGGCGGCTGCTCTTCGTCAACGACTACGCCCCGCACCGCCCTTACGGCACGCGGGTCAGGGCTTGCGTGCCGCCGGGCCGGCTTCCTCCCCCGCACCGACTTCTGCGGCGTAGGAGAGGAAGTCGTCGACCATGCGGTGGAAGAGCGTGGCGAGCTGCTGGAGTTCCTGGGGTGACCAGTCGGACAGGGCCATCTGCATACCGCGGGCGCTCATGTCGCGGATGCGGTCGACGGCTTCCTGGCCGGCCTTGGTGATCTGGATGCGCTGGGCGCGGCGGTCGTCGGGGTCGGGTACGCGGGTGACGTAGCCGCCCTTCACCAGCTGCTGCACCTGTCGGGTCACATGGGAGGCCTCGACGGCCAGCCGGTTCGCCAGCTCGCCGGGGCGCATCGGCTCGGAGTCGTCGATCTGCCGCAGAAGTGCCACGGCGGCGCGGTCCAGCGGCACTCCCACCAGCGCCATGAGCCGGTCGTGCTGACGCGTTCGGCCCATGAGATAGGCGATGCGCGTGAGCGCCCGCTCGATCTCGATCACTTCCGTGGAGGCGGGGGTGGTGGCCGGCGTTGGTGTGGACATAGGGATCACTTTACCAGCTTCTTGCCTAACTCAACTAAATCCGCCCGTCCCCGGCCGGCCACCCGCACCCCGGTACGCCCCTCATGGCGCACGCCTCGCAGGTGATGCCGTTGGGCACCTTCACCTCGTCGGAGACCAGGGTGTACTCGCCCTTGGGGCTCCGGCGCCACACCCTGCCCGGCGTCAGGTCCGCGATGTACATCGAGCCGTCCGCCCCGAAGGCCAGGTCGTCCGGCGCCTGGACCGGACCGTCCAGCGGCACCACCACGTCGATGTCCCCCGAGGCGGGGTCCACGGCGCTGATCTGCCCGGCGATGAACTGCGCGACGTACAGCCGCCCGTCGGGCCCGAAGGTCACGCCGTTCGAACCCCACAGCCGGTTCGGCCGGTTGAGCCGTCTCATGTCCCACCGGCTGCTCGTGGCGGACCGGCGGCCGGTGTCGTCGTAACGGCTGGGCTCCATGCTCGCTCCCCCCTGTCATTCAGGCCTGACTCATTCGGCTTCGGCATCGGCTGCGGTTTCGGCATCGGCATCGGCATCGACGAGGACATCGTGCAGGCCGCCGCCCTCGCGCCAGCGCCGGAGCAGTTCGTGGAACGCGACCGGCCCCTCGCCGTACGACTCGCTGCGCTTCCTGGGCCTGCCCTCGTTGTTGTAGTAGCCGGGTGTGCACTCGGCCTGGAAGGCGTGCAGGTCGGCCGCCTTCTCCCGGATCGTGGCCACCCAGGCGGCCTCCGCCCCGGCACTCGGCTCGATGTACCGGGCCCGCCGCTTGCGGGCCTCGCCGACGACCGCGGCCACATGGGTGGCCTGCTCGTCCAGGACGTGTACGAAATTGACGGCGCTGGCGTTCTGCAGCGGGCCGAGCTGGAAGAGGTTGGGAAAACCGTGGCTGTAGAAGCCGTGCAGCGTCTTCGGGCCCTCCTGCATCCAGGTCTCCAGCAGGCTGACACCGCCGCGGCCGTGCACCGGGACGAGTCCGGACAGGATCCCCGAGACGCCGACCTGGAAACCGGTCGCGAAGATGATGCAGTCGACCTCGTACTCGTTCCCGCCGACCACGACCGCGTCCTCGGTGATGCGCTCGACGCCCCCGTGATCGGCCGTGTCCACGAGGGTCACGTTGGGCCGGTTGAACGTGTCGAGGTAGTAGTCGCTGAAGGTGGGCCGCTTGCACATATAGCGGTACCAGGGCTTGAGCAGCTCGGCCGTGGCCGGGTCCTCCACGATCGCGTCAACGCGGGCGCGGATCTCGTTCATCTTCTGGAAGTCGGCGAGCTCGTACAGCCGTTCCCGCTCCTCGGGAGACACGTCCGAGTAGCTGTTGCTCGGGATGAGCTTCTGCTGCAGCCGCGCGGTGGAGGTCCAGCCGTCGTTCACCAGGTCCTCGTCGGCCCGGCCACCGGTGACGAGCGCGAGGAAGTTCTCCCTGCGGCGCTTCTGCCAGCCGGGAGTGAGCGACTTCGCCCACTGCGGATCCGTGGGGCGCTGGCCGCGTACGTCCACGGAGGACGGGGTGCGCTGGAACAGGTACAGGTGCTGGGCGTCGCGTCCCAGATGCGGAACGATCTGGATCGCGGTCGCGCCGGTGCCGATCACCGCCACATGCTTGCCGGCCAGCTTGTGCAGGTTCCCGTTGGCGTCGCCGCCGGTGTACGCGTAGTCCCAGCGGCTGGTGTGGAAGGCGTGCCCCCGGTACGTCTCGATGCCGGGGATGCCCGGCAGTTTGGCCTGGCTGAGCGTCCCGCTGGACACGACCACGTATCTCGCCCGCATACGGTCGCCGCGGTCGGTGGCGACGATCCACTCCAACTCGTCCTCGTCCCACCGCAGTTCGGTCACCTGGGTCTGGAAGCAGGCGTCGTCGTAGAGGTCGAAGTGCTTCCCGATGGCCTGTGCGTGCTGCCGGATCTCCTCTCCTGGCGCGTACTTCCACTTCGGGACGTAGCCGAGCTCTTCGAGCAGCGGCATGTAGACGTACGACTCGATGTCGCAGTGGATTCCGGGATACCGGTTCCAGTACCAGGTGCCGCCGAAGTCCCCGGCCTGCTCGATGACCCGGATCTCCCGCACGCCCGCCTGGCGCAGTCGCGCACCGGCCAGAAGACCGCCGAACCCGCCGCCGACGACCAGCGCCTCGACCCGGTCGTGCAGCGGCTCCCGCGGCACGAACTTGGTGTACGGATCGTCTGCGTACGAGGCGAACTCGCCGACGAGACGCTGGTACTGCCGGTTGCCGTCGGGGCGGATCCGGCGGTCGCGCTCGGCGCGGTACTTCTCGCGCAGGGCGTCCGGGTCGAAACCCAGCTCCTCCGGGGTCAGTTCCTCCGAGGTCAAGGGTGTGACGGCGGACGGATTGTGGGGGTTGGACATCCGTGTCCTCTCTGCTGTCCGTGGTGTTCGCGCTGTCCGTAATGTGGGGGGGGCGATCTGCGCCCGGTGCGCGTTGACGTGCGGAAAGCCGGGCTCACAGTCGTCGTTGCTGACGCGTGGGTCGGTCATCAGGGCCCGCTGGTCGGCATACCGGGTCACCAGCCAGGGGGTGCCGCCGTTCCAGATCCGGACCTTGCAGATCCCTTTCTCCGCCCGCAAGGGCTCCACGGCGGGCGGCGGGGCGAGGCGGGAACTCCGCGGCCCGGTGCATCGGATACTCGGGAAGCGGCCCGCTCGCGTGCGCGGGACAGCCGGTCACGGTGTCGGCCATGTCTCTCCTCGGTGGTGGGGCTCCGAAGGGATCGGATCGGAGACCGGCGACGCGCTGGCCGAAGGCCTCGATGAGCACATGGAAGCGGACCGGACTGACGCCTTCCGGACAGTTACCTGACAGAACGCTGATGAGATCCAGATCACCCATCAAGGCCGCAGCGCGGGCACCCGGGTCACAGCGGCACAGACATACCACCCGGAGTACGGGAAGGGAACAAACGGTCCGGACACCGCCGTACGCGGCTACCGAGAGAGGGCCGAGCGAAGCGAGATGGGGGCCCCGGCCGGAGGCTGGGGGAGCGTACTGCGCGCGGCGGAGCAGAACCTGGGCGGACGGTATCCGGATCTGCCGATCACAGCCGAGCAGTTCGCCGGTACGGCCGTCGAGGTGCTGTTCACGCAGGCGGAGCGGGCCGACATGCTGGTGCTGGGTTCCAGCGGTCACGGCACCGTCGCCGGCTTCCTGCTCGGCTCCGTCGGCCAGCAGGTGCTCGCTCACGCGGCGGGCCCAGTGGTGATGGTGCGGGCGGACAGGAACGCCGCCGCCGAGGCCCCCGGTGGTGAGGAAGTCGTGGTCGGAATCCAGGAGTTGGGCGATCCGGCCCATGAGCCGCTGCAGTTCGCCTTCGAGGCGGAAGGTCCCATCCCTTCTCTTACGAGCCTGCCGCCCGCGAACGCCTCACACCCTGGGCCGAACGTCCCGTGTCACGGCCAGTCGGCCCAGGCGGCCGTTCGGGACCCCTCCCGCCGGCCCCTCAATAGACTCGCCGTCTGCTCTCGGACGGGACGCGAAAGGGATGGATACACCATGGCGAGGCTGACCACGGCAGGACGTACGGGACGACTGGCGGGCAGTGCCCTGCTGGCGACGCTCGCCCTGCTGACCGTGGCGGGCTGCGGCGGTTCCGGCGATGGCTCCGGGGATGCCGCGGCAGGCGCGGGCACTGCCGAGTCGCCGGACTCCCGTGCCGACGGCGCCCCGAAGAGCCCGTCAGCCTCCACCGCCGGCCCGGCCCCGTCACCGTCCCCGAAGGTGACGGCGGCGGACGGAACCGACACCGGCGCCTGCACCGACGGCAACTGCGAGATCGCGGTGTCCAAGCCGGTGACGATCCACTTCAAGATCCCCGCCGGTCCCGCCAAGCTGTCCGTGACCAAGGTCGGCAAGAACGAGGTCGGCTACAAGGTCACCCAGGGCACCAGCACCAACGGCAGCTCGGCCGGCGGCACGGCGAGCGGCGAGGGCAGCGGCTGCACCACGTTCTTCTACGCCAACGGCAGCGGTACCCAGTGCGGAGGGGCCGGGGAACCGCCCGCCGAGGAGGCCGGCACGGTCGCGCTGCAACTGGTGCCGGGCCCGGACGGCACAGCGATCCTCCGCCTCGTCTCAGCCTGACCCCGCCGCGACGAAGGGGGCCGACGGAAACGATCTCGTCGCCGCCGGCGCGGCAGACTATTTCGTAATGGGATCCATTTTCATGTAGCGTCTGGGGTGCTCGCTCACCAAGGAGGACCCCATGGCCGTTCCCAAGCGGAAGATGTCCCGCAGCAACACCCGTCACCGCCGTGCCCAGTGGAAGGCCAGCACCCCGCAGCTCGTGCCGGTCACGATCGACGGGACCGTCCACCAGGTGCCGCAGCGGCTGGTGAAGGCGTACGAGCGCGGTCTGCTGCACCCCGAGGGCTGAGCGCGATGGCGGACGACCGGCTGCCCGTGACCGTGCTGTCCGGATTTCTCGGCGCGCGCAAGACCACCCTGCTCAACCATGTCCTCGGCAACCGTGAGGGGCTGCGCGTCGCGGTCATCGTCAACGACATGAGCGAGATCAACATCGACGCCGCCCTCGTACGCGGCGGCGAGGCCGCCCTCTCGCGCACCGAGGAACGCCTGGTCGAGATGACCAACGGCTGCATCTGCTGCACGCTGCGCGACGATCTGCTGGAGGAGGTCGACCGGCTGGCCCGCGAAGGCCGCTTCGACTATCTCCTCATCGAATCCAGCGGCATCTCCGAGCCGATGCCGGTCGCTGCCACCTTCGCCTTCGCCCGCGACGATGGAGCCGTACTCGGTGATCTCGCCCGGCTCGACACCATGGTCACGGTCGTTGACGCCGCGAACTTCCTGCCCGAGCTGACGGACGGCGACGAGCTCGCCGAGCGGGGCCTCGACCAGTACGAGGACGACGAGCGCACCGTCAGCGATCTGCTGATGGACCAGATCGAGTTCGCCGACGTCATCGTGCTGAACAAGCTCGATCTGGTCGACGACGAGAGCGCGGCCCGTCTCCGGGCGACCCTCACCCGCCTCAACCCGGTGGCGAGGATCGTTCCCGTCGCCCATGGCCGGGTGAATGCCGGCGAGGTACTCGGCACCGGGCTGTTCGACCTCGATCGCGCCCAGCAGGCACCGGGCTGGGTCATGGAGCTCAACGGCGACCACGTCCCGGAGACCGAGGAGTACGGCATCTCCTCCACAGTCTTCCGCTCCCAAGTGCCGTTCCACCCGGGGCGGTTGTGGACCTTCGTCACCGAGGAACTCGACAGCGGGCGCTTCGGGCAGGTCCTGCGCTCCAAGGGCTTCTTCTGGCTGGCGAGCCGGCCCCAGGTGACGGGCCTGTGGTCGCAGGCCGGTTCCGTCGCCCGCTTCGAGCCCTCCGGTGCCCGCGGGGCGGACGGTCCCTCCGGCCAGGAGCTGGTGTTCATCGGCACCGGGCTGCGCGCCGAGTCGCTGCGGGCGGCGCTGGCCGACTGCCTGATGAGGGACGGCGAGAGCACGCCGCTCATCGATCCGTTCCCCGCCTGGGACACGTACGGCAGCGACGATGCCTGCGAGCACGAGCTCTCCGAACCTATGGCAGGAGTCTGAATACTCCGGGTCGGGCGGTGGCTGGTCACAGCGCTGCCAGATCACGTCTCCGCGTGCAACCTTGTTGCAACGGGGCAGTTGGTTGGCTGAGTCACCGTCCAGCACCGGCAAGCGCTGAGGAGTGATGCACGGTGAACTCACCCGCCCCGCGCGTGGAACTGACGTCCGCCGCTGCCGAGCTGCTGCGTCGTCTCCGCGCCGTTCACGGTCCGCTGATGTTTCATCAGTCCGGTGGCTGTTGCGACGGCAGTGCGCCCATGTGTTATCCGGAGGGCGAGTTCCGGACCGGTGACTCCGATGTGCTGCTGGCCTCACTGACCGTCGAGGGCGTGGACGAGCCGGTGTCGTTCTGGATGTCGAAGAGCCAGTACGAGGTGTGGAGTCACACCCGGCTCATCGTCGACGTGGTGGAGGGGCGGGGCAGTGGCTTCTCGTTGGAGGCACCCGAAGGGGTGCGTTTCCTGATCCGTTCGCGTCTCGTCGGTACGTAGCATCGGCGCGGCAACCATCCTGTGGTGAACTCCCCTGTGTCCTGGGCTCGTTGAGGAGACGGCGGAGACATCGGGGGCGGTATGGGACGCGGACGGTTCAGAACCGTGCTGACGGTTCTCGCGGTATGGAGTGTGCTGGCCGGTGCCTCCCTGGTGGGGGCGGCACCGGCCGGCGGTGCACAGGGCGCCGTCCAGATCGCGCCGGGCGTGAACTACACGGATTTCGACATTCCGGCCGCCAAGGGGATGGCGCACGCGCATGTGATCGATGTCGATCTCCGCAATCCCCGGGTGAGTGTCGACCTCATGCACCCCGGCGCGGTGGCGGCCCGCGCCCCCGTCTCCCAACTGGCCGATGCGCGCGGCGCTGTCGCGGGCGTCAACGGCGACTTCTTCAACATCACCGAGGTCCAGCATCCGGGGGTTGAGGCGACGGGCGCGTCCGTCGGCCCGGCGATCGCGAGCGGGCGCTCCCTCAAGGCGGCGGTTCCGGACGGTCAGCGATTCGGTCCCGCCCTGCCGCCCGCTACGAACACGAAGGACGTGCTGGGCGTGGGCACCGACCGCCGGGCCCGCCTCGACAGCCTGGCCCTCGACGGTTCGGTCCGTACGAGTGAGACACGGCTGCCGCTCGGCGGGCTCAACCAGTACGCGCTGCCGGTCGGTACCGTCGGCGCGTTCACCTCGCACTGGGGCTCCGTCTCCCGGGTGCGGGCCACCTGCGGCACGGACACCGACCGCGCCGCGCCCTGCAGCGCCGACACCTATGAGGTGAACGTCAAGGACGGCCGCATCGTGTCCTCGGCCGACACGCCCGGCAGCGGCCCCATCGCGTACGGCACCACCGTCCTGGTCGGCCGCGACGCGGGCGCCCAGGAGTTGCGGAAGCTGTCGCTGGGCGAGCGGGTCAAAGTACGGCACCGCCTCGTCGCGGCCGCGTCCAGGATTCCGTACCGGTTCGTGGTGGGCGGCTACCCGGTCCTGAGAGGTGGTCAGCCGCTCGCCGGTCTGGACAACGCGACCTCGGCGGTGCGGACCGCGGCGGGCATCTCGGACGGCGGCAAACGGCTGACGCTGCTCGCGCTGGACGGGGCACCCGAGTTCCGTACCGGTCTCACGATCGCAGAAGTGGCCGCCGTCATGCGGCAGTTGGGCTCCGCCGACGCCTTCAGCCTCGACGGCGGCGGATCCACGACGCTGGTCGCACGGGAGCCCGGCGCGGCTGCGGTGAGCGTACGCAACCATCCCAGCGCCGGAGCCGAACGCCCGGTGCCGAACGGGATCGGCGTGTTCTCCCGACCGTAGGCGGAGTCGAGCCCTGCCGGGGCCTCAAGGCCTCAGGCTGCCGACGATGTCCGCTGTCGCCGAGATGCCCTCGTGAATGGTCGGCGCCATGCTCGTGCTCGCGAGATAGAAACCGAGCAGGATGCACACCAATGCGTGCGGGATCTTCAGCGCCCCAGTGCGCATGAAGATCACCGCCAGCACCACGAGCAGCAGCACCACAGAGATGGAAACGGCCATCGTCAACCTCCTCCGCCACGCCCACATCGCGGCTTTCGGCCGCAAGTGTGACGTAGCGGGGGGTTCGTCCGGGCGGCTGACATGTCCGCCGATCGTGTGTTGACTGCTTGTGCAAGCGCTGGGCTACGCCCGCTCGTTGGCGTCCAGGAACTTCTCCAGCCCCGCGAGATCATCGGTGTTGACGTAGTCGACGTCGGCGGCGAGGAGTTCGCCCCAGAGTGCGTCACGGGCCGGGCCCGCCAGGTCGGGCGTGGCCCAGAAGCGGACCTTCTGACGGCGCGAGTGGGCCGCTGCGATGATGCTCCGCAGCTTCTGGCGCTCCGCTTCCGGGAACGGACCAATACCCCGCCAGGTGAAGTTGAGTGTCCAGTTGTCGCTGATCAGCGGGATGAAGGAGGCGGGCGCCGGGCTGCCGAGGTCGGCGAGACGGCCGTCGTAGAAGGCGCGCCGTACGGTCTGGGCCTCCATCGGTATACGGGCCGCACGGTCGCCGGAGATCACGGCGGTGACCGGGCCGGGGAAGACCCGCCCATGCGCGTACGCCGTGAACAGGTGCTTGTAGCGGCGCAGATGGCGGTCGAGTTCGAGGTACGTCGAGGAGCCCTCGGTCTTGAGGTCGATCAGGAGCTGGATCGGCTTGCGGTAACGCCGGTACACCGAACCGTGGTTGGCCTTCACACGGCGGGCGAGCGGGTCGAGGTACAGGGACTCGAGGGTGCGGGCCGGGTCGAGGTCGACCGCGTCGTGGGCCACCAGGAGCTGGTCGCCGACGAGGAAGATGTCGGCCTCGAGGCTGCCGAATCGGTGGTCCAGAGCGTCGAAGAGGGGCCTGGGGTGCAGGTAGTCGTTGTGCGCGTGGGCACGCCACAGCGGGCGCGGGCCGTGTTTCCGCTCGCTCGCCTGGGCGTACGCGGGTACGGCGACCGAGCCCGCGAGTGCGGCGGCGAAGGTGGTGAGCGCTCTGCGACGGGTGGTGAGGGCCATGCTCTGCCTCCCTGGGAGTGCCGTATGGGACCTCAGCGAGTATGGGGTCCCTCGAGTGCCAAGGAGCAGTGTCTTGCGGGGAGTTGGCTGGACTGCCGCTGTGCGTTCACTTCGGTGGAGCATCGGGCGCGGCAACGCCCATCGGTACGGCCCTCTGGGGCGGGGTCTGGTACGCCTCGCGTCTCCGGGCCCGGACCGGGCAGTTGTCCGGTCCGGGCCCGGAGACGCGAGCACGAGCGGCTTACTTCAGCGCTCCTGCCATGACGCCGCTGACGAACTGCCGCTGGAAGGCGAAGAAGACCACCAGCGGGATGATCATGGAGAGGAAGGCCCCGGAGGACAGGACGTCGATATTGGTGCCGAACTGGCGGGTCTGCTGTTGCAGGGCCACGGTGAGCGGGGCCGAATCCGCGTCGGCGAAGATGAGCGCGACGAGCATGTCGTTCCAGACCCACAGGAACTGGAAGATGCCGAGTGAGGCTATCGCCGGCCCGCCGAGCGGAACCACCACCCGGACGAAGAGCCACAACTCACCCGCCCCGTCGAGACGGGCGGCCTCCAGCAGTTCGCGCGGGATGCCCGCGAAGAAGTTCCGGAGCAGGAAGATCGCGAACGGCAGGCCGAAAGCAACGTGGAAGAGGACGACGCCGACGATGCTGCCGAAGATCCCGAGATCACCGAACAGGCTGGTGATGGGCACCAGCGCAACCTGCAGGGGCACCACGAGCAGGCCGACGATGAGCAGGAACACCCAGTCCCGGCCTGGGAATTCGACCCAGGCGAAGACGTACCCGGCGAGTGAGCCGACAATCACCACCAGCAGCGTGGCGGGGACAGTGATCAGCAGACTGTTCAGGAACGAATGCGTGATCGTCGGGTCGTCCAGCAGGCTGGTGTAGTTGTGCAGGGTCAGCTGCGCGGGCTTGGTGAGCACGGTCCACCAGCCGGACGACCCGATGTCCAGTGGCCCGCGCAGCGAGGAGAGCAGCAGGCCGACGGTGGGCAGCAGCCAGAACATGGCCACCACCAGCAGGACCAGACGTGTGGATCCGCCGACGAGCCGACGCGCCGCGCGGGCGGCAGGTCCCGGACCCGGGCGGCCGGAGGCAGCGGGGACGGTGGCGTCGGTCTGGCCGGCCTGGGCGGTCTGAAGGGTTGTCATCGTGACCTCTCCTTTCGGAACCGCTTGATGTTGAGGAACATGGCCGGCGCCACCAGTGCGAGCAGAAGCACGGCGAGCGCGCTGCCGGTGCCCTGGTCGTTGCCGCCGCCGAAGGAGGACAGATAGAGCTGCAGGGCAAGTACGTTGGCGTCCTGCTGGCTGGCGCCGGGCGCGATGACGTACACCAGGTCGAAGATCTTCAGCACATTGATCACCAGCGTGACCAGGACGACGCCCAGCACCGGCGCCAGGAGCGGCACCGTGATGCGACGGAAGACCTGCCACTCCCTCGCGCCGTCGACGCGTGCGGCCTCCAGCAGTTCCCGGGGAATCCCGGCCAGCCCGGCGGCGATGAGGACCATCGCGAAGCCCGTCCACATCCAGACGTAGGCACCGATGACCGACCAGGTGACCAGGGTCGGGCCGAGCCAGTTGACACCCGCGTACTGCTCGGTGAAGTTCGTGGTGGGCAGGCGTAGTTGAACCGGTGAGGCGCCGAGCCGGGTCGCGGGCAGGGCGAAGGTGCCGTCCTTGGAGGCGGTCGCCGTGGCGATGACGTCCCCGTCACGCACAGCCTCGACCCGGACGCCGGACAGTGCCTTCTCCCCCTTGTCGATCTTCCCGGGTGTGCCGCCGCCCGGCTGGAAGTCCAGCCAGACCGTGCCGCACAACGCGCCCTGTGGGCAGGAACTCGGCGACGCGGCCTGCGTCGCGTCGGTCAGTGTGCTGGGCTGCACACCGACCAGTGGCAGTGTGGCCGGACCGCCGTCGGCGCTGACGGGCCCGCTGGTGTAGGGGCCGCCGACCGGCCCGGCCAGAGTGCCGCTGCCGGGGCCCGCCACACGGGGATGGGCCCCGGGGTACGCCGATGCCTTGAAGAAGGTGTCGTGGACGCCGGTCACCACCGCGTTGGCCACGCCCTTGCCGGGGTCCTGGTCGTAGACCAGCCGGAAGATGATGCCGGCGGCCAGCATGGAGATGGCCATCGGCATGAAGACGACCAGCTTGAATGCCGTGCCCCAGCGGATCCGATCGGTGAGCACGGCGAAGATCAGGCCCAGCCCGGTGGCCGCGACTGGTGCGACCACGACCCAGATCGCATTGTTCTTGATGGCGACGAGGGTCTGGTGGTCGGTGAAGACGTCGGTGTAGTTGGAGAGCCCGACGAAGTGCGTGAATCCGTCGGGGCCGAAGAGACTGCGTACCACCGACCACACGATCGGATACACCACGAGTGCGCCGAGCAGGACCAGCGCGGGCAGCAGGAAGAAGACCGCGATCCAGCTACGGCCTCGGAGCGTCCTCCTCCTGCGGCGGGCGGGTGCCCCCGCCGCCGCGGGGGCGGCGGGGGACGGAGGGGAAAGGGTCTGTGACATGGCGGCTGCCTCAGCCGGCCTTGGCGAACGCCTTCGCGGCGTCCGCTTCGAGCTGCTTCTGCGCGCCCGCGACGTCGGAGGGCTTGGCGAGGAAGTCCTGCAGGTCCTTCCACTCCCCCTGCCCCTTGGTTCCGCCGAACGCGGCCGGTGCCTGATCGGACATGTCGAACCGGATGTTGTCGCCGGCCTTGATCAGGTTCTTCGCGATGCCCCGTACGGTGTCGTCGCGGTAGTCGGAGAAGGCGACCGCCTTGTTCGGAGAGAGGAAACCGCCCTGCTGTACAGCGATTTCCGCCGCCTCCGGGGAAACGAGGAAGCGCATCAGCGCCTGCGCTCCTTCGCCGTCCTTGAGCGCGACCGCGACGTCGCCGCTGCTCACCACTGGTGCCTTGCCGCCGTCCACGGACGGGAAGGGGAAGACCTTGGCGTCGGTGCCGACCTTGGCCGTGGTCTCCTGGGTGATGTTGGTCGCGATGAACTCGCCCTCGTAGACCAGCGCGGCCTTGGGCGGGTCGGAGAAGACCTGGCCGACCGAGGTGGGGAAGTCGGTCTGCAGCGCGCCGCGCGTGCCTCCGGCCATCAGATCGGGCCTGCCGAAGATCTGACCCAGCGTGGTCAGCGCCTTGGTCACCGATGGATCTGTCCACTTGATCTGATGCTTCGTCAACTTGTCGTACATGGCCGGGCCGGCCTGGCTGAGGTAGATGTTCTCGAACCAGTCGGTCACGAGCCAGCCCTCGGCGCCGCCTATGGAGAACGGCGGGGTGCCGGAGTCGGAGAGTGTCTGACCGTCCTTGAGCAGTTGCTCCCAGGTGGTGGGGGTGGTGCTCAGTCCGGCCTGCTCCCAGATCGCCGTGTTGTACCAGAACAAGGACTTGTTGGTGACCTTGAAGAACACGCCGTACTGCTTGTCCTCGTACGTACTCAGGTCGCGCCAGGCCTTGCTGTAGTTCTGGTCCAGCTCCTCGGTCACGGCGGGCTGGAGCGGCTTGAGCCAGCCCTCCTTGGCGAACTGCTGCAGCACGCCGGGCTGGGGCAGCAGGGCCACGTCCGGCGGAGAGCCGCCCTGGATCTTGCTGCCGACGAAGGTCGACACGTTGTCGCCGGTGGGCACGAAGGTGGTGCTTGCCCCCGTCAACTCATCGAAGCGGGCCAGTACCTTGAGGAAGTTCTTCTGCTCGGCGCCTGTCCAGACGCCGGCCACCTGCAGCTTCTGCCCGTCGAGCTTGGGCAGGTCCAACGTGGAGGCGTCGCCCGCACCGGTGGTCGCGGGGGCGCTGGAGGCGTCCTTGTCCGAGGAACCGCACCCGGCGGCCCCGATCACCAGGACGGCGACGGCCGTCAGTACTGCCGCTCTGCCATTCATTGGGTCACTCCTTTGTGAAAGAACGTACGGAACGTGTTGCGACGGACAACGGGTCAGTCGGTGAAGCCGTCGGCCACCCACCAGGCGGCAGTGCTGCCAGGGAGGGTGCCGGGCGGGCAGGGGCCGCTCGCGAGCAGCGGTGTGCCGTGGACCGGGGCGGGACAGGGGACGTCGCCGAAATTGACGGCGCACACCAGCCCGTCACCGCGGACGAAGGCCAGGACCTGCGGCGGGGAATCCAGCCAGCGCAGCGTCCCGTTGCCGAGCGACGGCAGGCTCTGGCGCAACCGCAGCGCGTCGCGGTACAGGTGCCAGAAGGAATCGGGATCGGCCATGCCACGCTCGGTGGTGTGCTCCGCGAACCACTCGGGCTGCGGCAGCCACGGCTTGGCGACGCCTTCGCCCGAGGTGAAACCGAACGGGGACATGTGCCCCGACCACGGCAGCGGTACGCGGCAGCCGTCCCGGATGCCCACGCGGCTGCCGCTGCGATGGAAGATCGGGTCGGTGAGCACCTCGTCCGGCAGGTCGACGACCTCCGGCAGGCCCAGCTCCTCGCCCTGGTAGATGTATGCGGCGCCGGGCAGGGAGAGCATCAGCAGCGCGGCGGCGCGAGCGCGCGCGGAGGCCGCGTACCGGGTGACGGTGCGGACCTGATCGTGATTGTTGAGCACCCAGGTGACGGTCGACCCGGTGTCGGCTATGTCCCGCAGCGCGTCCTGGATGACCCGGCGGAAGGTGGCGGCGTCCCAAGGGGCCGTCAGCATGTGGAAGAAGAACGCCTGGTGGAGCTCGTCCGGGCGGACATAGGCGGCCTGCTCGGCCGGGGTGCGCACGGACACCTCTCCGACGAGCAGCCGGTCGATGCCGTCCCGAGCGGTGTATTCCTCGCAGATGGCGCGCCAGGTGCGCCAGACACCGTGGGTCTCGGGCTGGTTCCACGCCAGGGGGTTGACCGTGTCCCGGGCGCGCGCGTCGGCTGCCGGGTCCGGGGAGTCCGGCAATGCGGGATGCTTGAAGAGGCCGGTGGCCACGTCGATGCGGAACCCGTCGACGCCGCGGTCCAGCCAGAACCGCAGTACTTGCTCGAAGTAGCCGCCGACTTCGGGGTTGCGCCAGTTCAAGTCGGGCTGCTCCGGCCCGAACAGGTGCAGGTACCACTGGCCCGGCGTGCCGTCTGGCTCGGTCACCCGGGTCCAGGCGGGTCCGCCGAACATGGAGTGCCAGTTGTTGGGCGGCAGTTCGCCGCCCGCACCCCGGCCCTCGGCGAAGTGGAAGCGGGATCTGCCCGGACCGCCGTCCGGGCCTTCGGCCAGGGCCTGCAGGAACCACGGGTGGCGGCTGGAGCAGTGGTTGGGGACGATGTCGATGAGCACCTTGAACCCGAGTCGGTGCGCGTCGTCCACCAAGTGGCCGAACTCGTCCAGGTCTCCGTAGACCGGATCCACGTCGCAGTAGTCGGCGACGTCGTAGCCGTGGTCGTACTGCGGCGAGGGGTAGAACGGGTTGAGCCATATGCCGTCGACACCCAGTCGCTTGAGGTACGGCAGGCCCGCGCGGACACCGGCGAGGTCGCCGATGCCGTCCCCGGTGCTGTCGAGGAAGCTGCGGACGTACACCTCGTAGATGACGGCGGTGCGCCACCACTGCTGTCGTGCGGTGTGCTCTGGCCGCTCGGAGGGGCGCGGTTCGTTCTGTACCGAGCCGTCGTCGACGAACGCGTCGATCATCGGGAAACCGTCCTGGGCTGGGCGTGATGGGAACCGGCCGCCGAGCGGGGAGGGCGACGGCCGGCCGACTGGGCGCCGGATCCCGCGCCGCGGAAGGCGCGTTGGGAGGGGATGGGACGCAGATGAGATGCGGATGGGGAGGCCGGTTGGCAGGTGGGGCTGACGGCTGACGGCTGACGGCTGACGGCTGACGGCTGACGGCTGACGGCTGACGGCTGACGGCTGACGGCTGACGGCTGACGGCTGACGGGCGAGGATTCGTTCGGCTTCGTTCGCCGGGCAAAGCGGGGTCGCCGGGTGTGAGGCCACGATGAGGACCGACGCCCATTCGCCCGCGCGATGCCCGCCGGTGAGGCCGGAACGCCGTTCGCCGGCGCGACACCCGCCGATGCGGAGGAAGGGCGGTCCGCCGGTCACGCCGCTCGCCGACGAGTGCTGAGGGGCCGTCAGATCACGGATAACCGAGGCACTGCCGAAGCGACGGCGAGGGGCTGCGCCGTGGCGTTCAGCGCCGCCCCCATCGCGCCGGCGTACGGGCCGAGTGCGGCGGCCAGGAACGTCACCGGTCCGATCAGTCGCCGGCGGTCACGCAGTGCCAGTTCGACGGCCGGTCGCATCACGCCGAAGGCCGGCGCCACGCCACCGCCGACGACGACCGTCGAAAGACCGAGCTGGGTCAGCACGCTGCCCAGGACCGTACCTACTGCCGTGGCGGCGGTATCGAGGATCTCCCGGGCCGTGGTGTCGCCCGACTGGGCGGCCTGGACCAGGTCTTCGGGTGTCGCGGTCCGGTCCTGGTTCGCGGTTCCGCGCGAGGCGAGCACGCGGGACCAGGCGGCTGCCAGCGCCCGGCCGCCCGACACCGTCTCCAGGCAGCCGCGGGCTCCGCACGCACAGCGGCTTCCGCCGGGCGCGGCGGTCATATGCCCGATTTCGCCGATCCTGTCGCCGGGGCCGCGCAGGACGCTGCCGCCCAGGGCGATCGCACCGCCTATCCCGGTACCCATGGTCATGAACACCACGTCGGTGTGACCGCGCGCGGAGCCCAGAGCGAGTTCCGCCGAGGCGAGGGCGCGTGCGTCGTTCATCAGCAGGACGGGCTTCGCGGTCGCGCGTTCGAGCGTGTCCGCAAGCGGGTAACCCTGCCACTCGCCGTCGATGTTCGGAATGGTGGTGGTGGAGCGCAGGTCCGGGCTCAGATGGCCGGGGAGCGCCACGCCGATGGCCTCGGCGGTGCGCGCGCCCACGAGTTCGGCGATGGTGGCGGCGACCTGCGCCGGACCGGCGGCCGGCGTGGGCAGCGTGCCCCGCGCGACGACGACCGCGCCGGCACGGTGCACCCACTTGATGTTCGTGCCCCCGATGTCCACCCCAAGGGCGGACCCTTCGGGGCGAGGGCCGCCCCTGGTCGCGACCATGCGATCTCCTGATGGATCAGTATTGCCTGTATAGACTTAACGGGAAGCTAGGGCGCGTGAATCGTCCAGTCAATCAGTTGAGACGTAAAGAATCAGGAACGTTGACTGGTTGGATTGGGCCACGATCAGCGCTTTGGCAAGCCAGCGGCAGACGGTCGAACGGCCTGTCTAGCCTTTACGCAGAGACGGTCAGTCGGGTGCGAGCAGGGCGCCGTCGGCTGCGAGTTGCTCACGCAGTTCGACGATGTTCCCGTCGCGGGGCCGGCATCCGGCGGAGACCGCCAGGGCCGCCGCGGTCCCGGCGGCCTGCCCCATCGCCATGCACTGTCCGATGGAGCGGACGGAGGCATGGGCGTCGTGGGTGGCCGACAGGCACCTCCCCGCGACGAGCAGACCGTCGACGCCACGGGGAAGCAGGCATCGGTAGGGCACACCGTAAGTGCGGCCGGTGGGCGTCTGGTCACCGGAGCCGACGTACTGCCAGATCGTCCGCTGCCCGGCGGCGTGGTCCTCGATCGGAGCACCACAGCGCGCGATGGCGTCATCGAACTGACGCGCACTCAGGACGTCCTCCTTGCCCAGGACGTACTCGCCGATCAGACGGCGGCTCTCCCGCACGCCGATCCGCGGCGCGGACGCGATGAGGAAAGCCCGTTCGTACCCCGGCACCTGCTCGACGAGGAACCGGGTGTACTCGACGACCTGGCGACGCCCCTCCTGTTCGGCTCCGGAAAGCTGCCACGGGTCGGTCGGGTCGACGCCGCTGACGCGGGTCACGTTGGTGTGGACGACCCCAGGTTCGGTGGTCCGGTGGACAGAACCTTCGCGCCTGGGCAGCTCGTACGCTCCCGAGTCGGCGTGCAGAGCCATCAGGCGGTGCAGCTCCGCCGTCCCGGTCGCCTCGGCGTCGACACCGGCGAGCCGGAAGGTCTGGGTGAGCGGTTGCACGACGCGGTCCTCGGCGGGTCGCTCCAGCGCAGCCCCCGCGCGCCAGGCGATGTCGGCATCACCGCTGGCGTCGACGACGACTCCGGCCCGTACGAATCCGGGGCCGGCGACCGTTTCGACGACCACCCCGAGAACCTCCTGACCCTCCATCACCACCCGTGACGCAAGCGCGTGGAACAAAACCCGCACACCGGCCCTGCCGGTGAGTTCGTCCCAGACCAGCTTGAGTGTCTCGGGGTCGTAGGTGATGCCGGTGCCCGCGCCGTAGGTGTTGGGGCGTTCGAAGGCCGCCTTGCGATCGGTGAGCTCCTGGCACACTTCCCAGCCCACGCCGCCGACGACGCGCTCCCCCGTGCCGGGCGCGTAGAAGCCGTAGAAGGTGTCCAGGACGCTCGCCCCGGTGCCGCCCAGGTGAGCGGCGCTTTCCACGAGCAGGGTGGAGGCGCCGCGTCGGGCGGCCGCGACGGCTGCCGCGGAGCCCGCCGAGCCTCCGCCGACGACCACCACATCTCCGTCCCACAGCAGCGGATGGCGCTCGGCCTCCGCCTGGTTGACGCGTGTGCCGTTCACCTCAGGTGCCACCCTCCGTCTACGGGGACGACCGCGCCGGTCGTGCGGCTGGAAGAGTCCGACAGCAGCCACATGACGGTGTCGGCGATCTCTTCGGGGCTGCAGGCCCGCGCCCCGAGCGGCATCAGCCGCGGCAATCGGTCCTGGATCGCGGGATCGGTCATGGCACGGGCTGCCATCGGGGTGTCCACCAGGCCGGCCGCGACGATGTTGACGCGCACCCCCTTGGGGGCGCCGGTGAACGCGGCCGAGCGCACCAGGGGAACCAGGGCGCCCTTCGCGCTGGCGTAGGCCGCGGTGAGGAAGTCCTCATCGAGCGTGCTCGCCAGGGCGGAGCCGATCACGACGATCGACCCGCCCGAGCCGGACAGCCGCCGGATGCCGGCACGCAACAGGTAGAACACCGAGTCGAGATCGACCCGGTGCACTTCACGCCATGCCTCGTCGCCGCACTCGTCCACCGGCCCGTCGCCGAGACGCCGGCCGGACATGCCCACCGCGTGCACGATGCCGTCCAGACCGTCCAGGGCCTCGGCTGCTCGCGCCACGGCCGCGTCGGCACCCGCGGACACGGTGATGTCGTACGTGTCGCGGTCGGCCTCGAAGACTTCGGCACCGGCTGCCCGCGCCGCGTTGACGCACGCGGCACCGATCCCGCCGTGAGCGCCGGCCACCAGCAGCCGCTTCACGGTGCGCCGTCCGCGGTGCGCAGAGCGGCGGCGGAGCGGCGGGCGAATTCGAGATAGGCGCCCTCGAACAGCTCGTTGCTGCGGTCCGCGCCGACCAGGCGGGAACTGGTGATGACCGGCGGCATGGCGCCCCGCTCGGCGAGCAGTTCGGCGACCCGGACCTTGATCTCGTTCACCACGGCGATCGCGGTGAAGGTACTCACCGGGCCGACGGGAACGTCCAGGCCGTCGACGTGGCAGATTGCGTCGCCGACCGGCGATCCCAGGTCGATCACCACATCGGCGTGGTCGGCGAGCCGGGAGCCGCTCGGATGTCGCGGTTCGGCGGCGTTCGTCTCCTGCAGCGACGTGGCAGCGATGACCGGCAACCCTGCCTTCTTCGCGCCCATCGCCATCTCGATGGGGACGGCGTTGAGCCCGCTGACGCTGAAGATGAACATGCTGTCCGAAGGACGCAGCCGGAAATTGGCCAGGATCTGGTCGGCCAGTCCCTCGACGCGCTCGATGAACATCGCCTGCCGCTGTCCGTTGGCCCCCACCACCTGGGTGTGGAACGTCATCGAGAGCTCCACCAGCGGCTGGAAGCCGGGATAGGAGCCATAGCGGGGAAATATCTCCTCCACCGGCATGCGCGAATGACCGGTGCCGAAGGTGTAGACGACGCCGTCGGCGGCGATCGACCTGGCGGCGATCTGAGCCGCGGCCTCGACGGCGCCGGCCTGGGACTCGGCAATCTGCTCGACGATCCCGACTGCGGTACGGATCCACGATGACACGTGCAGATACCTCTCGGTACGAGGGCGGAGACACACGGAGACAGGGCGCTCCTGCGGAACGACCTCCGGCGACTCAATAAGTCTAGACAGGCAGTACGCCTCTGGACGCTAGAGCGGCGACCAGTAGAACGTCAAGCATCTGTACCGGCTGATCACTGGTTACAGCCGAGCGGTACTGGTGTGGACGCGCGCCGAGGTGACGGCCTATGCTGCGAGGGCATACCGGTATAGACAGCAGCGGCGCGCCTATCGCTATAGACAGCGGGGCCGACCGGTACAGACAAAGGGAGGAAAGCCGTGGCTCGGCGGCCCATGCCGCGACATGAAGCAGTCGAACGGCACATCCGCGGCCGGATCGCGGGGCTGAAGCCCGGGGATCAGATCGAGTCCGACGCGGAACTGTGCGACTTGTTCCAAGTCAGCCGGATGACCGTCCGGCAGGCGACCCAGCGTCTGGTCGCCGAGGGTGTGATCTACCGGATCTCCGGAGTCGGCACCTTCGTGGGGGAACCGCAGGTCCACCGCCAGATGGGCAAACTCCGCTCCTTCACCGAGGAAATGGCCCTGCGCGGCATGACCGTGTCATCGACCGTCCTGGCGAGTGAACTGCGCGTGGGCAGCCAGGAGGAGACCACCGCGCTCAGAATCGCTCCTCAGTCCAACGTCGTTCACGTACGGCGGCTGCGGCTGGCCGACGAGCAGCCGATGGCGATCGAGAACGTCGTGCTGCCACCGTCCTGTGCCTGGCTGTTGCGCGAGGACCTGGCCCATGGCTCGCTGCACCAGGCCCTCACCGAGCAGGGTTTCGCCCCCTCCCGGGCAACCGGAACGCAGATAGCGGCCATCGCCACCGAGGACGACGCCGCCCTTCTGGAACTGCCCGTCGGGGCGGCCATCTTCGTCGAGCGCCGACTGATCACGACCGGCGACGGCACACCCGTCGAACTCACCGAATCCCGCTATGCGGGTTCCCGTTTCGTCTTCCACATCGAACTGGCCTAGGGGCTTCCGAACTGGCCTGGCCGGTCGGTCCCGGCCACCGGTCATGACCGCCGGAACCAGTACCACGGCTCCAACTGTCGGTCGTGGCGCCCGGCTCCCCGGCCCGAGCAGGGGTGGGTCCCCGACACCGGTCGGAGGGCCGGCATCGTGAAGGAGAACAGCATGCCTGTCGTCGAGACAGTCCTGGGCCCTGTCGCCGCTGACGAACTCGGCGCGGTGGATGCCCACGAGCACGTCTTCCTGCGTACCCCGGTCAACCCGGGTGACGAGTTCCTCGACACCGGCAAGGCGGTGGCCGAGCTCCTGCGGGTGGCGGCGAGCGGCATCGGTACCGTCGTCGACCTGACCCCGGTCGGCCTCGGACGCCGCCCCGTCCAGCTCGCCGAGGTCTCCCGCACGAGCGCCGTCCATGTCGTGGCCGCGACCGGCTTCCACCGCAGCGCCCACTACCCGGCCGCTCACTGGGCCCGCCACGCCGACGACGCCACGCTTCTCGACGTACTCCTGGACGACCTCCGGAGCGGCATGGACAGCCACGACTGGGGCTTTCCGCGCCCCGTCCCCAGCCCTCACAAGGCGGGCGTCATCAAACTCGGGGCTTCCTACCACCGTATCGACCGCCACGAGGAACGCTGGTTCGCCGCGGGAGCGACGGCGGCCCGGCAGACCGGCGTGGCCGTGGCGGTCCACACCGAGGTCGGGACCGCCGCACACGCCGCCCTGGACCTCCTGGACAAGCACGGCCTGCCGGCCGGGCGGGTTCTGCTCGCCCACACCGACCGCAACCCCGATCCGGAACTCCACCTCGATCTGATCGCCCGCGGCGCCCACCTCGTCTACGACACGATCGGGCGGATCAAGTACCGGCCGGACTCCGTCGTCCTCGACCTGATCGAGCGCATGGCCGAGGCCGGCAAGCTGGGTCACGTCTGCCTGGGGACCGACGTCGGACGCAAGTCCTCACTCACCGCGTACGGCGGCGGGCCGGGAATGGACGTACTCGGCCGGGAGTTCGTCCCACGGCTGCGCCGGCGCCTGGGCGACGAGGCGGTCGAGACCGTTTTGCGGTACGCCCCTCAGGCACTCCTGGGCAAAGAGGCCCCCGCCGTGTGAGGGCAGCGCCGAGCCGCGGCCGCGCCGCCGGCCCCGCCCCAGGTGGGGCGGGCTTCTCACGGGTGTTGAGCAGGTGTACGTCAGGGTGCTGGGAGGTCGACCAGTTCGGCCAGCGCCTCCCGGTGGCGGCCCGCCGTTCCGTACGCGATCGAGGCGGCCTTGGCCCGCTTCAGGTAGAGGTGCACGGGGTGCTCCCACGTCATACCGATACCGGCGTGCAACTGCACTGCCTCCTCGGCGGCATGGACCGCGACGGGCGCCGCGTACGCCTGGGCGAGCGCGACCGCCACATCCGCGTCCGTACTGCCGGCGGCCAGCGCGTCGGCGGCATTGCGGGCCGCGGCACGCGTGTTGACGACCTCCAGCCACAGCTGGGCGAGCCGGTGCTTGAGGGCCTGGAAGCCGCCGACGGGCCGGTTGAACTGCTTGCGGTCCTTCAGGTAGCGGACTGTCTCGGTCAAGCACCAGTCGGCGAGGCCGAGTTGCTCGGAGGCGAGCAGTCCGGCTCCGGCCCGCAGGCCACGTCGTACGGCGGGTTCGGCATCCCCCAGCAGGCGGCCGGCCGCACCCTCCAGTAGCACCGTCGCCACCGGCCGGGTCAGGTCCAGGGACACCTGCGGGCTGACGGTCACGGCGGTGGCCTCCACCGCGTACAGGCCGCCGTCGTCCGCGGGCACCAGCAGGACGTCGGCGACGGCCGCGTCCGCGACGCCGGTCAACTCCCCGTGCAGGGCGCCGTTCTCATGTCGTACGAGCTGGTGGGCGGCGCCGGGAGCGACGTTCAGCGCGACGGCGAGGGCGCCGATCCGCCGCCCGGACGCCAGCTCGCCGAGGAGGTCGTCGGCCTCGCAGGCGAGCAGGGCCTCGGTGGCGACGACCGCGCTCGTCAGATAGGGCACGGGAGCGACCGCGCGGCCCAACTCCTCCAGTACCACGGCGACTTCGCGGTGCGTGGCGCCCTGGCCGCCGGACGACTCGGGGACGAGGAGGCCCGCAAGGCCCATGCCGTCGGCGAGGGCCTTCCACAGTTCGGGGTCGAACGGCGTGCCGGACTCCACGCGGACGAGCACGCCCGCCGCGTCGCAGTGGTCGGCGAGGAGATCGCGTACGGCCGCGCGCAGCGCCTCTTCCTCCTCCGAGTACAGCAGATCAGTCATCGCGCGAGGTCCTTCCAGGCGACGTCCTTGTCGGTGCGCGGCTCGGCGGGCAGGCCAAGGACGCGCTCGGCGACGATGTTCAGCAGGACCTCGCTGGTCCCGCCCTCGATGCTGTTGCCCTTGGATCGGAGGTAGCGGTAACCGGCCTCGCGCCCGGTGAAGTCGACGAGCTCGGGGCGCCGCATCGTCCAGTCGTCGTACAACAGGCCCTCCTCGCCGAGGAGTTCGACCTCCAGGCCGCTGATCTCCTGGTTGAGGCGGGCGAACGCGAGCTTCAGCCCGGAGCCCTCGGGGCCGGGCTGGCCCGCGACGAGCTGCTGGCGCAGCCGTTCACCGGTGAGACGGGCGACCTCGGCTTCCACCCACAGGGTGAGAAGCCGCTGGTGGAGATCGTGGGTGCGCAGTTCGGGGCGCTCGCGCCAGGTCTTCGAGACCGGGCCGATCATGCCGCCCTCGCGCGGGATGCGCATGCCGCCGATGGACACGCGCTCGTTCATCAGCGTCGTCTGCGCGACGCGCCAGCCGTCGCCGATCTCCCCGAGCCGGTGGCTGTCGGGGATGCGCACGTCGGTGAGGAACACCTCGTTGAACTCGGCCTCGCCGGTGATCTGGCGCAGCGGACGCACCTCGACACCGGGGTCGGTCATGTCACAGATGAAGTACGTGATCCCGCGGTGCTTGGGCACGTCCGCGTCGGTACGGGCGATGAGGATGGCCCAGCGCGCGACATGGGCGCTGGACGTCCACACCTTCTGCCCGTTGACGACCCAGCTGTCGCCCTCTCGTACGGCACGGGTGCCCAGCGCGGCCAGGTCGGAGCCGGCGCCCGGCTCGCTGAACAGCTGGCACCAGACCTCCTCGCCCACCCAAAGGGGCCTGAGGAAGCGGCGCTTCTGCTCCTCCGTACCGAAGCCGAGGATCGTCGGCGCCGCCATGCCGAGGCCGATGCCGATGCGCCGCGGGTCGTTGTCGGGGGCGCCCGCGGACTCCAACTCGGCGTCCACGACGGCCTGGAGAGAGCGCGGCGCGCCAAGTCCCCCGAGGCCCTCCGGGTAGTGCACCCAGGCGAGTCCGGCGTCGAAGCGGGCCTTGAGGAAGTCGAGGCGGTCGATGGTGGCAGACGAGGGGGGCGGGCCCGCAGGGCCCTCGGTTGAGGGCGGTGGTGAGAGACGGGCGGGAGGGTGGGCAGTCAGCAACTCCTGCGTCCGATCCCGCAGTTCGGCGGCGTCGGTCATGCCGCTCCTCCTTCAGAGAGACCGGGGACGACGGCGACGCGCCCGGTGGTGACCCCGTCGGCGACACGCTGCACGGCGGCAGCCGCACCGCCCAGCGCCACACGCTCGCTGACCAGCGGCTTGATCGCACCGCGGCCGGCCAGTTCGGTGAGCTGCTCGTGGCAGCGCAGGACCAGCTTCGGGTTCTTGGTGTTGTAGAGGCCCCAGTGCAGGCCCATGATCGAGTAGTTCTTCACCAGGGCGTGGTTCAGGGCCGGACTGGGAATGGACCCGCTCGCGAAGCCCACGACCACGATCCGCCCCTCGAAGGCGACGACCTTGGCGGACTGCGCGTACGCCTCACCGCCGACGGGGTCGTAGATCACGTCCGCGCCCCGGCCGCCGGTCGCCTCCTTCACAGCGCCGACGACGTCCTCGGCACGCCGGTCGATGACGACGTCGCACCCCAGCTCCCGCGCCACGTCCACCTTGTCGGACCCGCCCACGACACCGATGACCGTGGCGCCCGCGGCCTTGCCGAGCTGCACGGCCGCGCTGCCGACCCCTCCTGCGGCAGCGTGGACGAGCAGCGTCTCGCCGGCCTCCAGACCCGCCCTGCGGTGCAGACCGAACCATCCCGTCTGGTAGCCGATGTGCAGCGCCGCGGCCTCGGCGTCGTCGAGCGCCTCGGGGGCGGGCAGTACGGCCGCGGCGTCCGTGATCGCGTACTCGGCGAAGCCGCCGTACGGCAGCGCGGGATTGCCGATGACCCGCCGCCCGTCCTCGGTCTCGCCGCAGAGTTCCACGCCGGGCGTGAACGGCAGCGGCGGCCTGATCTGGTACTGCCCGCGGCACAGCAGGGCGTCCGGGAAGTTGATGTTCGCGGCACGCACCTTGAGCAGGACCTGGCCCTCGCCGGGCACCGGCCGCTCCACCTCGTCTAGCCGCATCACCTCGCTCGGCTCGCCGTTCTGGTGCACTTGCCATGCCTGCATGCGGGGCCTCCACGGGACACGAGACTGCGTCGTCTGACCGGGGTCGGTTTGCATACTAAGCGGTCGCTTGCTGATCAGGCTACCGTTACGCACATCACGACCGCTTGGGCCGTGCCCGTACGTGCATCCGCTCCCCCTGCGGCCCGAACAGGCTGAGGAACTCCACCGGCCCCTCCCCCGTCGACCCGAACCAGTGCGGCACGCGTGTGTCGAACTCGGCGGCCTCCCCAGCCGTGAGCACCACGTCGTGCTCGCCCAGCACGAACCGCAGCCGCCCGGAGAGGACGTAGAGCCATTCATACCCCTCGTGGACACGGGGTTCCGGCTCCTCCTGCCCCTGCGGTACGAGCACCTTGAACGCCTGGAGTCCGCCTGGCTGGCGGGTGAGCGGCCAGTAGGTGCGCCCGTGCCGCTCGATCGGCTGGGACCGGACCCGCGGATCCCGCACCGGCGGAGCCCCCACCAGCTCGTCCAGAGCCACCTCGTGGGCCCGGGCGATCGGCAGCAGCAGTTCCAGGCTGGGCTTGCGCAGGCCGGACTCCAGCCGCGACAGGGTGCTCACCGAGATACCCGTCGCCTCCGACAACCCGGCGAGCGTCGCACCCCGCTCCTTCCGGATCCGCCGCAGCCGGGGGCCGACTCCCGCCAGCACCTCGTCGGTGTCGCGCTCATTCAGGTCCGTCTCGTGCTCACTCATGAGTACATTGCAGTTTCGGCAAATAGGTTTGTCAATGCGGCAGCCGTGGGGCGACCTTGTCCGTGGAGGTGGTCACCATGACCGATCGTTACGAAGTGGTTGTCGTCGGAGGCGGCGCGGCCGGCCTGTCCGCCGCGCTCGTACTGGGGCGCGCGCGGCGCCAGGTGCTCGTCGTCGACGCAGGCGAGCCGCGCAACGCGCCTGCCGCGCACATGCAGGGCTATCTGTCGCGGGACGGGATGTCACCCGCCGAGTTCCTGGCCGAGGGGCGGCGGGAAATTCAGCGGTACGGGGTCGGGCTGGTCCAGGACCGCGCGGCGGACGTCGTGCGTGACGACGCCGGGGAGTTCGATGTGACGCTGGCGTCCGGTCGTACCGTGCACGCACGTCGGCTAGTGGTCGCGACCGGGCTCGCGGACGAGTTGCCGTCGGTGCCCGGGGTCGCGGAGCGGTTCGGGCGCGATGTGCTGCACTGTCCGTACTGCCACGGCTGGGAGGTCCGAGACCAGGCGTTCGGGGTGCTCGCGACGTCCGTCATGAGCGTGCACCAGGCGCTGATGGTCACGCAGTGGTCCAAGGACGTGTCCTTGTTCCTGCACACGGTCGCCGAGTCCGAACTCTCGGACGAGGACCTGCGCCACCTGGCCGCGGCAGGGGTTCACGTGGTCCCCGGCGAGGTGGCGGAGCTCGTCGTCTCGGACGATCGGCTCGCCGGAGTGCGTCTCGCGGACGGGTCCGAGCACGAGCGCTCCGTGGTGTTCGTCGCTCCGCGGGCCGTTCCGCGTACGGGGCTGCTGGAGCGGCTGGGCGCCGACCTGAAGGAGACGCCGTTCGGCGTGTACGCGGCCGTGGACGAGTCGGGGCGCACGAGCGTGCCGGGCGTCTGGGCGGCGGGCAACGCGGTGGGGTTCTCGGAGCAGGTGATCAACGCGGCTGCGTTGGGCTATCGGGCGGGGGCCATGATCAACGGGGACTTGCTGTTCGCGGACATAGCCTCCGGCGGTTGAGCGGGGACGCCTACGGGGGTGGTGGGTTCGGTTCGTGGGCGAGTGCGGGTGCGTTGTGGCTGGTCGCGCAGTTCCCCGCGCCCCTAAAGGGCCTTAAAGGGGCCTTAAAGGGGCGTCCCTGGAGCCGTCAGCCACGACGGACCCGTCACCTGTCCACCGGCGGGAGGAGCCGTGGGCCGGTGCGTCGTATGCCCGTCGCTCAGGTTCTGCTCAGGTCACCCGCACCGTGTACCAACACCGGGCCGTATGCCCGGCCTGCGACGGGCTGACGCACCAGCCCACGTCCCCGCACCCACCACCCACCCAGGGGCGCGGGGCTGTGACATCAGCGGCTCCGCCGCGGGGCGCGACCAGCCACGACGCACCCGCAGCCGCGACACGACCGTCACCCCCCACCCCTGGCGGGGGTCTGGGGCGCTGCCCCACGAACCCTTCGCGCGAGCGGAGCGCTCCGCGCTCCGTCGTAGGACCATGGCTGCATGCTCTTCGCCCGGCTAGCGAATGTGTCGCAGGAGGTCGCCGCCACCTCGGCCCGCTCCCGGAAGATCGGCCTGCTGGCCGAGCTGTTCCGGGACGCGGAGGCCGAGGAGGCGCCGATCGTGATCCCCTACCTGGCGGGACGCCTCCCGCAGGGACGGATCGGCATCGGCTGGAAGGTGCTCAGCCGCCCCGTCGCCCCGGCCGCAGAGCCCAAGCTCAGCGTCCGGGACGTGGACGCCCGCCTGACCACGCTCGCCGGCGTCTCCGGCCCCGGCTCGCAGGCCGAACGCCTGCGCCTGGTCGGAGAGTTGATGGCGGCGGCCACCGCGGACGAGCAGCGGTTCCTGTTCGGCCTGCTCAGCGGAGAGGTACGGCAGGGCGCCCTCGACGCCGTCGCCGTCGAGGGACTGGCCGAGGCGACCGACGCACCCTCCGCGGACGTACGACGGGCGGTGATGCTGGCCGGTTCGCTGCAGACCGTGGCGCAGCGCCTGCTGGCGGACGGCCCGAAGGCCCTCGCCGAGTTCCGGCTCACCGTCGGCCGCCCGGTCCTGCCCATGCTGGCGCACAGCGCCGCGTCCGTGACGGAGGCGATCGACAAGCTCGGCGCCTGCGCCGTCGAGGAGAAGCTGGACGGCATCCGCGTCCAGGTCCACCGCGACGGCGACGACATACGCCTCTACACGCGCACTCTGGACGACATCACCGACCGGCTGCCCGAACTCACTTCCGCGGCATGGGAGTTGAAGGGCGAGCGGTTCATTCTGGACGGCGAGGTCATCGCGTTCGACGAGGGCGGACGGCCGAAGTCCTTCCAGGACATCGCCGGGCGGGTGGGCTCCCGCGTGGACGTCGGCACGGCGGCCAGGGCCCTGCCCGTCTCCCCCGTCTTCTTCGACGCACTGTCCGTGGACGGCCACGACCTGCTCGACCTGCCGTTCGCCGACCGCCACGCGGAGCTGGCCCGGTTGGTGCCCGAACCGATGCGGGTGCGGCGCACGCTCGTGACGGATCCGGCGGACGGCGAGACACGCGAGGCCGCGGAACGATTCCTCGCGGACACGCTGAAGCGCGGCCACGAGGGCGTCGTGCTGAAGGGCCTCGACGCCCCCTACAGCGCGGGGCGGCGCGGTGCCTCCTGGCTCAAGGTCAAACCCGTACACACGCTGGACCTGGTGGTGCTCGCCGCCGAGTGGGGGCACGGGCGGCGTACCGGCAAGCTGTCCAACCTGCATCTGGGGGCGCGGAATCCGGACGGCTCGTTCGCGATGCTGGGCAAGACGTTCAAGGGCATGACGGACGCCATGCTGGACTGGCAGACCGAGCGGCTGCGCGAGCTCGCCGTCGAGGACAGCGGGCATGTGGTGACCGTCCGGCCGGAACTCGTCGTCGAGATCGCCTACGACGGTCTGCAGAAGTCCACCCGCTACCCGGCCGGCGTCACGCTCCGCTTCGCCCGCGTCGTCCGCTACCGCGAGGACAAGACCCCGGCGGAGGCCGACACCGTCGAGACGCTGCTCTCCGCGCACCCGGAGGTGACCTGGTGAAAGCCTCGCGCCGCAGCGCGGGCCTGCTGCTGTTCCACCACGCCGGCGACGGGTTGGAGGTACTGCTCGGCCATATGGGCGGCCCCTTCTGGGAACGGCGCTACGCCGGCGCGTGGACCGTACCGAAGGGTGAGTACGAGCCCGACGAGCCGGCCTGGGACGCGGCCCGACGGGAGTTCCGCGAGGAGCTGGGCCTGGAGCCGCCCGACGGCGAGGCCGTGCCGCTCGGCGAGGTCCGGCAGGCGAACGGCAAGATCGTCACCGCGTGGGCGATGGAGGCCGACCTCGACCCGGCGACGGTGGTCCCGGGAACGTTCGAGATGGAGTGGCCGAAGGGCTCGGGCCGACTCAAGGAGTTCCCCGAACTGAGCCGGGTGGAGTGGTTCGGGCTCGACCGGGCGCGAACCGTGATCGTCAAGGCCCAGGCGGAGTTCCTGGACCGCCTCGAGGAGCACGTCGGCTAAAGCGGCTGCGCGTGGGTACGCGGATCCGACAAGCTCCGGTGCCTGTATTCAGGAGGTCGTCATGCCCATCGCGACGGTGAATCCGGCAAACGGCGAGACACTCAAGACCTACGGCGCCCTCGGCGCCGAGGATATCGAGCGCAGGCTCGCGACCGCCGACGCCGCGTTCCGTACGTATCGCACCACCTCGTTCGCCGAGCGCGCACGGCTGATGCGCCGGGCCGCCGACCTGCTGGAAGAGGATTCGCAGGACACCGCCCGGGTGATGACCACGGAGATGGGCAAGCCGATCAAGCAGGCCCGCGCGGAGGTCGCGAAGTGCGCGAAGGCGATGCGCTGGTACGCCGACCACGCCGAGGAACTGCTCGTCGACGAGGAGGCCCCGGAGCCGGAGGCGCGCGACTCCGGCGCCTCCCGGGTGCTCGTACGCTACCGGCCGCTCGGCCCGGTGCTCGCGGTGATGCCCTGGAACTTCCCGCTGTGGCAGGTGATCCGGTTCGCCGCGCCCGCGCTGATGGCCGGCAACGTGGGGCTGCTGAAGCACGCCTCGAACGTGCCGCAGACCGCCCTCTACCTGGAGGAACTGTTCCACCGGGCGGGCTTCCCGGAAGGCTGCTTCCAGACGTTGCTCATCGGCTCCGGCGAGGTCGAGGGCATCCTGCGTGACGAGCGGGTCAAGGCTGCGACGCTCACCGGCAGCGAACCTGCGGGCCGCGCGGTCGCCTCTGTCGCCGGTGACGAGGTCAAGAAGACGGTGCTGGAGCTGGGCGGCAGCGATCCGTACGTCGTGATGCCGTCGGCCGACCTCGACCGGGCGGCGAAGACCGCGGTGACGGCCCGAGTGCAGAACACCGGGCAGTCGTGCATCGCCGCCAAGCGGTTCATCGTGCACACGGACGTGTTCGACGCCTTCGCCGAGCGCTTCACGGCGGGCATGAAGGCACTGAACGTCGGCGACCCGCTGGACGAGGACACGGACGTCGGCCCGCTGTCCAGCGAGCAGGGCCGCGACGGTCTGGTGGAGCTGGTGGACGAGGCGGTGGAAAGCGGCGCGACGGTGCTGTGCGGCGGCGAACGGCCCGACCGGCCCGGCTGGTACTACCCGCCGACGGTCCTCGCCGACGTCACCCCCGCCATGCGCATCCACCGCGAGGAGACCTTCGGCCCGGTCGCCACGCTCTATCGTGCCGCCGGCCTCGACGAGGCGGTGGCGATCGCCAACGACTCGCCGTTCGGACTGAGTTCCAACGTCTGGACCCGCGACGAGGCCGACATCGACCGCTTTGTACGCGACTTGGAGGCGGGCGGTGTCTACGTCAACGGCATGACGGCGTCCCACCCGGCGTTCCCGTTCGGCGGGGTCAAGCGGTCCGGCTACGGGCGTGAGCTCTCCGGCCACGGAATCCGCGAGTTCTGCAACATCACCACCGTATGGCACGGAGCGTGAGCGTTCCGCAGTTACGATCGCCTGTGTGAACCGCGAAGTGACCCTCCCTCTGATCGTCGACGACCGCGGCACTTTGCAGGTGGCGGCCGCCGATGTCAGCAAGCTGCTGCGCACGGTCGGCGGCCGGTGGCTGCATCTGGTGGAAGCCGGTCAGGAGGGCCTCGACGAGGACACGGTGGCGACCCTCACGATCGAACTCGCCAAGCTGGCCGACCGTATCGACGTGGCCTGCATCGCCCACAGCAGTGGTACATCGGCCGACTGACAGACTGACAGAGCGCCTGGGCCCGCCTAGGCCTCGCCCCGGTCCAGCTCCCACAGCGTGTGCCAGAACATCTCCTCGTAGCGCTGCAGCAGGCGTCCGTAGCGATGGACCGCCTCCTCGCTGATCGACTTCGCGTCCAGCCCGGCCTGTACGGCTGCCACCGCCTTCTGCTCCAGGTCGGGCGCGGGTTCGGCGAACAGGTCGAAGAACCCGCAGGCCTCGTCGTCAAAGCCGTACTGGCGGCGGAGGGCCTCGGCGATGGTGGCGCAATAGCCGCCCCACGCCGAGAAGTTGGCGCTCAGCGCGAGCACCACATCGGCCGGTGCGCCGTTAAGGGCGAGCCAGGCGACGTACGCGGGATACGCCTGGGCCCCCGCCAGCGGCTCGTACGCCGCCACCCGCGCCTCATCGGCTCCGCAGGCGTCGAGCAGCGGGCCGAGCCGGTCATGGGCCAGCGCCTCGCCCTCCGCGAGCATGGTGAAGAAGGCGGAGCACTCGGGCTCGGCGGCCGACCGTTCCGCCAGGTGCAGGAACGCCCGGCGGTCCGCGGCGATCACATAGCGCTGTTCCAGTGCGAGAGTGGCGAGGGTGTCACGCCGTGCCGCGCCCCGGCCGATCAGGGGCAGCAGCCGGTTGGCCTGCGGGTCGGGGGCGAGCTTCCCGGTGGTGGTCTCCAGCAGTTCCCTGGCTGTTCGCGTCATCGCCGCACTCCTTCGGCTCGACTGCGCTGCCTTCCCGTACTCCCAGGCTCTCACGGCCCTGCCGACCGCTCAGGTGTCGTCAGCGGATCGGCATACCCGCGAGGGTTCGGGCGATCACCAGACGCTGGATCTCGCTTGTGCCCTCAAAGATCGTGTAGATGGCGGCATCGCGATGCATCCGCTCAACCGGGTACTCGCGCGTGTAGCCATTGCCGCCGAGGATCTGGATCGCCTCCGCCGTCACCTTCTTCGCCGTCTCACTCGCGAACAGCTTCGACATGGAACCCTCAGCCGCGGTGAACGGCTTCCCGTTGACCGCCATCCAGGAGGCACGCCACACCAGCAGCCGGGCCGCATCGATCGAGGTACGCATATCAGCGAGCTGGAAGGCGACACCCTGGTTGTCGATGATCGGGCGGCCGAACTGCTCGCGCGTCTTGGCGTAGTCGAGGGCGACCTCGTACGCGGCACGGGCCGTGCCCACGGCCATGGCACCCACCGCCGGGCGCGAGGCCTCGAACGTCGCCATCGCGGCGTTCTTCACGCGCTCGCCCCCTGCCTTCGCCCTCTCCCGGGCACGCGCCAGGCGCTCGTCCAGCTTCTCCTTGCCGCCGAGCAGGCAGGAGCCGGGGACGCGGACGTCCTCCAGGACGACCTCGGCGGTGTGCGAGGCGCGGATGCCGTGTTTCTTGAACTTCTGGCCCTGGGACAGACCGGGCGTGTGCGGCGGGATGATGAAGGACGCGTGGCCCTTGGAGCCGAGCTCCGCGTCGACGACGGCGACCACGACGTGGACGTTGGCGATGCCGCCGTTCGTCGCCCACGTCTTCGTGCCGTTGAGGACCCACTCGTCCTTGGCCTCGTCGTAAACGGCACGGGTGCGCATGGAGGCCACGTCGGAGCCGGCGTCGGGCTCGGAGGAACAGAAGGCCGCAACCTTGACGTCGCCCGCGTCGCCGTACATCTGGGGGATCCAGGTGCCGATCTGCTCCTCGGTGCCGTTGGCCAGGACGCCCACGGCGGCGAGGCCGGTGCCGACGATGGAGAGGGCGATGCCCGCGTCTCCCCAGAACAGTTCCTCCATGGCCATGGGGATGCCGAGGCCGGTGGGGTCGAAGTACTGCTGGGCGTAGAAGTCCAGGGAGTAGATGCCGACTTTCGCGGCCTCCTGGATGACCGGCCAGGGAGTCTCTTCGCGCTCGTCCCATTCGGCTGCCGCGGGACGGATCACGTCGGCGGCGAAGCCGTGGAGCCAGTCCTGGACCTCCTTCTGTTCGTCGTTGAGCTCCATGGTGAACTCGGCCATGTCCCCTCCAGCTACAGCACTCACGTGTTACTTGCGGTAACAGTAGCCTGTTACCCGTCAGTAGGAAAAGTCAACTCCCGGTTCCCCTCCGGCAGCCCGTTCGATGCAGAATCCCAGCAGGGTGTTACGTTGCGCAGGCGTCACCGAACCAGTACGGGTGGGGAGAGCTCATGGACACCACACAGCGGACCGAGCAGCAGCGGTCCGCCGACCGCCGCCGGCGCGAGCTGCTGGAGGCAGCCGACCGGGTGGTGCTCCGCGACGGCCCCGGCGCCTCGATGAACGCCATCGCCGCCGAGGCCGGCATCACCAAGCCCATTCTGTACCGGCACTTCGGTGACAAGGGGGGACTGTACGCGGCTCTCGCCAAGCGCCACACGGACGCCCTGCTCGAAGCGCTGCGGGCCGCGCTGGACGCGCCGGCCGAGCGCCGCGAGCGGGTCGAGGCCACGCTCGACACCTACCTCGCGGCCATCGAAGCACGTCCGCAGGTGTACCGCTTCCTGATGCATCCGTCGGAGGGCGGCCCGCAGAGCGACCAGGGCTTCGACGTCGGCCTGCACTCCGCTCCCCTGCTGCGCCGTATGGGCGAGGAACTCGGCAAGGTCATCGAGGAGCGGGTCGACCTCGGCCCCGACAGCGCACAGCTCGCCCGAGTCTGGGGCCACGGCATCGTCGGCATGATGCACGCGGCGGGCGACTGGTGGCTCGGCGAACGCCCGTGCTCACGCGCGGAGTTGGTACGCAGTTTGGCGGACCTGTTGTGGGGACGCCTGGCAGCGGCGGGCGACAAAGTGGGCGGGCCCAGCTTCTGACTCCGGTGAGCTGAAGCGCCCCGTAAGGGGCGCGGGGCTGTGTCAATTTGCGGCTCCGCCGCGATGGGGGTCCCCCGCTCATGGGGGTCCCCCCGCTCATGGGGGTCCCCCCGCTCGAGCGAAGCCGAGAGTGGGGGAGAAGCCGAGAGTGGGGGAGCGACCAGCCACAGACGACTGGCAGACCGCATCCGGGACCGCACCCCAACGCCGCTCACCGGCTCCAAGCAGCCCGCGCGGCGGCCCGCAAAACCCGCCGCCTGCGCCACCCCTTGACGCGGTCGGTGTAGACATCCCCGTCAAGGTGGTCGCACTCGTGCTGAAGGCACCGGGCGAAGAACCCGGTGCCATGCACCCGCACCAACTCACCGTCCAGCGTGCGACCTTCGACGATCGCGTGGTCGTACCGCTCCGTTCCCGCCTCAAGCCCCGGCAACGACAGACACCCCTCGGGCCCGCGGAGCAGAAGCCCGTCCGCCTCGACCAGACGCGGGTTCACCAGGTGACCCACATGCCGTCGCTCCTCGTCATCAGGGCAGTCGTACACAAAGACCCGCAACGACTGACCGACCTGATTCGCGGCGAGCCCGACCCCCTGAGCCGCGTACATCGTCGCGAACATGTCCTCGACCAGACGTGCCAGTTGAGGGCCGAAGTCGGTGACTTCCTCGCACGGTGTGTGCAACACGGGGTCGCCAAGGAGGGACAGCGTGAGAACGCGCCCCTGGGCGCCGGGGATCGAGCCGTGTCGCATGGCCGCAAGGGTACGGTCCTCAATGTCGCGCGGGCGCCGGGGTGGTGCCGCGAATCGGGCCGGTCGTGGATCTCGATAGGCTGAGGGCCACACGTTGCCGGGAGCAGGGCAGGGCGCGGCGTCGTACGCAAGGAGGATCGAGAACTGATGGCAGGCAACTCGGACCCGCTGTCGCCGCGGGCCAAGCTGGCCGTGACGGCGGGCAAGGCGGTCGCGGCGGCGTCGCGTGCCGCGGGCCGCGGCAGCGGATCGGTGATCGGCGGCCGGGTGGCGCTCAAACTCGACCCCGACCTGCTGGCCCGGCTGGCCGAGCACTTGGACGTCATCCTGGTGTCGGCCACCAACGGAAAGACCACCACCACGCGGCTGATCGCGGAGGCGCTGCGTGCCGCGGGTCCCGTCGTCTCGAACGCCCTGGGCGCGAACATGCCCGCCGGCATCACCTCCGCGCTGGCCGGCGGTTCGGACGCGCGGTACGCGGTCATCGAGGTCGACGAGAAGTACCTCGCCGGTGTGGCACGTGACACCGCCCCGAAGGCCATCGCGCTCCTCAACCTCTCCCGCGACCAGCTCGACCGCGCCGCCGAGACCCGCATGCTCGCCGAGCACTGGCGTGAGGGCCTGGCCGGGTCGAAGTCCGTCGTGATCGCCAACGCGGACGACCCGCTGGTCGTATGGGCCGCCTCCTCCTCGCCGAACGTCGTATGGGTGGCCGCCGGGCAGATGTGGAAGGACGACGCCTGGTCCTGCCCGTCCTGCGGCGGTGTGATGCAGCGGCCGGGCGACGACTGGTTCTGCGGCGAGTGCGGTTTCCGCCGTCCGACGCCCAGTTGGGCGCTGAACGGCGACCACGTCCTCGACCCGCACGGTTCCGCCTGGCCGATCCACCTCCAGCTGCCGGGCCGCGCCAACAAGGCCAACGCCGCCTCGTCGGCCGCCGTAGCCGCCGTCTTCGGTGTGCCGCCGCAGGTCGCCCTGGAACGCATGTACCAGGTCCAGGCGGTGGCCGGACGGTACGACGTCGTGCAGTTCATGCAGCGCGACCTGCGGCTGCTGCTCGCCAAGAACCCCGCGGGCTGGCTGGAGACCTTCTCACTGATCGACCCGCCGCCGACGCCGGTCATCCTGTCCGTGAACGCGCGCGGGGCCGACGGCACCGACACCTCCTGGCTGTGGGACGTCGACTACACGCGGCTGAGCGGGCACCCGATCTTCGTCATCGGCGACCGGAAGCTGGACCTCGCGGTGCGTCTGGAGGTCGCGAACCAGACCTTCCAGGTCTGCGAGAACCTCGACCAGGCCGTCCAGATCGCGCCACCGGGGCGGATCGAGGTCATCGCGAACTACACCGCGTTCCAGGACCTGCGCCGCCGTGTCGGCAACTGACCACAGAGGACGATCATCAATGAGTGACAACAGCCTGCGTCTGGTGTGGATCTACCCGGACCTGCTGAGCACGTACGGCGACCAGGGCAACGCCCTCGTGGTGGAGCGCCGGGCCCGGCAGCGCGGCCTGGACGTGGCCCGGCTCGACGTGCGCAGCGACCAGCCGATCCCCACCTCCGGCGACATCTACCTGATCGGCGGCGGCGAGGACCGGCCGCAGCGGCTCGCTGCCGAGCGGCTGCGCCGTGACGGCGGTCTGCACCGCGCGGTCGGCAACGGCGCGATCGTCTTCTCCGTGTGCGCCGGCTACCAGATCCTCGGCCACGAGTTCATCAACGACCTCGGTCAGCGCGAGCCGGGCCTCGGCCTGCTCGACGTGGTCTCCACGCGCGGTGAGGGCGAACGCTGCGTCGGGGACGTACTCGGGGACATCGACTCGCCCCTCGGCCTGCCGCAGCTCACGGGCTTCGAGAACCACCAGGGCATCACCCACCTGGGCCCCACCGCGCGCCCCTTCGCCCAGGTCCGCCTCGGCAAGGGCAACGGCACGGGAGACGGCACGGAAGGCGCGTACAACGACACGGTCTTCGGGACGTACATGCACGGGCCGGTGCTCGCCCGCAACCCGCTGATCGCGGACCTGCTGCTCAAGCTCGCGCTGGACGTCAACGCGCTGCCGCCGATCGACGACCGGTGGTACGAGGCGCTGCGCGCCGAGCGCATCGCGGCCGCGCAGCAGCCTGCCTGACACACGTTGATACGCGGATACGCGGAGAACACAGCCCACAGCCCGCCCGGGACAGGCCGAGACATCGGGCACAGCCCTTCTGGCGGCCCGCCCGCTCACCTGTGCGGGGGCGTCCAGCAGGCGGACGCACGATGCGGAACCGCCCCCTGCCGCCGGTAGGCTGGCCGGGTCCAACCGGACAGCGCGGTCCGGTACCCGGCCCACGTTGAGAAGGTATTTCGGGCTATGCGCATTGGTGTCCTCACGTCCGGCGGCGACTGCCCCGGCCTGAACGCCGTCATCCGGTCCGTCGTGCACCGCGCCGTCGTCGACCACGGCGACGAGGTCATCGGCTTCCGGGACGGCTGGAAAGGCCTTCTGGAGTGCGACTACCTCAAGCTCGACCTCGACGCGGTGAGCGGAATCCTGGCTCGCGGCGGCACCATCCTCGGCTCCTCCCGCGTACGTCCCGAGCAGCTCAGGGACGGCGTGGAGCGGGCCAAGGGGTATGTCGAGGAACTCGGGCTCGACGCGATCATCCCGATCGGCGGTGAGGGCACGCTCAAGGCGGCACGCCTCCTGTCGGACGGCGGCCTGCCGATCGTCGGCGTGCCGAAGACCATCGACAACGACATCGCGGTGACCGACGTCACCTTCGGCTTCGACACGGCCGTGGGCGTGGCGACCGAGGCCCTCGACCGTCTCAAGACCACCGCCGAGTCCCATCAGCGCGTGCTGATCGTGGAGGTCATGGGCCGCCACACCGGCTGGATCGCGCTGCACTCGGGCATGGCGGCCGGCGCGCACGCGATCGTCGTGCCGGAACGCCCCTTCGACGTCGAGGAGTTGGCGGCCAAGGTCGGCGAGCGCTTCTCGGCGGGCAAGAAGTTCGCCATCGTGGTGGCCGCGGAGGGCGCGAAGCCTCGCGAGGGCACGATGGAGTTCGACGAGGGCGGCAAGGACATCTACGGGCACGAGCGGTTCGCGGGCATCGCCCGCCAGCTCTCGCTCGAGCTGGAGCACCGGCTCGGCAAGGAGGCCCGTCCGGTGATCCTCGGGCACGTCCAGCGTGGCGGCACCCCGACCGCGTACGACCGCGTCCTCGCGACCCGCTTCGGGTGGCACGCGGTGGAGGCGGTGCATCGTGGCGAGTTCGGCAGGATGACGGCGCTGCGCGGCACCGAGATCGCGATGGTGTCCCTCGCGGAGGCGGTCGAGACGCTGAAGACGGTTCCGGACGAGCGGTACGCCGAGGCGGAGTGCGTCCTCTAGCCGAGGGCAGCGCCGTACGACTTCCGGTTGTTTCCCGGCCGCGGGTTGTATGTGGCTGGTCGCTCCCCCACTCTCGGCTTCTCCCCCACTCTCGGCTTCGCTCGAGCGGGGGGACCCCCATGAGCGGGGGGGGACCCCCATCGCGGCGGAGCCGCATATTGATACAGCCCCGCGCCCCTGACAGGGCGCCTTTCACCGCCCCCGGTCACATCAGTGACCCGGGGCGGTTCTAGTCTGGTGCGGACAGACAGCACAACCAGCACGAATCAGGAGCCGGCGGATGGATCACAGCGGGCACGGCATGGTCATGGATCTGCCGCCGTTCACGCTGGGGCGGGGGCTCGCGTGGTCCGCGGACCCGTTCTTCCTCGTCGCCTGCCTGGTGGGGCTCGCCCTGTACGGGTGGGGTGTCGTGCGGCTGGTCCGGCGCGGTGACAAGTGGCCGGTCGGGCGGACCGTGGCGTTCGTCGCCGGCGTACTGACCGTCCTGCTCGTGATGTGCACCGGCCTCAACGACTACGGCATGGTCATGTTCAGCGTGCACATGGTGCAGCACATGGTGATCAGCATGCTGTCGCCGATCCTGATCCTGCTCGGCGCGCCGATCACGCTGGCGCTGCGTGCCTTGCCGGTGGCTTCCCGCCGGGGCCGCAAGGGGCCGCGTGAGCTGCTGCTGGCGCTGCTGCACAGCCGGTTCATGCGGCTGATCTCGCACCCGGCGTTCACGATCCCGCTGTTCATCGCGAGCCTGTACGCGCTGTACTTCACCCCCATCTTCGACTTCCTGATGGGTTCGAAGACGGGCCACACCGTGATGATGTGCCACTTCCTCGCCGTCGGCCTCGCCTTCTTCTGGCCGATCATGGGAGTGGATCCCGGTCCGCACCGGCCCGGCTATCTGCTGCGGATGCTGGAGCTGTTCGCGGGCATGCCGTTCCACGCGTTCTTCGGCATCGCGCTGATGATGGCGTCCGGCCCGATGGTCGAGACGTACAAGAACCCTCCCGCGTCGCTGGGCATCGACGCGCTCTCGGACCAGACCGCGGCGGGCGGCATCGCCTGGGCGTTCAGCGAGATCCCGTCCGTACTCGTGCTGCTCGCGCTCCTCTTCCAGTGGTACCGCTCCGAACAGCGGCAGGCCCGGCGCAAGGACCGGGCCGCGGACCGCGACGGGGACAAGGAGCTGGAGGCGTACAACGCCTATCTGGCCTCGTTGAACGCGCGCACCCGCTGAGAATCAATTCGTACATAAGGCCCCTGAGATTCTCTGGTCCCTCTTGACGCTCCCGGTACTTAATGCCTCTTTCCAATTAACCTTGACTGAAAGGCTTTTCCATTCAGTAGCATGGCGCGCAAGCCCTGCTTCCGCTTTGCAGGGTGACGGGGGAACCGCCGGGGGGAGCGGTAATGACATTTCGCGCGCCCATGTACAGGGGCTTTCAATCTTCGGTCCGCAGGACCGCATTTCTGCTGGTCGCTTTGCTGATCCTCAGCGGCTGCACTCAATCCGACCGCCTGATCGTCGTGAAGGCCGTCGCCGCCGGTGTTCCGGCTCTCGATCCTTTCTTCGACGAGAAGAGTGGGATCGGTGTGGATGCCGAGGTGCGTGGGAAGCGGCCTCGCGGCGGCTTGCAGCAAGGCAACACGCCTGGGCTGTACGGCGGTTCGCGTAAGCAGGGCGCCCGTGACGTCGACCGGCTCAAGGAATTCCTCAACGATCCCAAGAACCGCCCAAAGGCGCAGGAATGGGCGCGCGTTGTCGGTATTCCTCCGGATGCGATCGATGAGTATGTCGATCGACTCACACCGGTCCTCCTCCGTCACGACACTCTCGTGCAGAACCATGACTACAGGAAGGGCAGGGCCGTTGCCTACGACGCCTTGCTGGAGGCGGGAATCGCGGTTCTCGTGAACGATCAGGGACTGCCCGCCGTGAAGTGCTCCTGCGGTAATCCGCTGGGCAACTTCGAGGGGGACACCGACAAGATCTCGGTGCGGTTCGAGGACGGCAACAAGAAGTGGCCGAGTTTCCGCGAGGAGTCGATGGTGTCGGTCGAACCGTCGCCCACGAAGCTCGACCGGCTTGCTCTCGTGGACGTGGACGACACGGACAAGGGCCTCGACCGGCCCGTGGGCACCGACGGCGCGGAGGACCGGACGTTCGACGCACGCGAAGAGGCCACCGAGGAGCCGGGCACTCCCCCGGACCCGGGTTCGGCCTCGCCGACCGAGACGTCGACCGGCACCCCGACTCCGACCGATCCGACGGAGACCGAACGGGCGGAGACCGAACCGGCGGAGCCCTCGACGCCGCCCGCCGACAGGCGGCTCACTGCCACGCCGTCCCCACCGACGCCGACCGGCACGGAGCCCGCCGAGCCCTCGACGCCTCCATCGACGGACAGCACAAGCCCGCCGAGCGACGATCCGCCTCGTACGGGCTCATCACCACCGACGAGCGATCCGGTTACCAGCGAGCCCGTCACCAGCGCACCTGTGACCAGCGCACCTGTGACCAGCAGTGCACCCGTCACGAGCGAGCCGGCGACCGACGCCCCGGTGAGCGGCGACCCCGCCCCGAGCGCGGTCTGACCCACGGCACCCAGGAGGAACCGGATGGCACCAGGAACTTCGCAGTCGGGAGTGGGCCGGGTCATCGCGGGCCGGTATCTGCTCCTGAACCGGCTCGGTACCGGCGGCATGGGACACGTCTGGCTAGCCCATGACCAGCGTCTCGCCTGTGAGGTCGCGCTCAAGGAGATCGTCTTCCGCAACCCGGCCGAGGCCGACCGGCAACGGGCGGCCCGGGTGGCGCGTGCCCGCGCGGAGGCCCGGCACGCGGCGGGGCTGCGCGGCCATCCGCACGTGGTGACCGTGCACGACGTGCTGGAACACGAGGGCCTGCCGTGGATCGTGATGGAGTACGTCGCGGGCGCCCTCGACCTGCGCGACCTGGTCACGCGACGGGGCCCGACGGCACCCGCCGAGTGCGCCCGGATCGGCCTTGCCGTGCTGGACGCGCTGACCGCAGGGCACGAGCGGGGCGTGATGCACCGCGATGTGAAGCCCGCGAACATTCTGCTGGCGCCGGACCGTACGGGTTCCCCGTACGCACGTGTCCTGCTCACCGACTACGGCATATCTGTGCAGCCGGACTCCGCGGAGCCGCGCTGGACGATGACGTCCATGCTGGTGGGCACGGCCGGATATCTGGCGCCCGAGCGGGCCCAGGGCGGGCCGCCGACCGCTGCCGCCGACCTGTTCTCGCTGGGCTGCACGCTCTACTACGCGGTCGAGGGCTGCGGCCCTTTCGACCGCGACACCGACCTGGCCGCGCTCACCGCGGTCGTCCTGGAGGAGCCCCGGCCGCCGCTGCGCGCGGGCGCGCTGGAACCGCTCCTGGCGGCCATGCTCACCAAGGACCCGGTCCACCGCGTCACAGCCGAGGAGACGCAGGCGGCGCTGTCCGCGATCCTCATGCCGCAGTCCCCGCAGCGCACCCATGTCGATCCGGGATCGCAGCCCCAGTGGGCGCAGGCCGAGACGGAGGCATCGGCCATGCCGGTGCCGGTGCCTGTGTCGGGGCCCGGGTTCGGGCCGCCGCAGTCACCGCTGACACCCGTCCCGCCGATGTCGCCCATGTCGCCGACGTACGGACCGCCGCCCGGAAGGCGGCGTCGCAAGCGCTCGAACGTCCTGCAGTCCGTGATCGCCGCCCTCCTCGGTGTGGGCCTGGCGCTCGGCGGGGTCTGGTACGCGATGGGCCGGCAGGCGGACGAGGGCGGCGGCCGTGCGCGGCCGTACGGCGCGGCCATCGGGCTCGCCGAGCCGCTCAAGGACGGCGACTGCGTCATCGCCGACTGGTCCGAGAGGCGTTTCGAGGGCACTCCGCGCCTGAAGCTCGAGGACTGCCTCAAAGGGTCACCGGACGGCCAGGTGCTGGCGGTGGTCGAGGCCGGATCCGTCGAGGAGGCCCGTACGAACGCGCCCGCCCGGTGCGAGGAGCGCACCGAGAAGACCCGTAAGAAGCTCGCGGACGTACGCGGCTACGCCGTGCTGCCCACCGAAGCGGGCTTCGAGGCCGCCGGGCGGCGCACCGTCTGTCTGCTGCTCGGGGCGAACGGAGGGGTGTACGGGCCGCTCGGGGACCACCGGGAGGCGGGGCTGACGTTCATCGATACGGCCAACATGCAGAAGCAGGACTGCCTGGACGAACGGTCCGACCGGGACGCCCGGCTGGCGTCCTGCGACGAGCCGCACGACCAGCGGGTGCTCGGTTTCACCCGGCTCGGACCCGACACATCGCTCGAAGAGGCCAAGCGGGAGTCCGTGGAGGCGTGTGCGGCGGATGTGCCGCCGATCCAGTACGGCTACGACCCGAGCCGCTACGAATCGGCGGCCTGGGCCGGGGAGAGCGGCTGGAAAACAGGCACACATTTCGTCGTATGCACTGTGAAAAGGCAGGACGGGGGCACCATGGAGAAGGACGAACCATAAGGAGGGTGTTGCGATGCCCGGTTCTACGAAGACCATGGGGGTGCTCACCGTCGGCGGCCTGGTAGTGGTCACGGCCTACACGGTGGCGCTCGGCAGCAACGGCTGGCTGTGGTTCGGCTGGGTCGTGCTCGGCCTGATCACGCTGGCGATGGTGGCCTCACGCAGCACCTGATGCGCTCCGCGACTCCTCCCCGGACAGCCGGTCCAACTCGTCCGACCGGTCCGGGGAGCTCTCATTCGCGGGACAGCCGTCCCGCCGGGTGCACGCCCGGCTGGTATTTGGGCAGCCTGGCGGTGATTTTCATGCCGGCGCCGAGGGCGGTCTCGATGACGAGGCCGTAGTCGTCTCCGTAGACCTGGCGCAGCCGGTCGTCGACGTTCGACAGGCCGATGCCGCCCGAGGGGCTGACCTCGCCTGCCAGGATGCGGCGCAGCCAGTCGGGGTCCATGCCGGGGCCGTCGTCCTCGATGACGACGAGGGCCTCGGCCCCGGCGTCCTGTGCGGTGATGCTGATGTGGCTCTTGTCGACCTGGCCGGTGCCGCCCTCCAGCCCGTGTTTCACGGCGTTCTCCACAAGGGGCTGCAGACACAGGAAGGGCAGCGTCACCGGGAGTACTTCGGGGGCGATCTGCAGGGTGACCGAGAGGCGGTCCCCGAAGCGGGCCCTGACCAGAGTCAAGTAGTGGTCGATGGCGTGGAGTTCGTCGGCGAGCGTGGTGAAGTCGCCGTGCCTGCGGAACGAGTACCGGGTGAAGTCGGCGAATTCCAGCAGGAGTTCACGGGCGCGCTCGGGGTCGGTGCGGACGAATGAGGCGATCACGGCGAGCGAGTTGAATATGAAGTGTGGGGAGATCTGGGCGCGCAGGGCCTTGATCTCGGCCTCGATCAGCCGCGTACGTGACTGGTCGAGGTCGGCGAGTTCCAGCTGGACCGAGACCCAGCGGGCGACCTCGCCGGTGGCCCTGACCAGTACGGCGGACTCGCGGGGTGCGCAGGCGACGAGCGCGCCGTGTACGCGGTCGTCGACGGTGAGCGGGGCGACGACGGCCCAGCGCACCGGGCAGTCCGGTTCCACGCAGTCGAGGCGGAAGGCCTCGCCGCGGCCGTTCTCCAGCGGTCCGCCGAGCCGGTCCATGATCTGCGTCTTGTGGTGCTCGCCCACGCCTTCCCAGGCCAGGACCGTGTCCTGGTCGGTGAGGCAGAGGGCGTCGGTGCCGAGCAGGGTGCGCAGTCGCCCGGCCGACTTGCGGGCCGTCTCCTCGGTGAGGCCCGCCCGCAGTGGGGGTGCGGCGAGCGAGGCGGTGTGCAGGGTCTCGAAGGTGGCGTGCTCGACCGCGGTGCCGAGTCCGCCGAGGCTCCGTGGGCGCGTGGTGCGCCGGCCGAGCCAGAATCCGGCCGCCAGCAGCGGGAGTACGGCCACCAAGAGCCCGGCCAGGAAACCGCTCATGTCTCCACCACCCGGCTCATGCCCATCCAGCTCATGCGTCGACTTCCTTCGCTTCCTTCGCGCTCACAGCCGTTCGCACCTGGCCGCCCGACAGTTGCTCCGGCAGATGGAAGCGGGCGAGGATGGCGGCCGTGCCCGCCGGTACAAGGCCGGGCGTGGCCAGTGACACCAGCACCATGGTGAGGAAGCCCAGCGGCACGGACCACAGCGCGGGCCAGGCGAGGAGCGCGTGCAGCGGGCCCGTGCCCGGGTAGCCCGCCATGGTCGCGGCGACCGCGAGCAGCGCCGAGCCGCCGCCGACCAGCATCCCGGCCGCCGCGCCGGGCGGGGTGAGCCGCCGCCACCAGATGCCGAGGACGAGGAGCGGGCAGAACGACGACGCGGAGACGGCGAAGGCGAGCCCCACGGCGTCCGCGACGGGCAGTCCGCCCACGACCACGCTGGCCATCAGCGGCACGATCATCGAGAGCACGGTGCCCAGCCGGAAGTGCCGTACGCCGCGTGCCGGGAGCACGTCCTGGGTGAGCACGCCCGCCACCGCCATGGTCAGCCCGGACGCCGTGGACAGGAACGCGGCGAAGGCACCGCCCGCCACCAGCGCGCCCAGCAGGTCCCCGCCGAGTCCGCCGATCACTCGGTCGGGCAGCAGCAGTACGGCGGCGTCGGCGTCCCCGGTGAGGGTGAGCTCGGGGGCGTACAGGCGGCCCAGCGCGCCGTAGACCGGTGGCAGCAGATAGAAGGCGCCTATCAGGCCGAGTACGACGACCGTGGTGCGGCGGGCGGCGACGCCGTGCGGGCTGGTGTAGAAGCGGACGACCACGTGTGGCAGGCCCATGGTGCCGAGGAAGGTGGCGAGGATCAGTCCGTACGTGGCGTAGAGCGGGCGGTCCTCGCGGCCCTCGGCGAGCGAGGTGGACATGCCGCCGTTGCTGCCGCGGTCGGCGACGGGGACATGGTCGCCCTTGGTGAAGCCCAGTTCGGTGCCCCGCTCGATGCGGTGGACGCCCTCGGTGAGCCGTACCTTCTCGTCCTCGTACCGCTCGCCGTCCACCGTGCCCGTCGCCGTGACGTTCAGTGGTTCGGCGAGCTTCAGGTCGAGGCCGCTGTCGACGCGGACGACGCGGTGTTCGCGGAAGGTCGCCGGTTCGTCGAAGGCGTTCCGTGGTGATCCGTCGCCCTGCCAGGCGAGGACGAGGAACAGTGCGGGGACGAGCAGGGCGGTGAGTTTGAGCCAGTACTGGAAGGCCTGCACGAAGGTGATGCTGCGCATGCCGCCGGCGGCGACGGTCGCGACCACGACGACGGCGACGATGATTCCGCCGAGTGACTTGGGGGCGCCGGTCAGCACGTTCAACGTCAGCCCGGCGCCCTGTAGTTGGGGCAGCAGATACAGCCAGCCGACGCCGACGACGAAGGCACCCGCCAGCCGTCGCACCGACTGGGAGGCGAGCCGTGCCTCCGCGAAGTCGGGCAGCGTGTAGGCGCCGGAGCGGCGCAGCGGGGCCGCCACGAAGAGCAGCAGGACGAGATAGCCCGCCGTGTAGCCGACCGGGTACCACAGCATGTCGGGGCCCTGGACGAGGACGAGGCCGGCGATGCCGAGGAACGAGGCGGCGGACAGGTACTCACCGCTGATGGCCGCCGCGTTCAGCCGGGGGCCGACGGTGCGCGAGGCGACGTAGAAGTCCGAGGTGGTCCGCGAGATGCGCAGACCGAAGGCGCCGACGAAGACGGTCGCCACGACGACGAGGGCGACCGCGGGAACGGCGTAGTTCTCGTTCACTGTTCAGCGGTCCTCGTTCTGGTTCATGGGCTCGGCATCCGGGGTCAGCGGTCCTCGACGAGGCGGACGAAGTCCCTCTCGTTGCGGTCGGCCCGGCGTACGTACCAGCGGGCGAGCAGCACCAGCGGCGGGTAGACGCAGAAGCCGAGGACGAGCCATTCGAGGTTCGTGCTGTCGTTCATGGAGGTGAACACCAGCGGCAGCGGTCCCACGAGCAGCACGAGTACGCCGAACACCGTGAGTGCGGCGCGCAGCTGGCTGCGGATGAGCGAGCGGACGTAGGTGTGGCCGAGAGTCGTCTGCTCGTCGATCTCGGTGCGGGGACGGTAGCCGTTCAGCCTGCGGGTGCGGCGGGGCGGCCCCGTGACGACCACGCGGCGATCGGTCGGATCCTGTGCCACTGAAGCCCCCTAGCTCGCGGTCCGGCGCATCAGCAGTTCGCGCAGTTCGCGGGCGTGCCGGCGGCTGACCTGCAGTTCGACGGGGCCGACCAGGACGCTCACGGTGCCCGCGTCCAGCCGGAGCTCGCTGATGTGGCCGAGCGCCACGAGATGCCGCCGGTGGATGCGCACGAAGCCGCGCGAGCGCCAGCGCTCCTCCAGCGTGGACAGCGGGATACGCACCAGGTGGCTGCCTTGCTCGGTGTGCAGTCGCGCGTAGTCGCCCTGGGCCTCGACATGCGTGATCTCCTCGACGGCCACGAAACGGGTGACCCCGCCCAGCTCGACCGGGATGTGGTCCGGGTCGGGCTCGTGCACGGGGATCAGCGGAGCCGCCTCCTTCAGCTCGGCGGCCCGGCGGACGGCCTCGGCCAGCCGTTCCCGGCGTACCGGCTTCAGGATGTAGTCCACCGCCTTGAGGTCGAAGGCCTGCACCGCAAAGCCCTCGTGGGCGGTGACGAACACGACGAGCGGGGGTTTGGCCAGGCCCGCGAGCAGCCGCGCCATGTCCAGGCCGTCGAGGCCGGGCATCTGGATGTCGAGGAAGATCACGTCGATCGCGTCGTCACCGTTCGGGCCGCACTCCAGGGCGCGGTTGATCCGGCGCAGCGCCTCGGTCGCGTCGCTCGCGCCCTCGACGCTCTTCACGCGTGGATCGGCCTCCAGCAGATAGAGCAGCTCTTCGAGGGACGGCGGTTCGTCGTCGACGGCGAGGGCGCGCAGCATGAGGCTGGAGTCTAGGAGGAATCCGGACGTCTGCACATGTGCGAGACGGGGCTGTGACCTCTGGGCCTGCGGAGACGTGAGGGGTGGCCGTCACCGCTGGATACAGTGCGCGCATGAGCCCCAAGCCCGCGCCGTTCGACGAGCTCGACCGCAAGATCGTCACGGCCCTGATGGCGAACGCCCGCACCAGCTTCGCCGTGATCGGCGCGGCGGTCGGCCTGTCGGCCACCGCGGTCAAGCGCCGTGTCGACCGGATGCGCGAGACGGGTGTGGTCACCGGATTCACGGCCACGGTGAAGCCGGACGCGCTCGGCTGGCGTACGGAGGCGTACGTGGAGGTGTACTGCGAGGGCGCGGCCCCGCCGCGGCGGCTGGCGGAGGTGGTGCGCAACCATCCGGAGATCACCGCCGCGATGACGGTGACCGGGGGCGCGGACGCTCTGCTGCATGTACGGGCCCGGGACGTGGACCACTTCGAGGAGGTGCTCGAGCGGATCCGTACGGAGCCGTTCATCCGCAAGACGATCAGCTACATGGTGCTCTCGCATCTGCTCCCGGAGAGCCCGGAGGCGGGCGCGAACCAACCCGCACCGGCCCCGGAGGACTGAGCGGCCCAGGTCACGCACCGATCGTGCGCCGAACATCCTCAAGACGCAGCGTTCCTGCGCCGACGCGCAATTGTCGATGCTTGTCGCCCCTCTCCCCCGCTTCCTACCGTTGACTCACCGCCAGTCATCACCTCGTCACCGCAGGAAGCGGAGGTACCCCTCTGTGCCCAACAGCCGTGTGTCGCGCCCGAAGCACTTTCTGGTGTGCGAACCCAGACACTTCGCCGTGCAGTACGCCATCAACCCATGGATGCATGAGGACACACAGATCGACGTCGATCTGGCCCGCGGCCAGTGGGCGGAGCTGATCCGCGCCTACCGCGCCCACGGCCACACCGTCGACAGCGTCGAGCCGGTCGCCGGTCTCCCGGACATGGTCTTCGCCGCGAACTCCGCGCTGGTCGTGGAAGGCCGCGCCTTCGGCTCGCTGTTCCACGCGCCGCAACGGCGGCCGGAGTCGACCGCGTACGAGACCTGGTTCAAGAACGCGGGCTTCGACGTCCAGCACCCCGAGTCGGTGTGCGAGGGCGAGGGCGATCTCGTCCCGGTGGGCCCGTACATCCTGGCCGGCACCGGCTTTCGTACGACGCGGGATGCGCACCGCGAGGTGCAGGAGTTCTTCGGCATCCCGACGATCGGCCTGCAGCTGGTGGACCCGTACTTCTACCACATGGACACCGCGCTGTTCGTCCTCGACGACGGAGGCGACGGAGGCGACGGAGGCGAGGCGAACATCGCGTACTACCCCGAGGCCTTCTCCCCGGGAAGCCGCGAGGTGCTCGGGCGGCTGTTCCCGGAGGCGGTGATCGCCACGCGTGAGGACGCGATGGCGTTCGGGCTCAACTCCGTCTCGGACGGCCGCCATGTCTTCATCTCGCCCCGTGCCGAGGCGCTCGCGGACCAGCTGACCCGCCACGGCTATGTTCCCGTCCCCGTCGACCTGTCGGAGCTCCACAAGGCCGGCGGCGGCATCAAGTGCTGCACTCAGGAGATCCGTTCATGACCGCTCCCGCGCGTACGCGTACCTCCGCAGACCTGATCCGCGCCGAGGAGCCCGTCCTCGCGCACAACTACCACCCGCTGCCCGTGGTCGTCGCGCGCGCCGAGGGCGTCTGGGTCGAGGACGTCGAGGGCCGCCGCTACCTCGACATGCTGGCCGGCTACTCGGCCCTCAACTTCGGCCACCGCCATCCGGCGCTGATCGAGGCCGCGCACCGCCAGCTCGACCAGCTGACGCTCACCTCGCGCGCCTTCCACAACGACAGGCTCGCCGAATTCGCCGAGTCCCTGGCCGAGTTGACCGGCCTGGACATGGTGCTGCCGATGAACACGGGCGCCGAGGCCGTGGAGAGCGGCATCAAGGTCGCCCGAAAATGGGCGTACGAGGTGAAGGGCGTCCCCGCGGACCAGGCGACGATCGTGGTGGCCGCCGACAACTTCCACGGTCGTACGACCACCATCGTCAGCTTCTCCACCGACGAGAGCGCCCGCGCGGGCTTCGGGCCGTTCACGCCCGGCTTCCGCATCGTCCCCTACAACGATCTCGCCGCGTTGGAGGCGGCGGTCGACGAGACGACGGCGGCCGTCCTGATCGAGCCGATCCAGGGCGAGGCGGGCGTGGTCATCCCGGACGACGGCTACCTCACCGGCGTACGCGAACTGACCCGGCGGGCCGGGTGCCTGTTCATCGCGGACGAGATCCAGTCGGGCCTCGGCCGTACGGGCCGCACACTGGCCGTCGAGCACGAGGCGGTCGTCCCGGACATGGTGCTGCTCGGCAAGGCGCTCGGCGGCGGCATCGTCCCCGTCTCCGCGGTCGTCGCGCGCCGCGACGTGCTCGGCGTGCTGCGGCCCGGCGAGCACGGCTCGACGTTCGGCGGCAATCCGCTGGCCGCGGCGGTGGGGTCCGCGGTCGTCGAGCTGCTCGGGACCGGTGAATTCCAGCGCAGGGCCGCCGAGTTGGGCGTGACCCTGAGCGAGGGCCTGGCCGCCCTCGAGGGCAGGGGCGTACGCGGCTTCCGTGCGCGTGGGCTGTGGGCGGGCGTCGACGTCGACCCCGCCATCGGCACCGGCCGCGAGATCAGCGAACGGCTCATGCGCGAGGGAATTCTCGTCAAGGACACCCACGGTTCGACGATCCGGCTGGCACCACCGCTGACCATCACCGACGGGGAACTCCGCTCGGCGCTCGGGACACTGGAGAAGGTTCTGACAGAAGGGGCCTGAGGGCAGAAGGGGCCTGCGCGACCGGGGCCGGAACCAGGAACTGCTTTATCCTTTATGGTGATTGGTTCCGGCCAAGCGGGCTAGATTGTGCACTGTCCCAGTCAGTGATGAGCGAAAAGAGCCACAGGGATGTCCGAACTCTCGACACCAGGCACCCAGGGCACCATGCGGAATCCCAAGCTCAAGACCAATGTGTCGCACTCCGCGCGTATCTGGAACTACTGGCTGGGCGGCAGGGACAACTACCAGATCGATCAACAGGTCGGCGATCACATCCTGTCCTTCGTGCCGGAACTCTCCCGCTCGGCCGTCGCGGACCGGCGGTTCCTGGCGCGCTCTGTGCGGTTTCTCGCCGGTGAGGCGGGAATCCGGCAGTTCCTGGACATCGGCACGGGCCTGCCGATCGTCGACAACACCCACGAGGTGGCCCAACGCGTCGATCCCGGCTGCCGGATCGTCTACGTGGACAACGACCCCATCGTGCTGAGCCACGCCCGCGCCCTGCTCACCAGCACGCCCGAGGGCGCCACCGACTACATCGACGCCGACGTCCACGCCCCCGACGCGATCCTGCAAGGCGCCGCCCGGACGCTGGACTTCAGCCGGCCCGTGGGGATCACGATGCTGGGCATCCTCAATTTCGTCCTGGACACCGATGAGGCCCGCTCCATCGTGCGGCGGCTCATGGACGCCGTGCCCTCCGGCAGCCACCTGGTCGTCTCCCACCCGACCTCGGAGGTCGACGGCCTGGCGATGGCCCAGGCGGTCCACTACTGGAACACTCAGGGATCGGCGCCGATGACACTGCGTACCCGCGAAGAACTCCTGGGGCTCTTCGACGGTCTTGATCTCCTCGAGCCGGGCGTCGTTTCCTGCCCCCGCTGGCGACCCGACTGTCCGCAGGAAGAGATCGTCGATGTGACCCACTTCTGCGGAGTGGCCCGCAAGCCGTAGCGCACCCGCTTAACACAAGCCCGCGCCTGCACATACACTGGCGTCTCTCCCGCGTACCTATTGACCTGCTAGAACACGGCGGTTGAGCCGATCCGGCGGAGTGAGGAGCGACGACCCCATGTTCTACTACGTGCTCAAGTACGTGATCCTGGGACCTTTGCTGAGACTGGTCTTCCGTCCCAAGATCGAGGGGCTCGAGCACGTACCGGAGTCGGGCGCGGCCATTGTCGCCGGTAATCATCTGTCGTTCTCGGACCATTTCCTGATGCCCGCGATCCTCAAGCGGCGGATCACTTTCCTGGCGAAGGCGGAGTACTTCACGGGGCCCGGTATCAAGGGCCGTCTGACGGCCTACTTCTTCCGCAGTGCCGGGCAGATCCCGGTGGACCGCTCCGGCAAGGAAGCAGGTCAGGCCGCCATCCGCGAAGGGCTCGGCGTGCTGCGCAAGGACGAGCTCCTCGGCATCTATCCGGAGGGCACGCGCTCGCACGACGGCCGCCTCTACAAGGGCAAGGTGGGCGTCGCGGTGATGGCCCTCAGGGCCCAGGTCCCCGTCATTCCCTGCGCGATGATCGGCACCTTCGAGGCCCAGCCGCCCGGGAAGAAGATCCCCAACATCCACCCCGTGGTGATCCGCTTCGGCAAGCCCCTCGACTTCTCCCGCTATGCCGGCATGGAGAACGAGAAGGCGATCCTGCGCGCCATCACCGACGAGATCATGTACGCCATCCTCAGCCTCTCCGAGCAGGAGTACGTCGACCGGTACGCGGCCGACGTCAAGGCCGAGGAAGCCGAGCAGAAGGCGGCCGAGAAGGGGCGCAAGTTCCCGCGGATGCCGCTGAGTTGATGCCGCTGATGTGAAGCTGAGAGCATGCGGAGGGGGCGGCCGGGATTCCGGCCGCCCCCTCTTCGTGTCTGTCGTGCTTACGGACTACGGGGTGGGCGTGGCGTGCGGGGCGCACGTCACGTCGGCCGCGTCGACCTTGCCGGTGAGCAGGTAGGTGTCCACCCGCTCGTTGATGCAGGGGTTGGCAAGCCCCGTGACACCGTGCGAGCCCGCGTTCTTCTCGGTGATCAGACGGGAGCCCTTGAACCGCTTGTGCAGCTCGACGGCGCCCTCGTACGGAGTGGCGGCGTCCCGCGTGGCCTGCACGATCAGCACGGGCGGCAGGCCCTTGCCGGTCTTGACGTTCAGCGGGGTCTGCTGCTTGGCCGGCCAGGTGGCGCAGGGCAGGTTCAGCCAGGCGTTGGCCCACGTCATGAACGGGTACTTCTTGTGCAGCTCGGTGTTGTCGCGGTCCCACTTCTTCCAGCTGGTGGGCCACTTGGCGTCGGTGCACTCGACGGCGGTGTAGACGGCGTTGCCGTTCTCCGAGGCGGCGTTGCCCGCGGTGTCCGACAGGTCCGGAGCGGCGGCGTCGACGAGCGCCTGGGTGTCACCGGCGACGTACTTGCTCCACACCTGGGCGGTGGGCGCCCACGCGGAGTCGTAGTACGGAGCACTCTGGAAGAACCCGACGAGCTCGGCAGGACCGACAACCCCGCCGATCGGGTTCTTCTTGGCCGTGGCGCGCAACTTCAGCCACTGGGCCTGGACTTCGACCCGCGTGTCGCCCAGGTGATAGGTCGCGTCGTTCTTGGCGACCCAGTCCTGCCAGTCCTTCCAGCGCATCTCGAAGGCGACGTCCTGGTCGAGGTTGGCCTGGTACCAGATCTTCTCGCGCGACGGGTTGACGACGCTGTCGGCGACCATGCGCCGCACATGCGTCGGGAAGAGGGTGCCGTAGACGGCGGCGACGTACGTGCCGTACGAGACGCCGAGGAAGTTGAGCTTCTTCTCGCCGAGGGCGGCCCGGATGACGTCCAGGTCGCGCGCGGTGTTGGGCGTCGTCATGTGCGGCAGCATCTCGCCGCTGCGCTCGGCACAGCCTGCCGCGTACTCGGCGGCGAGCTTGCGCTGGGCGAGCTTGTCGGCCTCGGAGTCCGGCACCGGGTCCAACTTGGGCGCTTTCACGAACTCCTGAGGATCCGCGCAGGAGATGGGCGCCGAGTGGCCGACGCCGCGCGGGTCGAAGCCCACGAAGTCGTACGCCTTCGCCGTGTTGACCCAGAGCGGGGCTTTGGTGGTGACCCGGCGCGGGAAGCGCAGGCCCGAGCCGCCGGGGCCGCCGGGGTTGTAGATGAGGGCTCCCTGGCGCTCCGCCTTGGTGCCCGTGTTGCCGATGCGGTCGACGGCGAGCTTGATCTGCTTGCCGTTCGGCTTCGCGTAGTCGAGCGGCACGGTGACCCAGCCGCACTGGATGGGCTTCTCAAGTCCCCAATCGGCCGGGCAGTCCTGCCAGTTGATGCCGGCCTTGGCGGCCCGTGCCGCGGCGATCGCCGTACCGCGCGCCTCGCGGTCCTGGCCGTGGCGGGTGTCCGCACTGGCGGACGGCGCCGCGACGGCCCCTGCTATCAGTGTCGCCGTGACGAACACTCCGGCCGAGCCGAGCGCTGCCGCTTTCTTCTTCGGCGGTCTCATACCCGTCAAGTGGGCCTCCCCGTACGTGTTGTGGTCGGTACGGGGATCCTTTCTGCTGTGACCTCCCTGAGGACAGGGGTGACTTGGCTTCTTTGCCAATCCGATAACCGGTAACCGCCTGACCGTTGAGCGGAGTTGTCCGTTACAGGCCGAGTGTACGCAGGGCTTCGTCGAGGATGCGGCGCAGCCGCAGGGCATCCGGGGCGAGTGCGGTCACGAGGACGCCGGGTCCTGCGAGCGGGGTGAGCGCGGCGTACTCACCCAGGAGCCGCGGGCCGGGCCGCGCATCGGCGAATTCCGGTCGTACGACGATGAGTTGCCCCACGGCGCGATGTCCCGCCAGCACCGCCGGGCCGTCCCAGCCGCCGGGCGCGCCGGGTCCGCAGGACAGTTCCTGGTCGAGCAGCGGGCGCCCGTCGAGACGGACGGTGAGACGGCTGGTGAGGCGGCCGGGCTCCTCGTGGGCGCGGCCGAGTACCTGTTCCTCACGCAGCGTCAGACGGGCGCCCGGCGCGAGGTCGGCGCGGGTGGTGACGTACAGATCACTTCCGTTCGCGGAGATCAACTGTTCGGGCAGCCAGCGCAGTTCGGCGCCGTCGGCGGCCGTGAGGCGCACGTCGTAGCGGGCCTCGCCCTTGGCCTGGCCCGGCAGGGCGATGGTGGCGGCGGCGGATCCGATGTGCAGTTCGGCGCCCTCGGCGGCGGTCGCCTCGACGGTGAAGTGGTCGCCGCCGAGGGGGCCGCTCATCGCCCCGACCAGCGTGACGCGTGCCTCGGAGCCGGTTGCGCGGGTGCGGCGCAGGGCGAGGGGGCCTTCGCCTTCCAGGGTGGGAAGGGCGGTGCCACCACGGCCGTCGGGGCGGGCGGCGATGCGGGCGGTGGCGCGTACGCCGGCTGCTCGGGCTTCTCCGGCTGCCCCGGCCTCTCGGGCTGCTCGGGTCGTCATGCCGTCCACGCGGCGAGTTGAGCCCGTACCCACTCGGCGACCTCCCGGACTCCGCCCTCCGCCCTCAACGACTGGAAGACAACCGGCAGTTCGGCACGCTGGGTCTTGGCATCGGCGGCCATCCGCCCGAGGTCCGACCCGACGTGCGGGGCGAGGTCCGTTTTGTTCACGACCAGCAGATCGGCGGTGGTGACACCGGGCCCGCCCTTGCGCGGGATGTCATCACCACCGGCCACGTCGATCACGAAGATCTGCGCGTCGACGAGCCCCTTGGAGAAGGTCGCGGTGAGGTTGTCGCCCCCGGACTCGACGAGGATCAGGTCCAGCGGACCGATCTCGTCCTCCAGATCCTCGACGGCTTCGAGATTCGCGGAGATGTCGTCCCGGATCGCGGTGTGCGGGCACGCGCCCGTCTCGACGGCTGTGATCCTCTCGGGCGGCAGCACGGCCTCGCGGAGGAGGAACTCGGCGTCCTCGCGGGTGTAGATGTCGTTCGTGACGACGGCGAGGGAGAGTTCGTCACGAAGCTCTTGGCAGAGTGCGGCGACGGTGGCGGTCTTGCCGGAGCCGACGGGGCCGCCGAGTCCGATACGGAGGGCACGGCGGGTGCCGTCGGGGCGGTGCGCGTCCGCGCTTACGGCTCCGCCGTGGTGAGGGTGGGAGTGGTCGAGGTGCATGCGGGTTGCTCCTGTGGCTTTCGTGTCGGTCGGTGGTTGTTGTGCTGCCGCCGGGTCCGCGCCGGGGGCGAAACTCCTCCTACGACGCGAACAGACGAACCGCCCACGCGGCATGCACCTCCGCACTGATCTCCAGCAGCGGCGCGGAAGCCGCAGGGAGGGCATCGACGCCCTCCTCGACGGCACGGCGCGCCGCCTCGGCCGCCCGGTCCGCGACACGGTCGAGGTCCGGAGCCAGCCGAGCCAGCACCCCCGTGGCGTCGAAGGGGTCAAGGCTCAGCAACCGCACCGTCGCGGAAGCCGCCCCACTGACACTCTCGTACGCGGAGCAGTACGCGGCATCCACCGCCCCCAGCCCCGCGGTCCGAGCAGCCACCCCGAGGACCACCGGCTGATGGGCCCCCTTGGGGAACGCCCGCGCCAGCGCGTCGAGTTCAGCAGACGGCCACGTCGCCCGAGCCGCCCGCATCAGCTGCCGCCCGAGCTTCCGCGCGGCAACCCGCAGCGCGGCCGACGGCGTGCGGGCGTCCGCCGCGGCGTCGAGTGCCAGAGGATCAAGCCCCAGCGCCCCCGCCGCGGCCAGCGAGGCAGACACCAGCCCCGCCGTGTGCAGCCGGCCACGGCAGAACTCCTCAAGACTCGCCGCCCCGGTGATCCGCCCGGCCTTGACGGCCGCCTCGGCCCCGCCGGAGTGCGCGTGCCCACCGGCGGGAAACCGGCCGTCGGCCAGGACGAGAAGCGCGGCTCGGGACATGGTGACGCGTCCTTAGAAGAGGAAGTACCGCTGTGCCATGGGCAGTTCGGCAGCGGGCGTGGCCTCGACCAGCTCCCCGTCGATGTGTACGGCGAAGCTGTCCGGATCGACCCGCACCTGAGGCCGCGCGTCGTTCTCCCGCATGTCCGCCTTGGTCACCCCGCGCGTCGACTCGATGGGCACGAACCGCTTCCCGAGCCCGAGCCGCTCCGGCAGCCCGTCCTCGACCGCGAGCGGTGCCACGAAGTTGAAGGAGTTGGATGCGGGGGCCCGCCCGATCGCTCCGTACATCGGACGCGGCAGAATCGGCTGGGGGGTAGGAATGGACGCGTTGGCGTCGCCCATCTGTGCGTACGCGATCTGCCCGCCCTTGACGACGAGATGCGGCTTGACCCCGAAGAAGGCGGGCTCCCACACCACGAGGTCGGCGAGCTTGCCGGTCTCGACGGAGCCGACCTCGCGGGCGAGCCCCTGAGCGAGGGCCGGGTTGATCGTGTACTTGGCGACATAGCGACGTACGCGGTGATTGTCGGCCCGCCCGTCACCGGGCAGCGCGCCCCGCCGCCCCTTCATCACATGCGCGGTCTGCCACGTACGCATGATGACCTCGCCCACCCGCCCCATCGCCTGGGAGTCCGACGAGATGATCGAGATGGCGCCGAGGTCGTGCAGGATGTCCTCGGCCCCGATGGTGGAGGGCCGGATACGGGACTCGGCGAAGGCCAGGTCCTCGGGCACGGCGGGGTTCAGGTGGTGACACACCATCAGCATGTCGAGGTGTTCCTCGGCGGTGTTGACGGTGTAGGGCCGGGTCGGGTTGGTGGAGCTGGGCAGGACGTGCGGCTCGGAGACCACGGTCATGATGTCCGGCGCGTGGCCGCCGCCCGCGCCCTCCGTGTGGTACGCGTGGATGCCGCGCCCGGCGATCGCGGCGAGCGTGTCGGCCACGAAGCCCGCTTCGTTCAGGGTGTCCGTGTGGATCGCGACCTGGATACCCGTCTGGTCGGCGACCGTCAGCGCGGCATCGATGGCGGCGGGCGTGGACCCCCAGTCCTCGTGGATCTTCAGACCCAGCGCACCCCCTCGGATCTGCGAGAGCATCGCCTCGTGCGAGACGGTGTTCCCCTTGCCGAGCAGCCCGAAGTTGAGCGGGTACTCCTCCATCGCCTCCAGCATCCGTGCCAGATGCCAGGGGCCGGGCGTGACGGTGGTGGCCTTCGATCCCTCGGCCGGACCGGTGCCGCCGCCTACGAGGGTCGTGATGCCGGAGGCGAGCGCCTCGTCGGCGATCTGCGGACAGATCAGATGGACGTGCGCGTCGATGGCGCCGGCCGTCAGGATGCGGCCGTTGCCCGCGATGATCTCGGTCTCCGGTCCGATGACCAGGTCCGGGTGCACCCCGTCCATCGTGTCCGGGTTGCCCGCCTTGCCGATGCCGGTGATCCTGCCGTCGCGGATGCCGACGTCGGCCTTGACGATGCCCCAGTGGTCGACGATCACGGCGCCGGTGATGACGGTGTCCGGCGTGCCCTCTGCGCGCGTAGCACGTGACTGGCCCATGGACTCGCGGATGACCTTGCCGCCGCCGAACACCGCCTCGTCACCGGCGAGCCCGGGCCCGCCGGAACGATCCTCCTCGATCTCGATCAGCAGATCGGTGTCGGCGAGCCGGATCCGGTCGCCGGTGGTCGGGCCGAACAGATCGGCGTACGCGGCACGCGAGAGCTCAGCCATCGAGAGCACCTCCGGTCTCACCGCGCAGTCCGGGCACCACACGGGCGCCGGTGAGCGGAACGAGTTCGACATCTACCGGGATCCCGGGCTCGAAGCGCACGGCAGTGCCGGCGGCGACGTTGAGCCGCTTGCCGCGCGCGGCGGCGCGGTCGAAGTCCAGACCGGGGTTGGCCTCGGCGAAGTGGTAGTGGGAGCCGACCTGAACGGGCCGGTCGGCGGCGTTGAGGACGGTGAGCCGGGTGACCTCGCGGCCTTCGTTGAAGGCGACGGGTCCGTCGGCGAACAGGATCTCTCCGGGAATCATGGTGGCCGCTCCCCCGTCAGACGATCGGGTCGTGGACGGTGACGAGCTTGGTGCCGTCCGGGAAGGTGGCCTCCACCTGGACGTCGTGGATCATCTCGGGGATGCCCTCCATGACGTCCTCGCGGGTGAGGATCCTGCGCCCGGAGGCCATGAGTTCGGCCACGGTGCGGCCGTCCCTCGCGCCTTCGAGGATGTGCGACGTGATGAGCGCGACGGCTTCGGGGTGGTTCAGTTTCAGTCCGCGGGCCCGGCGCTTCTCGGCCACGTCGGCGGCCACATGAATGAGCAGCCTCTCCTGCTCGTGCGGGGTCAGTTGCACGGCGTCCCACCTCACAGTCCTCGCTCCGGACCGTGCGGGGTCCGGTTTCCGCAGCCGCCGGGCAAAATCCCAGGTGGCGTGGAGGCGCAGGCTAATTGGGCGGCGTTTCAGCGACGTTAACCGGCCGTCGGCCGGCTCAGGTCCGCGCGTCGGGGTTTCCCATGCTCATCAGGCCCTGCAGCCCCTCCTGCAACACCTCCACCGGTGCGGTGCCGAAGACGGCCATCTGCGCCACAAAACCCTGGGCCGTCGCGATCATGGTCCGGGCCACGCTTTCGGCCGGTACGTCGTCCCGCATCATCCCCGCGTCCTGATAGCCCTGGACGACCTTCATCCAGGCCGCCCGCACACTGCCGAAGCCGTCGTGGAACACGGCCGACAGTTCTTCGTTGCGCATGGTCTCCGCCCAGACCTGAATGATCAGCCGCGGGTACACGAACTCCCCGTTGTGGATCATCCCCACCCTCCCCTCGATGACTGAGCCCATGACGCGCCCCACCAGTTCGTCGGGCGGCGGGGGCGGGCTCTGCCGGGCGGCGGCCTCGAAGCCTTCGCGAACCTCCGCCAGGACCTCGGTGACGATCGCTTTGATCAGCTCGTTCTTGCCGCTGAAGTAGCGGTACACGGCGCCTGCCGAGAGATCCACTTCCTTCAGTACGTCCTGCATGGACGTGGCGTGGAAGCCGTTGCGGGCGAAGCAGAGGGCCGCGCCGTCGAGGATCTGACGGCGACGGGCATCGAGGTGTTCCTGAGTTACACGGGCCATGGACAGCAACGTAAAACGAACATTCCTTCTTGACAACCTCGCAGTGCCCGCAGGATGGTGGCAACGAACCTAAAACGAACGATCCTTCTTTTTGAACCTCGACCCCGATCGGAGAGGAAACCCATGTCCGCCACCTCCGCTACCGCCACCAGGACCACCACGCCACCGCCGCCGACAGCGCCCTCGCCGTCCCACGGCCGCCGCGTGGTCGCCGTCGTCCTGCTGGTCCCCGTCCTGGTCGCCCTCGCACTGTGGGCGTTCGCCTGGCCCGCGGCCCGTACCGCGCCGCACGACCTGCCGCTCGGCGTGGCGGGTCCCACCACCGCGACGGCCCAGGTGGAGCAGCGGCTCGAGGCGCGCGAGGGCGCGTTCGAGATCCACCGTTACGCCGACGAGAGTGCCGCCCGGGACGCCATCGAGGACCGGACCGTATACGGGGCGGTCGTCGCCACCGAGCAGGGGCCGAAGCTGCTCACCGCCTCGGCCGCGAGTCCGGTCGTCGCCCAGCTGCTCCAGCAGGCGGTGACCCAGCAGGCGGGCGGCACCCAGGTGCAGACCGTCGATGTGGCGCCGGCCCCCGCCGCTGATCCGCGCGGCGCGGCCCTGACGTCGAGCGTGCTGCCGATGGCGCTGGCCGGCATCGGTGCGGGAGCCGCCGTGACGCTGCTGGGGCTACGTGGCTGGCGTGCGGCCGGTGCGCTGGTCGGCGTGGCTGTCCTGGTCGGCGCGGTGGCCGCCGCGATCGCCGGCAGCTGGCTCGGCGTGCTCACCGGGAACTGGTGGGCCGAGGCGGGCGCTCTCGGCCTGTCGACGCTGGCGGTGAGCGCCGCCGTCGCGGGCCTCGCGGCCCTGTTCGGCACGCCGGGCATCGGACTCGGCGCGTTCGTCATGATGCTGCTCGGCAACCCGTTCTCCGGCGCCGGCTCGGCACCCGAGATGCTGCCCGAGCCGGTCGGTGTGATCGGTCAGTGGCTGCCGCCGGGGGCGGGCGCCACACTGCTCCGCTCGGTCTCGTTCTTCGACGGAGCCGCCGCGGCCGGTCCCGCCCTCACCCTCACCTGGTGGGCAGCGCTCGGCCTTGGTGCGGTCATCCTGGGCAGCGCGCTCCAGCGGCGCAAGGCACCTGCCGAGACGGTCGTCGCCGAGCGGGAACCTGTCCGGGCAGGCTGACCACCACCACAACAGAGCGACCGTGCGTCCCCGCTGTAGCGGACGGGGGCGCACGGTCTTTTGCATCCGCAGGCGTCCCGCCCACAGGAGTGCCCTACGAAGCGCTGGGCCCCCGGTGCTCCGCCGCGATACCGAAGCGCTGCTGTTCGCGGGGAGCGGACGTGACCTCGCGGACGCTGGAGACGGCGCTGATCACCTGCTCCTCGGCCGGGTCCTGAAGTTCTTCGAGTCGTTCCAGGTCAGCGGCGGAGACAAGAGCGACGAGGGGCTTTCCGTGCCGCGTCACGACGACGCGCTCACCGCCGTACACCACTTTGTTGATCAGGTCGGCGAGCTCAGCCCTGGCTTGCGTCACCGGAATCTCATAGGCCATGCTCCCCAGCTTACGGCGCGTCCATGACGTCCGTGAGTTACATGACAAGTGCCTGAGAGCCAGGTCAGAGGCGGCTCCCCCCGTCGTCTCGCACCCAGTTCCAGCTCGCCCGCCGAAGAGTCTCGGCCATCTCGGTGGGGTCGGGGGCGGCGTCTGCGGGGTTCTCGGGCCACTGCTGAACAAGGGCGGTGGCCCAGTCGGCCCAGGTGGCGACGAGCCGGTAGTAGTCGGTCAGGAAGCGGCCGGCGAGCTGTGATGGTGCTGGTCTGCGTCCATGCACTCAACGGCACTGACCTCCGCCGTCTGCTGCTCACGGACCTTGGCCTGTCCCACGAGCGGCTCGTCGTAAGGCGCCATGCAAAGCGGCACATCATCTACCTGGACGAACTCACCTACCGCTGCGCTTCCGACTGGATCCGCGAGGGCCACCGCCGGTGGCCGGTCACCAGCAACCCTCATCTGCTCATCAACCGATGGACCGCAGTCGACACCGCCCACTCGATCATCGGCATGGACACCCTCGCAAAGACCATCCGCCTGACGGGCTTCACGATGCAGACGCTGCGTCAGGACCGGATCCGCGACGAGGCCTTCGAGGTCGACGACCCGCTTCACCTGATGCGCTTGTCCGGCATCAGCGCCCAGACCGCGATGCGGTACATCACCGCCGCCCACCCCGAGCGCACCGCGAAGCTGCCACGCTAGCCACTGCGGGATCCAAGCCCACCGAGCCCAGCGAGAACCACGGCGACCATGCGGGATCGCGATGCTGGGTGATTCCCGAGTCAAGTCATCCGTCGAGCGGCGTATGTCGGAAGGTCCCTGATCACGCTTGGAAGCCGGTGCGCGGGCGTGTGCGCCTGCAACGCCGGACCAGCAGTGCCGCGAGGAGCAGAATCCCAAAGGACACGGCGATCAAGGTTGGACCGGCGGTGTCCAGGGCGGCGGCAACGGCTCGCTGGATGCTGGCCGCCGCGTCGATGACGGGGTCGGTGGTGGCAGGGTCGCCCTGGACGCGGATCTCGTACCAGCCGTAGTAGGCGACGTACGCGCCGACCAGGAGGAGCAGGCCGCCGCCGAGCCGGGGGGCGATCGCGCCGAGGCGGCGCAGCCGGGGGACGGCGGTGGTGCGGGTGAGGGCGACGGTCAGGGAGGCGGCGCCGACGATCAGGCCCATCCCGGCAGCGTAGGCCGCGAACAGAGCAATGCCCTCCGCGGTGGAGCCGCTGCGGAAGGCGGAGACGACGATGGCGAGGAACGGGGCGATGGTGCAGCCGAGGGAGGCGGTGGCGTACGCCATGCCGAACAGTGCCATCGAGGGCACGGAGCGTGTGACGGTGGGGGCGCGGCGGAGTTTCGGGGCAAGGGTGGGCAGTTGGCGGCCGGCGAGGAGCCATGCTCCGGCAGTGGTGATGAGCAGGCCGAAGGTGATGGTGAACCAGGGCAGGTGCTGCTGGACCTGGCCGGCGACGGGCTGGATGACGAGTCCGAAGACGCCGAAGAAGGCGGCGAAGCCAGCCGTCATCGCCGCGGTGGCGGTGAGCGCCCGGCCGATGGCAACGGTGCGGCTGGGGCTGTCGTCGCCCAGGACGAGCAGGGAGAGGTAGGCGGGCAGCAGGGCGAAGCCGCACGGGTTGACGGCGGCGAGCATCCCGGCGCCGAGTGCGAGAGCAAGGGGCAGGTCGGCCATGGCGGTTCAGCCGGTGACGGCGGCGAGCTTCTCCGCCAGGCCCTTGCCGCCGGGGAGCACGCCCTCGTAGACGGTCGTGCCGTTCTTGTCGAGGATCACGTAGTGGCTCTGCTGGGTGACCTCGAACCGCTTCCACACCTCGCCCTTCTCGTCGGACAGGTGCGAGAAGGAGCCGGTGCCCGTGTCGGAGACGAAGGCACGCATTGCGGCGTTCTTGTCCAGACCCGCGACGCCGACGACGTTCGCCTTGCCCTGGTAGTCGGCGGCGACCTTGGCGGTCTCGGCTGCCTGACCCTTGCATGTGGGGCACCACGGTGCCCAGAACCACAGCACGGTGGGCTTGCCCGCGAGGGTCTTCGCGTCGAACGGCTTGCCGTCCACCGTGGTGGCGGTGAAGTTCAGTGCCTCGGGTAGCTTCCTGCCCTCCGCCCCACTACCGCCCTCGGCGGAGCCGACGGGCGACTCGGCAGGGGACGGCGCCTTTGACGGGGAGGCACCCGCGTCGCCGACGGACGCGGAGTCTTCGCCCGAGCCGCATGCGGTCAGAGCGAGGAGGGTGGCAGCGAGGGCAGCCGGGAGGAGGGTGCGGGCGCGCAAGGAGGACTCCTGTGGGTCGGGACCGATGGCGAGGCTAGTCGTGGCGGCTTGGGCGGGCAGCAGGCCGGAGCCTTACGGATTGGTGACGTCAGCCCGCGGCGTCCTTGAGCCGTTCGGGGTCGAGGACGGTGATACGCCCGCGGGCCAGGCGGAGCAGGCCGTGGTCGGCGTAGTCGCGCAGCACCTTGGTGCAGGTCTCGCGGGAAGTGCCGGCGAGGGCAGCGAGCTGTTCGTGAGTGAGGGCGATCTGCGGGTGACGTCCGACCGGCCGCAACGGGCTCGCCGGGGGCTGGGCGCTGGTCAGGGTGGTCAGCGTGGTGGCAATGCGTTGGGCGACGGTTTTGAACACGCTGTCGGACAGGCGCTGTTCGAGGTCGGCCAGGCGGCGGCCGAGGATCGCGGTGATCCGCGCGGCGATGCGGGCGTCAGTCAGCAGCAGCCGGTTGACGTCCGAGCGGCTCATCACACACACGACGGTGTCGTCGAGGGCTTCGGCGTAGTTGTCGTACATGTGCTGTCCGAGCAGGACCATTTCGCCGAAGATGGTGCCCGGGGCGATGATCGCGGTGGTGAGGCCCGGCCGTCGGCGGAGACTCGGAAGACGCGGACCCGGCCCCTTTTGAGGATGAACAGCACCTCGGACGGCTGGGTGGGCGAGTAGAGGATCTCGCCCGCGTGGTACGTCTTCATCGGCGCCGCTTGGGCTATGGCTTCCATCTCCTGCTCGGAAAGGTCGCAGAAGATGTCGACCTCGGCCAGGCACCAGGTCCGCTCAGCCTCCTCGTCGCCTGCTGCGGCGTCGGTCATGGTGTGCGTCTCCTCGCGTCGTCCAGGGGCCCACGGCGGGGGTGCGGCGCCCCATGCCGGGCGGGCCAGCGCAGCGGCGCCCTCGGCCAGACAGTAGGGCACCGCCTCACCGTCGATGGATATCCGGCGTGGCGCGGCCCCCGGCCGTGGGGTGTCGGGGCCGGGTGTTGACGCGGGCGTTGCAGGGCTCATCCTCGGACCTGGTCGGTGCGCTTGCCCATCGCCTGGGCGATGCACGCGAACGTGGCCCCGGCGAGCAGCCCGAACACGAGGTGGGCACCGAGGCTGGAGGAAGTGACGTCGTTCCACTCGAAGACGGGCATGCCCATGTTGGCGGGCATGATCCACAATGCGCCGACGGTCCACCACACCGCGCCGTAGGCCAGGCCGAGGACGACGGCGGGGGCGATGCGCTGGGCGAAGAGGCCGAGCAGTGCGCCGAAGGTGATGCCGGCGAACAGCGCGATCGCAAGGTGGATCAGCCATCCGGCGAAGGCGTCGGTCGAGCCGAGGAGACCAGCGACCATGGTGATCATGGCGGTGTCCGTCATCGGCCAGGACACCGACATCCAGATGCCCATCCCGATGCCGCCGACCAGTCCGGCCGCGGCGCCCCAGACGGCATGGACCGGGATCGCCGCAGTCTTCGCGGTCTTCGGGGATGCCTGCACGGTGGTGGCCATGGTGATCGTCCTCCCTGGTGCGGTGTGTCTTTTTTTACGCTCTCGTCGCCGACGCTAGGCCGCAGGCCACATGCAGGTATGTGAGGGCGCTTACGTACCCGGGGGTAGATCGCTGGGCTGTCAGGGTGACTTCACTGCGGTCAGCAGGGCGTAGCCGAGCACGCCTTCCGTGACGGCGGCGCGGGCCGCGTCCAGGACAGCCGGGGCCGCGTCCAGGTCGACGCCGGCGTCGGCGAGGCGGGCAGGGGCGGTGATGCGCAGCAGGTCCAGCCGCGCCTGGATCTGGTCGATCATGCGGAGCATCGCCTCGTCGTGCCGCTCGGTGACCTGGGTGCGCAGCCCGGCCGCGGCCAGGATCTCGGCGTATTCGTCCAGGGGGCGGGCGTCGGCCACGCAGGCGATACGGGCAGTGAGCCCGCGCAGTTCGGGCGGGAGCCGGTCGGGATCGGCGGTGACGTCGGTGAGGCCGAGGCGTCCGCCAGGCCGAAGGACGCGGGCGAACTCGGCGGCGGCCCGGGCCTTGTCGGGGAAGGTGCACAGGGCGCACTCGCACACTACGGCGTTGAAGACACCGTCGTCGTAGGGCAGGTGTTCGGCGTCGCCGGTAGTGAAAACGGCCCGGTCGCCCAGGGCGGCGGCCTCGGCGGCACCTTGCGCGAGGGCCGTGTTGGCCGGCGCGTAGTCGACGCCGTCCGCCTTCACCCCGTAGGCGCCGGCGAGCAGGAGGGCGGTGGTGCCGCGGCCCGAGGCGACGTCGAGGGCCCGCATGCCGGGGGCGAGGGCGAGGCGGTCGGCGAGGCGGCGCGTCAGGGCAGTGCCGCCGGGGTGGTAGGAGTCGCCGAGCAGCATCGCGACGATGTCCTTGGAGTAGGCGTCGGCGCAGCAGGACTTGATCTCCTCGTGGGTCACGGCCGGCGCTCCTCAGCTCTCGGTGCGGGTGGTCTTCGAGCCGTACGGGGTGGTCGTGAGCCGACCGGCGAGGGGCAGCGCGTTCGGGGCGACCGGGGCAACGGGGACGCCGGACATCTGTGCGCGGACCTGTTCGCGGTAGCCGACGGAGTTGTAGGCGCAGAACGGGATGAGGCGTCCGTCGGGGGTGATCTCCTCGACGCAGCACTTCATCAGCTGCTTGACGTTGAGGGTGTAGGGGTCCTGAAAGTCCTGCACGACGATCATGAACGCCTTGTCGCTCAGGCCCTTCACGGCCTGGGGCAGGTCGATGCCGCAGGCGTCGGCGCAGTCCAGGGCTTCTGCCGTGGCCCGGAGCTTCTCCTCGGTCGTGGTGGTACCCATGAACGCGGAGGCCGACCACAGTTTCTCCAGGGCCTCGCGGATCCCGGCGTCGGGCATCACGCGGTTGGTGACGTAGTCGAGGTAGTCCTCCACGTTCAGCAGCCGCGGGATCGGCACGACGGTGCGGCTGCCCGGCTCACCGTCCACCAGGAGGTAGGTGATGGAGCGGCAGGTCGGGAAGCAGCAGGGGACCGGGAAGAAGTCGCCCTTCTGGAACCAGCCCGGCCGCTGCTCGTTGATCAGCCGGATGACGTCGGGGTTGGTGAGCCGGTTCAGCGGGTCGAACTCCACATGCCGGCCGGAGTGGGTGACCGGCTGGAACGCCACCGACCGGACGGCCGGATGGTCGATGCCGTACTCGATGATCGCGCCGAGTTCATGCTCGTTCAGGCCGCGTTCGACCGCGGCGACGAGGGTGACGGTCAGCCCGGCCTCCGCGCAGTTGTCCAGGGCCCGCTGCTTGAACGTCCGCAGGTCCCGGCCTCTGATTTCCCGGTGGGTACGTTCGTCGAAGCCGTCGAACTGCAGGTAGATGTTCACCGACCGGCCCGGCACCCGGTTGCGCTTGCCGAGCTCGGCGACGAAGTTCTTGTCGGTCGCCAGGCGGATGCCGTTGGTGTTGAGGTTGACGTTGCTGATCGGACGGGCCTGAGCGAGGTCGATGAAGTCCAGGATGTGCTTGTGGATGGTGGGCTCCCCGCCGGAGAACATCACCACCTCCGCTTCCCCCTCCGAGGCCACGAACGCGTCGAGCATCCGCTCGCACTGCTCATGGGTGATGGAGTAGCCATCCGGCTGGTGGCCGGAGTCGGCGAAGCAGATCGGGCAGTCCAGGTTGCAGCCGGTGTTGACCTCGATGATCCCCAGGCATGCGTGCTGCTTGTGCTCCGGGCACAGCCCGCAGTCCGACGGGCAGCCGTCGTTCACCTCGGTCTGGAAGGTGAGCGGGATCGTGCCGGGCTTGTTGAACCGGGCCGAGGCCAGGTACTCCTCGGCATCCCCGTACACCAGCGCCTCGAATTCGCCGTGATCGCGGCAGCGTTTCCGCAGGTACACCTTGTTGTCACGGATGTTGACCTGCGCGTCAACGGGCGTCTTGCACATCGGGCAGATCGACTTGGTGAACTCCACGAACACCTCGTCGCGGTCCACCTTGCGCCGGGGCGCGGGTGCCTGGGTCACGCGGAACTCCTCCATAGATACGGTCCTTCACTCACCGGGCATCGTCACGGCCTGCGATGTCGCCCGATTGCGACGCAGGTGGGGCCGGGACAGTCGGGCAGCAGTCCTCCGGCCCGGCGCCCCGGCGGCGACGGGCCCGGCAGCGCAGGGCGTAGCCCGCGCCGGCGAGCAGGATGACCGCGCCGACGGTGATCAGCCACCCACTGGCCAGAGCCCCGCCGACCGTGCTGAGCTCCGCCGGCCACGAGCAGGGGGCCCGCGCAGCACACCGCCATCAGCAGTGCGGCGCCCACGAGCCGCCGTCAGGCCGCCGAGACCGGAACTTTCACGGGATGCCGACACTGCGGCTCGCCTCCTCCCGGCCGGTGTGCGAGGGGGCCGGGGCCGTGCGCGCAGAGCGGACCAGCAAGGCGGCGTAGAGCAGGGTCAGGGCGTCCTGGAGCAGAACGAACCAGCTCAGCCGCTGGGACAGGTAGATCCCGAAGCATCCGCAGTTGTCCACCGCCAGGCCCCGGATGTATGCCTGCACCGCCAGCAGCGACCACACCACCGACACGCCCGTGTACACCCGCACCGGCGCCAGGACCTTCGACCGCGGCCGGGCCACAAACCAGATCCCGCACACCAGCTCGCCCGCGATCAGCGCCACGGCCAGCATCGCCGCGGCGCCCCCGGTCACCAGCCCGTATGCGGACAGAATCCGCGGCATGTGCCCGAAGGAGGCGATCTGCCCCAGGGCCATCGCCGTGTACACCGTCCCGAGCACGATCCTCAGCACCATGATCCGACCGTAGGCTGCGGGCGAGGTCGAGAACTGTAAGCGCGCTCACCGAACCACCCCTCGCCTCCGGCACGATCGAAGGTGCGAAGCGGTGTTCGCCACCGCGCGAGCCCGCGTCCCGAGGATTCGGGAGGTGCCAGGTAACCGGCAGCAGGCCCACCGCCCGCGACGGCGGCAGGCCGTCAAGGGCGCGGGAGTGATCGGTGCGGCCACGGTCCTGCTCGTGGGCGGGGGCGTCGACCCCGCAGTGCGCGCCGTCCTCGACCGGCAAGCACCAGCGACTGCGGTGACGCCCTGCGCACCGCGCTCCTCTCGGCTCAGCGGCAGGGACAGTTTGGTGAGGACGTAGATCCCGAGTGCGCTGCCGACATGCTGGCCCTCCTGGCGCACGGCGTGAACCTGCGCTCCCGCGCAGGGGGTGGACGCACAGGGCGTGGACGCACAAGGACTACGGAAAACCGTCACGGCGGCGATCGCAGCGGAGACCGGCACGGCCGGAGCCTGACGCGCTCCTCCCCGCAGGGGCCGCAAGGCGGCCCGCAGGTCTACCGCTCAGCCGAGGGCCGTGCGCCGCTCCGCCTCCTGCTTGACCGCCTCCAGCGTGGCCGCGACGGCCGCCTCCCAGCGCGGGGCGACCGCACCGCCCCACCATCGGCCCAGCGCCCACAGGTCGGTGCCCAGCTCGCCGCGGTGCACGAGCCGCGTACCCCCCTGCTCCTCGGTGAGTTCGAACGTCTCGGTGACCGCCGGGACGGGCCCGCGTACCAAGCGGAAATCGACACGCTCCGGCCGGGCGAACCGCACGGTCTCCACCGTCGTCGCCGTCAGCCGCCCGCCCGCGACGGGGGTGCGGTGCGCGGCGAGCACCATGTCGGAGCCCCGCTCCAGCACCTGTACCTTCTCCCGCATCGCCCGCGTGGCCCGGCCGAGATAGGGCTGAGCGATCACCTCGAAGACCGTCTCGCGCGGTGCGGCAATGCCAACGCTTCGCGGACCGAGCGGGCGCGTGCGCCGGCCCACCCCGAGATCGAGCGGCACCGCTCCGGTCACCAGCCCCAGATACCCGGCCGCCACGCCCGTGGCGGCCACGGTCACCGCCCCCAGAGCACCGATCCGCACCATCGCCCCGACCTCTCCACACGTCCATCCTGTCTCCCGTCCGACGGTAGGCCGGGAAGTCCCGGTGATCAGTGAGCGCGCTCACCGTTCTCCCAGCGCGTCGGCCCTACCGTGAACGCCACCACCCTGTGAAGGACGGAGGAGCGTGGAGCCCGTATCCGAAATGGCCGACAGCCGCGCCGCCACGAACGTGCTGCTGGCCGAACTGCGCGAAGGGCACCTGGCCCCGGCAGCCGTCGTGCGCTTCCTCGGGCACGCAGCCCGCCGGTCGCTGCGCCAGGCCGCCCGGCGCCCGCGGGCCGTGGCCGAGCTCACCGCCCTGCACGGCGTCCTGTACACGCTGGCCGCCGGCAGACGGCCCGGACGGCGCTGGGTGGCCATCAGCTGGGTCGTCGCCGTCCTGCACCTGGGGCTGCTGGAGCACCGCACCCGCCTGGCCACCGCAGACGTGCTGACGCTGATGCGCGCCAATCTCCCTGCCCTGCCCGGCGGAGCCAGCCGCGGCTCCGGGGTGCTGGCGATCAGCCTCGATCTCGCCGACGGCCGCCTCGCCCGCCACCAGGGCACGACCTCCCCCTTCGGGGAGAACGCCGACAGCTTCGCCGATGCCGCCTACTGGATGTGGCTCACCCTGCGCCACGAACCCAGCCACACCCTGCGAGCCGCAGCGGTCGCCGCCTGGGTGCTTCCCGTCGTCGCCGTCACCGGCCTTGCGCTGCGCCGCGGCACCATGCCCGAGCGGCCCCGCCCCGTCCTGCTGCGACCGGCCGCCGCTCTTCAGGCCGTCGTCGCCCTCCGGCACCTCACACGCCGCTGACAGCCCTGTTACTTCCCGCTGTCAGCGGGCCGATCCGGCTCGGGTGTGCCCTCCATGCGTACGCCCTGCCAGAACTGCTCGCGGTGCGGGCCGCCTGAGCAGCACTCCAAGGGACGGGAGTCACGCCAGCCCGGCCGATCCGCGGTCGCAGTCCGGGCGCGGCATCCGCGCAGAGTGTGAAGACTTCCACTTCGAAGCCAAGAACGCCGACGCCGCCCCGCTACGCCAAACTCCCAAGTGAACGCGGGTAGGCGGCCATCCGCCACCCCATGTCCGCCGGGGGAAGGAGCGGGGCCGACTCGTAGTGCTGTGACCGCAGTCCTGCGACCGCGGGCCACCATCTGCTGCTTTGCTGCTGCGCGCGCCGTGTGTCATCCGGCCGATGGCGGAATGTTCTGGTTGGCGTGGAAGAAGTTGTCCGGGTCGTAGGAGCGTTTGATCGACGCCAGCCGGTCGTAGTTGCCACGGTAGGTGGTCCGCACCCGCTCCGGGCCCTCCTGCTCTCCCAGGAAGTTGATGTAGGAGCCGCCCATGGAATGCGGGTGCAGGTCGTTCCAGTAGTCGACGCACCACTGCCGGATCAGGTCGGCGTTGGCGGGGTCCGGATCGATTCCGCCGATCACGCCGGACCAGACGGCGTCCCGGTAGGCCCAGGCCGTGTCGTCGGTTCCCACCCGGTGGGCCGCCCCGTCGACCGGGTACAGGTGCATCGTCGACAGCTCGGTGGGGATGTTCTCCCCGTACCGCTGGTGCACCTCGATCGCGGCGTCGGAGACGGTGTCGAAGAAGTCGCCGCGCCAGTACCACTGCAGTCCCTTGGGGATCAGTTCGTCGAACATGGTCTGCAGAGCTGGGTAGGGCATGGGCGTGGTGAAGTGGAAGGCGGGTGGCGCCGGCTCGTTCACCGCGGCCAGCACCTCTTCAAGCCGGTTGGCCTCCAGGTCGCCGGTGTAGCACCAGACCACAGCGCACATCTTCTGCCCGTGGATGGGCTCGGGGAACGGCGGCCCGGGCGGCACGACCAGCACGGCGAAGAAGCCGCTGAGGTCCTCCGGCGCTGCGGGCAGGAACTCCCGATACCAGCGCAGCACGTCGCCGGTGCGGTCGATGGGCCATACCGTCACCGCCACACCGACCGTGTGCGCCGGATGCAGCCGGAAGGTGAACGACGTGACCACCCCGAAGTTCCCGCCGCCGCCCCGCAGCGCCCAGAACAGGTCCGGGTGATCCTTCTCCGACGCCGTGACGAAGGAGCCGTCGGCGAGGACGACGTCGGCGGACAGGAGGCTGTCGATCGTGAGCCCGTACTTACGGGTGAGATGTCCGTGTCCGCCACCCAGCGTGAGACCGCCCACCCCTGTGGTCGACATGATCCCTGCCGGTACGGCGAGACCGAAGGCGTGGGCCGCGTGGTCCACGTCGCCCAACTGGCAGCCGCCGCCCACCTGCGCGATGCCTGCTTCAGGGGCCACACGCACCCAGCGCATCGGTGACAGGTCCAGCACAAGCCCGTCGTCGAGCAGGCACAGACCCGGTCCACTGTGGCCGCCGCCACGCACCGCGATCTCCACCCCGGTGTCCTGCGCGAAGGAGACCGTGGTCCTGACGTCCGCCACGTCGACGCACTGCGCGATGGCGGCCGGACGCCGGTCGATCATGGCGTTGTAGATGCTGCGGGCCTCGTCGAAGCTCGTGTCCTGCGGAGCCACGACAGGTCCCCGCAGTCCCTCACGCAATGTCTGGAGAACCGTTCCGTTGATACCGCCCATGATCGAACACCCCTATGGAAAGACCGGTGATCTGCGGACGGATGAGGACGCGCGACGTCCGAGCGGACCGAAGGGCGTGGGCGTGGTGCGTGAATCCGTCCCGCGCTTCGAATCGATTCCGGCGAGGCGGGCCGGCCACGCCTCACCAGACTCAGTTTCCCTTCGTCCAGGATCTCCCGCAATTCGGACGTAGGGCAGACAGCCGGTGCTGTCCCGGCCTCGGCCCGGCGGGCCTTGGCCTTGGCGTCGTTGCGGGCGCGGCGGGCAGCGGCCCGCTCCGGCCCTCGCGCAGCCCGCAGGGCGGCTTCGTGCCGGCGAGTTCATCCAAGGCGGCGTCCAACCGCCTGAAGGCAGCATGGGCGTTGCGATCCCGACGGTCCACGGCTCGACCTGTACCTCAAGAGCAAGGCGGACGACCTCGAGGAGTCGACGATCGTCGGCTACCGCAACGCCCTCGTGCACGCCAAGGAATTCGTTGTCGGCATCCGCGACAACCGCCTCTTCGCCCCGCTGCTGCTCGGGTTGATGGGGCTCCGGCCGGCCGAGGTGGCGGGCATGCGGTGGTCGGACATCGACTTTGAAGCGGACACGCTGGCGGTCGCCGACACCCGCACGGTGATCGGGAACGCCCGCGTCCTGGAGAAGGACGCCAAGTCCGAGGCGGGAGAACGGACGCTGCCGCTGCCTGGGCCGGTCAAGCTGGCCCTGCTCGGCTTCAAGGTGCTGCAAGAGCCTGAACGCGTCGCGATGGGCGGCTATTACACCGACTCGGGTTACATGTTCGTCGACACGCTCGGGCAGCCGATGAGCACGCGCCAGCTCCGCGAGCACGCTTACTCGCTGATGGCGCAGCTCGGTCTCCGCAGGGTTCAGCTGTACGACGCGCGGCACTCGTGCCAAGAGAAGGTGATATTTCCGCCCTCACGCTGAGAGCGAAACCGCCTTTGACCTGTTGCTTCCTCTCGATCACTAGGCCATGCTGCCCATCACAACCTCATGTACGTCCTGTACATTTTTTACAGGACCTCACCCGGAGGAGGCGTGTGTCATGACCCGACCGTCCGCCCGCTACGTCCTGCCCGAGTTCACCGAACGCACCAGCGCGGGGCAGCGGACCATGGATCCGTACTCGAAGCTGCTGGAGGAGCGGATCGTCTTCCTGGGGACGCCGATCGACGACACGTCGGCGAACGACGTGATGGCGCAGTTCATGCACCTCGAGTACCAGTCGCCGGACCGGGACATCTCGCTGTACATCAACTCCCCCGGCGGCCAGTTCAGCGCGATGACCGCGATCTACGACACGATGCGATACGTCAGCTGCGAGGTGGAGACCGTCTGCCTGGGGCAGGCGGGGGCCGCCGCCGCGGTACTGCTGGCGGCCGGCGCGCCGGGGAAGCGGTCCGCACTGCCGGACGCACGCATGCTGATCCACCAGCCGGCACTGCCCGAGCCGGTGCAAGGTCAGACCTCCGATCTGGCCATCCAGGCCGAGGAGTTGATGCGCACGCGCAGGATGCTTGAGGAGATGCTCGCCCGGCACACCGGCCAGAGCCAGGAGCGGATCAGCGCGGACATCGAGCGGGACAAGATCCTGGAGGCACCTCAGGCAGTGGAGTACGGGCTGATCGACCGCATCATTGCGAGCCGTAAGACCTCGCTCGCCGCACCCGGCGCGAGGTGAACGGCGGATGCTCCCACCCGAGTTGCCCCCGCTGCCGGCACTGACCCGGGCGGAGGGTGAACTGGTCGACCGTTATCTGGAGGTGCTCGATCTCCTCGGCCGGATCAATCCGGCGAACCGCGGCGACACCTATGGCGGGCTGCGCGCTGCACAGGCACTGGTCACCAAGACCACCGCGCTGCGCGATGCGCTGAACCTGATGCACCAACGCGGTGAGCACGAGCTGCACGCACCGACCCTGACGCGGGCGTTGCGGGTCCTCGACGGTGAACGCCGGGCGGCCCGCGTCACCTTGCCGCCGGAGACCTCCGACATCTGACACCCACCGAGCGGCCCGGGGGCTCCACAGGCGACTGACGGGGCGTCCGGGCAAGAGGTGAAACGGACCAAATGACGTACCCCTGAAAGGAGTAGACGGAGGTACGTTCAAAGGCCCGTGCAACTTGCGCAGCGCGTGTACTCAAACACCGGAATCAGACATTCCGGTGCTGGTACGAGGGTCCTCTACCCCCTCGACGCTCGTCCGACAGCAGCCCCGTCCACCCGAACAGGTGAGTGGTGAGTAAGCCCACAAACCACCGATTCCGTTCGGACTTTCCGACATTCATGCGTCAAGATCCCTTCCGACGACAAGCCCCCGCCGCAGCGGCGGGGCGGTCCGGGCGGACGCCGAGTCCTGCCGCCGCCCGGATGACGGGTCGACAGAAGTGGATCGGCAGGAGTGGAGGACCCAAGCACGACGGGCCGCCGGAGACTTCCGAGTGGTCCTTGGGGTGAAGCCGCACACCGCGGCCGGGCAACTTCGCCAGCCCGAATCCGACAGGTCATCCTTCACAGGCGGCTGACGAAGGGTTGCGCATGTCTGCGCTCAATCGTGTCCCGTCGCTGTTGACCAGGGCCGGTACCGCATCGGCTCTCACCGTCGCCGTTGTCGGCGGCAGCGTTGTTGCCCCCGGTCTCGCATCCGACGCCGAAGCAGTAACCCCAGCGAAGAAGGCACTTCAGGTAGCGGCCTCCAAAAAGGGATCCCCCTACAAGTGGGGAGCCACGGGGCCCAAGCGCTTCGACTGCTCCGGGCTCACTCTCTACTCGTTCAAGAAGGCGGGGAAGAAGCTGCCCCGTACGGCCGCGCAGCAGTACAACAAGACGCGCCACATCTCGGCTTCGAGCCGCAAGCAGGGAGATCTGGTGTTCTTCCACTCGGGCCGGAACGTGTACCACGTCGGCATCTACGCCGGGAAGGGACGGATCTGGCACTCCCCGAAGACCGGGGACGTGGTGAAGCTGCAGAAGATCTGGACGAAGAGCGTCTGGTACGGCCGGGTCAGGTGACGCGCGTGGGGTGGCGGCGGTCATCGCCGCCACCCCACGGGGCGTGATTCGGGCGGCTGACGGGTTACTCATGGATCCATGGCCCAGCAACCGCCCAGCGACCGAGAGCCCGACGAGCGACGTCCGGGCGACGAGCGTCCGTACGCCCAACGGATGGAGCGGCGCGAGACGCCGCTCGAGCGCGCCGACCGCAACTTCATCGAACTGCTCCAGGAGCTGAGGGTCACCCAGACGGGCGTACAGATCCTCTTCGCATTCCTGCTGAGCCTCGCGTTCACCCCGCGCTTCCCGTCCCTCAACTCGGTGCAGCGCGCCACGTACATCACGACGCTGCTGCTCGCGGTGCTGTCCTCCGTGCTCCTCACGGCACCGGCCGCCCTGCACCGCCGGCTGTTCCAGCAGGGCGCCAAGCCGCAGATCGTGGCGGTCTCCTCACACCTCGCCCAGATCGGGATGGGCGTGCTGGCGTTCGCGCTCACCGGCTCGGTCCTGCTCGTCGTCGATGTGACGGCGGGCCGCCTCAAAGGGATTCTGGCCGGCGCGGCCACCATGGTGATCTGCTTCGGCCTGTGGGGGCTCGTGCCGCTCTTGATGAAACGGGCCGGCGGCAGGAGCCCGGACGATTCCTGAGGCCTGCCGGCCGGCCCACGGGTCAGGTCAGCACCGTCTCGAGAACGAGCCCCAGTCCCAGAACCGTAAGAGCGGTTCCGGTGACGGCCTCGATGGCCCGTACCGTCCGCGGCCTGCGCAGCCACCGGCCGAGCCGGTCCACGAGCAGCGCGACCGCCGGGAACCAGACCAGGGCGAGCGGGACTACGATCAGCGCGAGGACCAGCGTCCGAGGCATCGCGGGACTTCCGTCCGGTACGAACTGCGGCAGCAGACTCAGAAAGGTGACCGTCGCCTTCGGGTTGAGCGCGTTGGTGACGAAGCCCTGCCGCAGGGCTCCGGCCCCGGACACGACCGGCGGGTGCTCGGCCTCCGTCGTACGCCTGCCGCGCACCGACTGCAGCGTCCGTACGCCGAGATAGAGGACGTAGGCACCGCCCAGCAGCTGGAGCGCGCGGAACAGCGGGGGCACGGCGGTCAGCACCGCGGCCACCCCGACGACGGCGAGTGCCGTGTGGACGAGCAGCGCCGCCGCGATGCCGAGCGCGCACGCGATACCGGCCCGGCGGGAGGCCAGGGCGTTGCGGACCACGACGGTGAAGTCGGCACCGGGCATGGCGACGAGGCCTGCGGCGACTCCGGTGAAGGCGATGAGCTGTCCGTCCATGAGCACCAGCGTGCCCGCTCCGAGCCTTCAGCAGGTATGTGCAATATCCTGGGTGAGCCTTAAACAGTTCTTTAGCCTTCTCGTCCGTCCTTCCCTTCAGCCGGGAGCTTCGCATGTACGACCCCACGCGTCTCGCGGCGCTGGTGGCGGTCGCCGAGGCCGGCTCGATCACCCGCGCCGCCGAGCGCCTCGGCTACACCACGCCGGCGCTGTCCCAGCAACTGGCCAAGCTGGAGCGGGAGGCGGGCACGGCGCTTCTCGTACGCCACCACCGCGGCGCCCGCTTGACGGGCGCGGGCGAACTACTCGTGGCCCGGGCACGCCGGGTGCTCGACGAGATGGACCGGGCGCGGATCGAGCTGGCACGCCTGATCGGGCTGTCCGGCGGCATGCTGCGGCTCGGCACTTTCCAGACGGCCGGGATCCATCTGCTGCCGCCGGTGCTGAGCGCGTTCCGCCGGGCCCATCCTGATGTGGAGCTGACCGTGGCGGACTACGAGCCGCCCGCCGGCATCGCCGCGGTGGCCGCGGGCGAGGTGGATCTGGCGCTGACGCACGGCTACGAGCCCGCGGAGCCACTCCCGCTGCCCGCCGCGGTGTCCACGGAGCCGGTCCTGGTCGAGGAGTTGGTACTCGTGACCGCTCCCGGGCACGCCCTGACCAGCGGCTCGTCGCGGCTGCCGCTGACGGGTCTTGCGGGCCGGCAGCTGATCAGTATGGCCCCGGACCACCCGCCCCGGCAGGGCGTGGAGGCCGCGCTCGCCCGCGCGGGCGCCACACCCTCGGTCCTCGTCGCGACTCCCGGCTACGCCCTGGTGTGCGCCCTGGTCAGCGCGGGCCTCGGCGTCGCGGTGGTCCCGGAGATGGTCGCCAGAACCGCCGCCACCCCGGTGAGTATGCGTCTCCTGGAGCCGGGCGACCTGCGCAGGACGATCTCCGTCGCCTACCGCACCGACGAGCAGGCACCCGCGGCCGACGCCTTCCGCGCGCTGCTCCGCGGCGCTTTCGGCCGCGCGTCCCAACAGACCTGACGATCAGCGCCCCTTGAGGGTCCGCAGCCGACAACTCGCAATCCCCGCAGCCCCTCAGTCGGCAGTAACCGGCTGAACCGGAGTCGTCCAGGGCAGCATGATCGAAACCGTCTTGCCGCCCTCACGGGTGGGCCGGACCGTCAACTTCCCCCCGCACTCGGCGGTCAGGAAACGGATGATCACCATCCCTCGGCCGTTGTCCTGCTGGACGGCCGCGGGGAGTCTCTTCGGGAAGCGTGGATGGCTGTCGGTCACACCGATGCGCAGTTGCTCGTCACGGTCGAGTGTGAGGTCCACCGTGAAGGTCGGTGACTGGCCGAAGGTGTGCTGGACGGCGTTGGTGGCGAGTTCGGAGACGATGAGACGGACGGTGTCGGCGGCTTCCGTGTCGGACGGAAGGCCCCATTCGGCAAGGACGTTGGCGACGTAGCTGCGAGCGGCGGAGACCGAGGCGGGATCGCTCGGCAGAGTGACGGATGCTTCCAGGTGGTCTGCCATGGCGAGGTCGTCCCTTTCCCACGGGACCGGAGTCCGACACGGAGCGGAGGTTCGAGTACGGTCCCGGACTGGTGCTGCGCGCCAGACTGCCACTACCGGGCCGGTCTCGGTGCCGATCCACCAAGATATGCATATATCTGTCGCTCGAAGCGGTGAACTCTCCGACGACCGACCGTATTTGGGCGTAGCCCAGGGTGGTCATTCGGACGGGTGACCGGGTCGTCTTCTGCCGTCGCCGCGACGCCCGACGCTATAGCGTCGGCGCGACGGTCGGAGGGAGACGACCATGCAACACGGTCCCGCAGTACGCCGCCGCAAACTCGGCGCCCAGCTGCGCGCCCTGCGCACCCGCGCGGGTCTCACGAGCGGCGAGGCCGCCGGGCGCGTCGGCTGGCACCAGTCGAAGGTGAGCAGGATCGAGACCGGCCGCAGCGGGGTCAAGGCGGCGGACCTACGGCGACTCCTCGACGCGTACGACGTCCGGGACCCGGAACTGCTCGAGTTGCTCGTCGTACTCGCGGGCGCCGACGGCGACGGCCGGCACCGCTGGTGGAATGCCTACCGGGGTCTGCTGCCACCCACGTACCGCGACTTCATCAGCCTGGAGTCGCAGGCCTGCGCGATGCGCACCCTGGAGAACTCCGTGGTTCCCGGGCTGTTGCAGACACCGGAGTACGCCCGCGAGGTGACGCGGGCCGCCCTGGACGGGCTGCCGGACGGCAAGGTCGACGCGCTGGTAGAGGTGCGCCTCGCCCGCCAGGAGGTGCTGTGCTCGGACACGCCGCTGCGGCTGAGCGCGGTCCTGGACGAGGGAGTGCTGCGGCGGTCGGTCGGCGGACCGGAGGTGATGGCACGGCAGTTGAGGCGTCTGCGGGACGCTGCCCGACTGCCTCACGTGCGGATTCAGGTGCTGCCGTTCGGAGTTGGGGCCCATGTCGGGGCGACCGGGCCTTTCGTTATCTTTTCATTTTCGACCACTTCTGATCTGGATGTGGTTGTTCTCGACCACTTGACGAGTAGCCTCTATCTCGAAAGGGAAGAGGACGTTCAGGCCTACACCGAGGCCTTCAACTCCCTTCAGATCCACGCCCTTTCGCCCGAGGACTCGTTGGATTTCATCGCCGGTCTGGCTGACGGCGAGTAAGGAGGCACCATGTCCACCCCCCTGCCTCGGTCCGTACCTTCCAGCACCCGTCTGCACGGCGTGCGGTGGCAGCGCAGCAGCCGCAGCACAGGAATGAACAACTGCGTCGAGACGGCCTGTCCGGCCTCCGGCCCGTGGGCCGGACGTCTCGCGGTGCGCGACTCGAAGAACACTTCGGGTCCCGCCCTGCTCTTCGCCCCCTCGGCCTGGGAGGGCTTTATCGACGCGCTGCGCTGATCACCCGTACGGCACGGTCGAGTTGCCCGTCGGTGAGGTCCGCGCGGGCGGTGAGCCGCAGCCGTGAGATGCCGTCCGGCACCGACGGGGGACGGAAGCAGCCGACGGCCAGTCCCGCCTCGCGGCAGTCCGCCGCCCAGCGCACGGCCTGCTCCGGCGAGGATGCGCGCACGGAGACGACGGCGGCGTCCGGCCTCACCGCTTCGAGACCCTCGGCGGTCAGGCGGGAGTGCAGGGTCGTGGCCACGGCACGCGCGCGTGCCGCCCGTTCCGGTTCCCGGCGCAGCAGGCGCAGGGCCGCGAGGGCGGCGCCCGCGGCGGCCGGGGCCAGACCGGTGTCGAAGATGAAGGTGCGGGCTGCGTTGACCATGTGGTCGATCACGTGAGCAGGGCCGAGGACGGCGCCGCCCTGGCTGCCGAACGACTTCGACAGGGTGACCGTCGTGACGACGTCCGCCGCTCCCGCGAGTCCTGTCGCATGCGGTGCGCCCCGGCCACCGTCACCGAGCACGCCGAGCCCGTGTGCGTCGTCGACGACCAGACCGGCGCCGAACTCCCGGCAGACGTCCGCGAGTTCGGCGAGCGGAGCCGCGTCGCCGTCCACCGAGAAGACCGTGTCGGACACGACGACGGCGGGTGCGGAGTGCGTGCCCAGCACCTTGCGTACGGCGTCGGGGTCGGCGTGCGCGACGACCTGCGTGGTGCCCCGCGCGAGACGGCAGCCGTCGATCAGCGAGGCGTGGTTGCCCGCGTCCGACACGACGAGGGAGCCGTGCGGCGCCAGCGCGGTGACGGCGGCGAGGTTGGCGGCATATCCCGAGGAGAAGACGAGCGAGGACTCGAAGCCGCAGAACTCGGCCAGCTCACGCTCGAGTTCGGCGTGCAGTTCCGTGGAGCCGGTGACGAGCCGGGAGCCGGTGGCGCCACCGCCCCACACCCGCGCGGCGTGCGCGGCGGCCGCGGTGATCTCGGGGTGCCGGGCCAGGCCAAGGTAGTCGTTGCTCGCAAGATCGAGCAGCGGGGATTCGGCAGGGCGTGGGCGCAGCGTGCGGACGAGTCCGGCCCGGCGCCGCGTACGCGCCTGTTCGTCGATCCACGCGAACGGCGATCCGGCCATGTGTCCTCCGGGCCTTGAGGGTCTTGAAGGTCTTGCTTGGGGGTGCCTCTTGCAAACGGTGCTTTGTAGGCAGTGCACAGACCCTAGCCGCCCGGCCCGTCACCCATGATGTGCAAAAGACCACACCTCGAACGGGCTGTCTTGTACGAACTCTCCTTGGCCCCGCCCGCTCGCATAGGCCAGGATCTGACCCCATGGACCTGCTGAACACGCTGGTGGACAAGGGGCTTCGGCGCGAGCTGCCGACCCGCGACGAGGCTTTGGCCGTGCTGGCCACCTCCGACGACGAACTCCTCGATGTGGTGGCCGCGGCCGGCAAGGTAAGGCGGCAGTGGTTCGGCCGACGGGTGAAACTCAACTATCTGGTCAACCTCAAGTCGGGCCTGTGCCCCGAGGATTGCTCCTACTGCTCCCAACGCCTCGGCTCCAAGGCGGAGATCCTCAAGTACACCTGGCTGAAGCCCGACCAGGCCTCCGAGGCGGCGGCTGCCGGGCTCGCGGGCGGCGCCAAGCGGGTCTGTCTGGTGGCGAGCGGACGCGGGCCGACGGACCGTGACGTCGACCGGGTCTCGGACACCATCAAGGCGATCAAGGACCAGAACGAGGGGGTCGAGGTGTGCGCCTGCCTCGGCCTTCTCTCCGACGGCCAGGCCGAGCGGCTGCGGGCGGCGGGTGCGGACGCCTACAACCACAACCTCAACACGTCCGAGAGTACGTACGGGGACATCACGACCACCCATACGTACGCCGACCGTGTGGACACGGTCCACAAGGCGCACGCTGCGGGCCTGTCCGCCTGCTCCGGCCTGATCGCAGGCATGGGCGAGAGCGACGAGGACCTGGTCGACGTCGTCTACGCGCTGCGTGAGCTGGACCCGGACTCGGTCCCGGTGAACTTCCTGATCCCCTTCGAGGGCACCCCGCTCGCCAAGGAGTGGAATCTCACCCCGCAGCGCTGTCTGCGCATCCTCGCGATGGTCCGCTTCGTCTGCCCCGACGTGGAGGTGCGCATCGCGGGCGGCCGTGAGGTCCATCTCCGTACGATGCAGCCGCTCGCGCTGCACCTCGCCAACTCGATCTTCCTCGGCGACTACCTCACCAGCGAGGGCCAGGCGGGCAAGGCGGACCTGGACATGATCGCGGACGCCGGCTTCGAGGTGGAGGGCACGGACGAGGTGACGCTGCCGGAGCACCGGGGGTCTGGTGGGTGCGGCTCGGGGGGCGTGTGCGGTTCCGCCGATTCGGACGCGACCCCCGAGGCGCGTAAGGATCTTGTCGCGGTACGCCGCCGGGGTGCCGGAACGGATCTCGCACCCAATGCCTGACCTGCCCGTGAGCGAGCTGCTCGAGCTCGACCGACGCCACGTCTGGCATCCGTACGGTCCGATGCCCGGCCGTCAGGAACCGCTCGTCGTGGAGTCGGCGAGCGGTGTGCGGCTGACGATCGCCGGTGAGCCGGACGAGCTGGTGGACGGCATGTCGTCCTGGTGGTCCGCCATCCACGGCTACAACCACCCCGTGCTCAACGACGCCGTGCGCGAGCAACTCGGGCGGATGAGCCACGTCATGTTCGGCGGGCTCACACACGAGCCCGCGGTGCGGCTGGCAAAACGTCTTGTCGATATGTCGCCCGAAGAGTTGGAGCATGTCTTCCTCGCCGACTCCGGCTCGGTCTCGGTCGAGGTGGCGGTCAAGATGTGCCTGCAGTACTGGCGTTCGCTCGGCCGGCCGGCCAAGCAGCGCCTGCTGACCTGGCGCGGCGGCTATCACGGCGACACCTGGCAGCCGATGTCGGTGTGCGATCCCGAGGGCGGGATGCACGAGCTGTGGCAGGGCGTGCTGCCCCGGCAGGTGTTCGCGGATCCGCCTCCGGTCGCGTACGAGGAGTCGTACGCCGACCATCTGCGCTCGCTGATCGAGCGCCACGCCGATGAACTGGCCGCGGTGATCGTGGAGCCGGTGGTCCAGGGCGCGGGCGGGATGCGGTTCCACTCCCCCGGCTACCTGCGGGTGCTGCGCGAGGCGTGCGACGCACACGGCGTACTGCTCGTGTTCGACGAGATAGCGACCGGGTTCGGGCGTACGGGTGCGCTGTTCGCGGCGGACCATGCCGGTGTGACGCCGGATGTGATGTGCGTGGGCAAAGCCCTGACCGGCGGCTATATGACGATGGCGGCGACGCTGTGTACGTCACGGGTCGCCGAGGGGATCTCGCGGGGCGAGGTCCCGGTGCTCGCCCATGGCCCCACCTACATGGGCAATCCGCTTGCCGCCGCCGTGGCCTGCGCTTCCATCGACCTCCTCCTCGGCCAGGACTGGCGGACGGAGATCAAGCGCATCGAGACGGGGCTGCGAGAGGGGCTGGCACCGGCTTCGGAGCTGCCGGGCGTCCGGGACGTACGCGTCCTCGGTGCCATCGGTGTCGTGCAGTTGGATCACGACGTCGACATGGCGGCGGCGACACGGGCGGCGGTGCGCGAGGGCGTGTGGCTGCGGCCGTTCCGCGACCTCGTCTACACGATGCCCCCGTACGTGACGGGCGACGCGGACGTGGCGCGGATCGCGCGCGCGGTGTGCGCGGCGGCGCGGGAAGGGTGAGCAGGGAGCGTGAGCGGGGAGATGCGCGGAGAGATGCTCGGGGAGGTGACATGCCGGTACTGGTGATCACGGGGACGGGCACGGAGGTCGGCAAGACGATCACGACCGCGGCGGTCGCGGCGGCTGCCGTCGCCGCCGGGCGGTCCGTGGCCGTGCTCAAGCCCGCACAGACGGGCGTGCGGCCGGACGAGCGAGGCGACGCCGATGAGGTGGCCCGGCTCGCGGGCCCGGTGACCGCGCTCGAACTCGCCCGTTATCCCGAGCCGTTGGCGCCCGCGACGGCTGCCCGCAGAGCCGGCCTCCCGCCGGTGCGGGCGCCCGAGGTGGCGGAGGCGGCGGGCAAGCTGGCCGCCGAACACGACGTCGTGCTGATCGAAGGGGCGGGCGGGCTGCTCGTACGTTTCGACGACGCGGGCGGCACACTGGCGGACGCGGCCCGCCTGCTGGACGCACCCGTGCTGGTGGTGGCCTCCGCCGGCCTCGGCACCCTCAACACGACGGAACTCACCGCCCGCGAACTGCGTGCCCGGCAGCTCGCCCTGCTCGGCATCGTCGTGGGCAGCTGGCCGAACGATCCGGACCTCGCCTCGCGCTGCAATCTCGCCGATCTCCCGGTGGCGGCGGGGGCTCCGCTGCTGGGGGCGGTTCCCGAGGGGGTGGGGCGGCTGCGACCCGCCGACTTCCGTGCTGCCGCACCGAGTTGGCTCGCCCGGCCGCTGGGCGGGACGTGGGATGCGGACGCGTTCGCTGTGAGGCAGGCGGCGGAGTAGGCGCGGGGCGGGTCGGCACAGGGCACCGCATCGTGACTCACCGAGGGGTCAGCGGGCACGTGCGGGGGGACAATCGCCGTAGCGCAAGTCGCCCAGGGGAGGTCTCCATGCGACCACGCGGTTCCCGGACCACCAAGTCCGGCCGGATGGCCCCGGCACCCGTGCACCACCCGGTGTTCGCCCGCTTCTACGCCAAAATCAGTGTCGCCTCCGAGCCCACCATCGGCCCGCACCGCGACGAACTGCTCGCCGGGCTCTCCGGCCGGGTCATCGAGATCGGAGCCGGCAACGGACTGAACTTCGCCCACTATCCGAGCACCGTCTCGGAGGTCGTTGCCATCGAACCCGAGCGCAGCCTGCGGCAGTTGGCCGTGACCGCGGCCCTGCGCTCCGACGTGCCCGTCGACGTGGTGCCGGGCGTCGCAGAGGGCCTGCCGGTCAAGAGCGAGGCGTTCGACGCGGCGGTCCTGTCGCTGGTGCTGTGCAGCGTACGAGATGTGCCGAGGGCCCTGGCCGAGATCCGCCGCGTCCTGCGTCCCGGCGGTGAGCTGCGGTTCTTCGAGCACGGCAAGGGCGGCGGCGCGGCAATGGGCGTCACCCAGCGTGTCCTGGACCGTACCGTGTGGCCGCCGCTGTTCGGCGGCTGCCATGTGAGCCGGGACGTCCTCGGCGCGCTACGGGACGCGGGGTACGAACTGGGCCCGTACCGGCGGCTGTTGGTGCCGGAGAAGGGGCTGCGCATGCCGAGCTCGTACTGCGTGCTCGGCACGGCTCGCTCCGCGGGTCAGGCCGTTTGAAAGTGCGGGTTCGTTGTGGCTGGTCGCGCCCACGCGGCGGAGCCGCAAAATGACACAGCCCCGCGCCCCTGGGAGGCCTGCGGCCTCCTTAGGCGCGCGATGACGCACCCGGAGTCCGACGAGTCCGCTAAGGGACGTGCTGGGCCGGGGACTGCTCACGGTTCGAGACTCCACCCGCGCAGCTCCTGGGTGATGTCCTGCACCGTCGCCTCACCTGTCTTGACCAGGCGGGCCAGGTCGCGGACCTGCTCTGGTGAGGTGACGACCTTCAGGCCGCTGGCGACGAGATAGGCGTATGCGACGGCGGTGGCGAACATCGCGTTGGAGCGTTCGAGTGCGGGGATGTGCAGCAGGAGCTGGAGCAGTGCGGCGGCGCGGGCGTGCGGACTGTCGTAGACGGGGACGCCGAAGATCTCCGCCTCGTGCCGGCTGACGGCGGCGACGAGGGCTCCCCAGTCGGTGACCTGGGGATCTCCGGGAGTCTTCTGTTCGGCGACCATGAGCAGCCAGGCAAGGTCGACGTGGACGTTCAAGGGTTCAGCGACGGCCTTCTCGCTCCGGGCCGAACTCCTCGGCGAACACGGACTCGTACTGCTTCATGAAGTCGGCGGCGGCCTCGACGAAGGTGTGGCCCACTTCCCCGGTGTCCTGTCTGACCAGCTCTTCGATATAGCGGTTGACGCTCATGCCGCGGGCCAGGGCTCGCTCGCGCGCGGCGCGGGCGGTGCCCTCGTCCACGCGTACGTTCAGTTGGGTCTTCGCCATGCTTCGAAGCTAGCGCCTGGATGCTAGCAGGGACAAGGGGGCGCCCCTCAGGAATCCACTAAGGGTGCCCCTTACATCAAAATCAGGGACACCGACCTGCGCACGAGAGCGGCTCGGACTTCGGGTGGATACCGGGTGTGCGCGGGATCACACTAGGCTCGCCTGCGGGCACCGAACCGACCTAGGAGGCGGCCTTGTCCACTGCAGCTGCGGAGCACGCCCTCGGGCGCACGGACGCCGAGGAGATCGCGGCCCGCGCCCGTGGTCTCACCAAGGCGTACGGCACGGGCGAGACGACCGTGCTCGCCCTCGACTCGGTCGACGTGGACATCGCGCGCGGTCGCTTCACGGCGGTCATGGGCCCCTCGGGTTCGGGGAAATCCACGCTGATGCACTGTCTGGCGGGGCTCGACACCGTGTCGGCCGGACAGGTGTGGCTGGGCGACACCGAGATCACCGGGCTGAAGGAGCGCGAGCTGACGCGGCTGCGCCGGGACCGGATCGGCTTCATGTTCCAGTCGTTCAACCTGATCCCGACGCTGAACGCGATCGAGAACATCACGCTGCCCATGGACATCGCGGGCAAGAAGCCGGACGAGAAGTGGCTGAACCAGGTCATCGACACGCTCGGCCTGCGCGACCGGCTGAAGCACCGGCCGGCTCAGCTGTCCGGCGGGCAGCAGCAGCGCGTCGCCTGCGCCCGCGCGCTGGCCTCCCGCCCCGAGCTGATCTTCGCCGACGAGCCGACGGGCAATCTCGACTCACGGGCCGGTCTCGAAGTCCTCGGCTTTCTGCGGAACGCCGTCGACGAGCTGGGCCAGACCGTCGTCATGGTCACGCACGACCCGGGCGCGGCGGCCCACGCCGACCTGGTGCTCTTCCTCGGGGACGGCCGGATCGTGGACCAGATGGCGCGGCCCTCGGCGGAGGCGGTGCTGGAACGCATGAAGAGGTTCGACACCATCCGCGGCACGTTCGAGGACGGCGCCGCCCCCGACCAGGGCATCGCCCCCGATCAGGGCGTCGCACTCGACAAGGGCGTCGCTCCCGACCAAGGCATCGCTCCCGACCAGGGCATCGCCCGCAACCAGGACTGAGGCAGGCCGTAGTGCTGAAGGCGACACTGAGGAGTTTCCTCGCGCACAAGGGGCGGCTGCTGCTCTCGGCGCTGGCCGTCCTGCTGTCCGTGGCGTTCGTCGCGGGCAGCCTGATCTTCTCGGACACGGTCACCCGTACCTTCGACCGGCTCTTCGCATCCACGTCGGCCGACGTGACCGTGCTGCCGCGCGAGGACCTCGACTCCCAGCTGCCCTCCGGGGCCGTCCAGACCGTGGACGCGAGCATCGAGGACCGTATCGCCCGGGTCGACGGAGTCGCCGACACGCATCTGGACGTCTCCGTCGAGGGCGTCACCGTCGTCGACAGCGAGAACGAGTCCGTGGGCCCGACCACCGGCGCGCCCACCATCGCCACCGGCTGGTACGTCACCGAGCGCAGCCCCGTCGAGCTGACCTCCGGCCATGAGCCGCGCGGGCCCGGCGAGGCGCTGATCGACGCGGACACGGCCGACAACAAGGACGTACGCATCGGTGACACGCTCACCGTGATCGCACAGCCGGGTTCGTTCAAGGTGGAGATCGTCGGCATCGCGACCTTCACCACCACCAACCCCGGTGCGGCGCTCGTCTTCCTCGACACCGCTGCCGCGCAGACCGAACTGCTGGGCAAGAGCGGCGTCGCCACCAGCATCGCGGTGGACGCGGAGGAGGGCGTGAGCGACGCCGCTCTCAAGCAGCGCGTCGCGCGCGAGATCGGCACCGAGAGCTACGAGGTGGAGACCGCCGACGAGCAGGCCGAGTCCGCCGCCGCCGAACTCGGCGGCTTCCTCGACGTGATCAAGTACGTGATGCTCGGCTTCGCCGGAATCGCCGTACTGGTCGGCGTGTTCCTGATCGTCAACACCTTCTCCATGCTGATCGCCCAACGCACCCGCGAACTGGGCCTGTTGCGAGCCCTTGGCGCCGATCGGAAGCAGGTGCGCCGGTCCGTGCTCCTGGAGGCGACCCTGCTGGGCCTGGTGGGCTCCACGCTCGGCCTGGCCACGGGGATCGGGCTCGCGTTCGGACTGATCGAGCTCATGGGCCTGCTCGGCATGAACCTCAAGTCCACCGAGATGGTCATCGGCTGGGTGACCCCCGTCTCGGCATACGCGGTCGGGGTCGGAGTCACCTTCGTCGCCGCGTATCTGCCGGCGCGACGGGCCGCCGGGGTGTCGCCGATGGCCGCGCTCGCGGACGCCGAAATCGCCGGTGTGGGACGGCCGTTGCGGGTACGGGCCGTGGTGGGGACGGTCGTCGGAGCACTCGGCGCCGCCGCGCTCGTCGGGTGTGTGACCGCGACGGAGACGGCATCCGCCGCTTCCCTGCTGGGACTCGGTGTGGTCCTGACCCTCATCGCGACCGTCATCGCCGGGCCGCTCCTCGTACGGCCCGTGATCCGCGTCCTCGGCGGAGCGTTCCCGGCCCTGTTCGGCTCGATCGGGCGGATGAGCCAGCGCAACGCGCTGCGCAATCCGCGTCGAACGGGTGCCACCGCGGCAGCCCTGATGGTCGGCCTCGCCCTGGTCGGCGGGATGTCCGTGGCCAGCGCGTCCATGACGGAGTCCTTCGACCAGCAGATCGACAAGACACTGGGCGCCGACTTCGTGGTGCAGAACAACAACTTCCAGCCGTTCCCGCAGGAGATCACCGAAAAGGTGGACGACACGGACGGCGTCGGAATCGTCGTACGCCAGCGGTTCGCGCCCATCGCGGCCACCCTGCCGGACGGCGACCGCGTCGAGACGGCCGCGGCGGGTTATGGCGACCAGCTCGACGAGGTCGCGAACATCACGTACGCGCAGGGCGACACCTCGGCGGCGCTGGCGCCCGGGAACATGGCCATGGATGTCGACTACGCCGAGGACCACGACGTACGCATCGGCAGCGTGATCCCCATCGAGTTCCCGGCCGGCCGGCAGACCGAACTGCGGGTGGCCGCGCTCACCGACCAGGAGGGCGGCGAGGGCTTCGGCGCGCAGGGAGCGATGTACTTCGGGCTGGAGACACTCGAGCAGTACGTGCCGGGCGGTCAGGACTCGACGTTGTACGTGAACGCCGCCTCGGGAACGTCCGTCGACACGCTGCGCTCGCGCCTGGAGCAGACGCTCGACCCGTATCCGCAGGTGCAGGTGCGCGACCAGGCCGACTACAAGCAGCTGGTCCGCGACCAGATCGCCGTACTGCTCTATCTGGTCTACGCCCTGTTGGGCCTGGCGATCGTCATCGCGGTGCTCGGTGTGGTCAACACCCTTGCCCTGTCGGTCGTGGAGCGCACGCGCGAGATCGGGCTGCTGCGCGCGATCGGCCTCGCCCGGCGGCAGTTGCGGCGGATGATCCGGCTGGAGTCGGTGGTGATCGCCGTGTTCGGCGCGGTTCTCGGACTCGCGCTGGGGCTTGTGTGGGGCGTGTGCGTGCAGCAGGTCCTGGCGCTCCAGGGCATGACGGCGCTGGCGATCCCGTGGGTCACCATCGTCGCGGTCGTGGTGGGCTCGGCGATCGTGGGCATCGTGGCGGCGCTGCTGCCGGCGTTGCGTGCCTCGCGGATGAACGTGCTGGCGGCGATCGCGCACGAGTGATGGGCTCGCGTTCTGCCCTCGAGTGCCCAGTGATCACTGCGGCACGGCTGGCGCCGATGAAGCGAGGACGCCGGATGGGGCCGACACGGCTCGGTCGGTGACCTGAGCGCATCGTTTCGGGGCAGGTCCTGTCCGTTTCGGTCTCACTGTCCATCCTGCTGACGGCGCTGTCCCGGGCGGTCTCGGGGAACCCGACCGCGCTGCTGCCGGACATGGACTTCGCGTTGTTCCCCTTGCGGAACCCCGGTCTCATCTCCATACCCGTGGGATTCCTCCTCGCCTGGGCCGGCTCGGTACTCGACCGGCGCCAGCCGGGCGGGGCCGACTACACGAAGACGGAGATCCGCGTTCTCACCGGCGCAGGCACGGGACGTCACGACGGTTGACCGGCAGACGGGCCAGGGCCCCGGGGCTTTGCGCCCCCTCAGCGCCCTCGGCACGGAAACCGTTCGCCAGACAGGCCGGCGCTCTGCTTGGCTCGCCCCATGAGCGATCTTCACATCCGCTGTGCCACCCTCTCCGACCTCGACGCCGTCCTCGCCTTCTGGAAGGTGGCCGCCGAGGGCACGAGCATCAGTGACGACCGGGAGGGCGTGGAGCGGCTCGTCGCCCGTGATGCCGAGGCCCTCATCCTCGCCATGGGGGTCCCCCCGCTCGAGCGAAGTCGAGAGTGGGGGAACGAGAGCGAGCTGGTGGGCACGGTCATCGCCGGCTTCGACGGCTGGCGCTGCCATCTGTACCGGCTCGCGGTGCATCCGGACCGCCGCCGCCTCGGCATCGGCTCGGCGCTGCTCGCCGCCGCGGAGGAGCGGTTCGTACGGCTCGGTGGGCGGCGAGGGGACGCGATGGTGCTGCAGCGCAACGAGACCGCGCAACATGCGTGGCGGGCGGCAGGGTACACACCCGAGGAGCATTGGCGGCGGTGGGTGAAGCCGCTCGGCGCGTGACCGGCGTACGGGCGACTTTGCTGACCCTTTACTATATGAGGATCTGGTTCTTCTTCGTAGGAAAGGTGTGAGCGTCCGCCCATGGGCGAGCCTCCCAGTCCCGGCAGCCCGCGCGGTCTCGCGCCGTGCGGGCATCATGCGATCCCCACTCCTCTGTCCGACCATGGGACGGAGGTGACCCGATGACCGAAGTGCTCCTCCTCGCGGTGGCCGTTCTTCTCTCCCTGGCCTGCGGCGCCTTCGTCGCGGCGGAGTTCTCGCTGACCACGGTCGAGCGCAGCGAGCTGGAGCGGGCCGTCGAGCGCGGCGAGGTCGGCGCCTCGGGCGCCCTCAAGGCCGTACGGAATCTGACCTTCCAGCTGTCCGGCGCGCAACTCGGCATCACCGTCACCAACTTGATCGTCGGCATGCTCGCCGAGCCGTCCATCGCCAAGCTGATCGCCGGCCCGCTGGAGGCGGTCGGCATGGGCCCGTCGGTGGCCTCTTCGACCGCGCTGGTCATCGGTACGGCGCTGTCGACGGTGTTCCTGATGGTCGTCGGCGAGCTCGTGCCCAAGAACTGGGCGATCTCCTCGCCGCTGTCGGTGGCCAAGAAGGTGGCGACGCCGCAGCGCTGGTTCAGCACGCTGTTCCGGCCGTTCATCACCCATCTCAACAACACCGCGAATCGTGTCGTACGCCGCTTCGGTGTCGAGCCCACCGAGGAGTTGGCCTCGGCCCGTGGGCCGCAGGAGTTGATGGCCCTGGCCCGGCACTCCGCGAAGGAGGGCGCGCTGGAGGCGGACACGGCCGAGCTGTTCGTCCGCACGCTGAACCTCGCCGACCTGACCGCGGAGAACGTGATGACGCCGCGCGTACAGGTCATCGCCCTGGATGTGCAGGCGACCTGCGAGGACGTGGCGAACGCGACGCGCGCGACGGGCCTTTCGCGCTTCCCCGTCTACCGCGGCAACCTCGACTCGGTCGTGGGTGTCGCGCACATCAAGGACGTACTGGCGGTGCCCGCCGAGCGCCGTAGCCGCAGCTCCGTCGCGCAGCTGATGCGCGAACCCCTTCTCGTACCAGAGTCACTGACCGTCGACCGGCTCCTGGACCGGATGTCCGGGAAGCGGACGATGGCCGTCGTCATCGACGAGTACGGCGGCACCGCCGGGGTCGCCACCCTGGAGGACATCGTCGAGGAGGTCGTCGGCGAGGTGCGGGACGAGCACGATCCGCACGAAGTGCCCGACCTGGCCCAGGCCGGCAAGGACGACGACGGCCGGGTGCTGTACTCCGCCGACGGCGCGGCCCGCACCGACCAGCTCGCGCGGGTCGGGCTGCGGGTGCCCGAGGGGCCGTACGAGACGCTGGCCGGGCTCGTCGCGTCCGAACTCGGCCACATTCCCGCCGTCGGCGACACGGTGGACGTCGTCGGCTGGCGGCTCGAGGTGACGGACGCGTCGGGGCACCGGGCCGCGCGGGTGCTGCTGCACGCTCCGCTGCCGCTCATCGAGGAGGAGGGGACGCTGTGACCGCCGTACAGCTGCTGATCGGTCTGGCGACGCTCGTCGTGAACGCCTTCTTCGTGGGCGCCGAGTTCGCGCTGATCTCCGTACGCCGCAGCCAGATCGAGCCTTACGCCGAACAGGGCGACCGGCGGGCGCGGAGCGTGCTGTGGGGTTTGCAGCACGTCTCCGCGCTGATGGCCGCCGCGCAGCTCGGCATCACGCTGTGCACGCTGGTCCTGGGTGTGGTCGCGGAGCCCGCGATCGAGCATCTCCTGGAGCCGGTGTTCCACGCGGTGGGCGTGCCGGAGGGCGCGGGGCACGTGATCTCGTTCGTGATCGCGCTGGCCCTGGCGACGTATCTGCACATGCTCCTCGGCGAGATGGTGCCGAAGAACATCGCGCTCGCCGAACCGGTGAGCACGGCACTGCTGCTCGGCCCGCCGCTGGTCGCACTCTCCCGGGCGCTGCGACCGGTGATCTTCACCATCAACGCCTTCGCGAACGGCCTGCTGAAGCTGATGCGCGTGGAAGCGCGGGACGAGGTGACCGCCACGTTCTCGGACGACGAGCTCGCCCGCCTCGTCCAGGACTCCAGCGCCGCGGGCCTGATCGACGACCGGGCCCAAGAACGGCTGCACGACGCCCTGGAGCTGGGCCGCCGCCCTGTGCGGGACGTCGTCCTCCCGCTGGTACGCGTCGTCTACGCGCGCGTGGGCGTCACGCCCGAACAGTTGGAGGCCCTGTCGGCGGAGTCCGGCTTCTCCCGCTTCCCCGTCGTGGACGACGGTCGCCGCATCGTCGGCTACCTCCACGTGAAGGACGCGCTGGACGCCATGCCGCGCGATCTCCCGTTCCGGGTCACGGACATGCGCTCGATCGCACGCGTCCGGGAGAGGACGCCGCTGGACGACGTGCTCACGGCGATGCGGCGCAGTCGTACGCATCTGGCGGCGGTGATCGGCGGGGACGGGCTGCTGGCGGGGGTGGTCACGATGGAGGACGTGCTGCGGGAGTTGTTCGGGCGGCCGGCGTGACGTGCGAGTTGGCGGGCCCACGGCCATGAGGGGTCGGGGCCGGAGTGGGGCAGGTGATCGGCTTACCGGCGGTGCCGGTGGCGGCTGGCCGGCGGGTGCCGGTGGCCGACGGACCTCGCCGGTTGGCCGGTGGCCGGCGAACTGGCGGGTGCCTGGTGCACGGCCGGCAGGCATGGCCGTGGTGGAGCCGCCATCGGCTGACCGCCGGGAGCCGAAGGTTCCGGTGAATGGCCGGACCGCCGGGAGCCGAAGGTTCCGGTAGGCGGCCGACCGATCGGTATGTGCACCGGATACCATCGCTTCCGCCATGGAGACGAATGCCACCTACACCAGTTTTGTCGCCGTCGGCGACTCCTTCACCGAGGGCATGTCGGACCGGTTGCCCGACGGCTCGTATCGCGGCTGGGCCGACCTGCTGGCCGGCCGGTTGGCCGCTCGGACGCCGGGCTTCCGGTACGCCAATCTCGCCGTGCGCGGCAAGCTGATCGGGCAGATCGTGGCCGACCAGGTGGGCGTGGCGGCGGCCATGCAGCCGGACCTGATCACGCTGGTGGGCGGGCTGAACGACACGCTGCGACCCAAGTGCGACATGGGCCGGGTACGCGGGCTCCTGGAGGAGGCCGTCGAGCGGCTCGCCCCGTCCTGCAAGCAGCTCGTGCTGATGCGCAGCCCCGGACGCCAGGGCCCGGTGCTGGAACGGTTCCGTCCGCGCATGGAGGAGCTGTTCGCCTGCGTGGACGACCTCGCGGCCCGGCACGGCGCACTCGTGGTCGACCTCTACGGCGCCCCTTCACTCGCCGACCCCCGTATGTGGGACGTGGACCGGCTGCACCTGACGGCCGAGGGACACCGCCGCGTCGCGGAGGCGGTGTGGCAGACACTCGGCCACGAGGCGCAGGACGCCGAGTGGCGCACCCCGATGCCCACGAGCGCACCGCCGGGTTGGGCCGCCCGCCGGACCGCCGACGTCCGGTTCGCCCGGCAGTACCTGCTGCCGTGGATCGGACGGCGGCTTACGGGGCGCTCCTCGGGCGACGGCCGACCGGCAAAGAGGCCCGAATTGCTGCCGTTCGACGGACCGGCGGCGTAGGGGCACGAAGGGCCGCTGCCAGGGGCGTACGACCGGGTGGCGGCGCAGGCGTACGAAGTGGCGGTGGCGCGGGTCGCCTGCGCGTCGGATGATCGGAGGCGTCGCCGGCGGCGCGAAGGGAGCCTCGCGTGACCACCACCGTGATCAACCTCAAGGGCCATATCCAGGAATACGGGCCCCGGCTGGAGAAGGCCCCCGCGGACCTCGTCTACGTCGGCCGCCGCTGGACCAGGGGCGGCTGGGACCTTCCCGAACACCCGCTCAACAACCCGTTCGTCCCCGACACAGCCAAGAAGAAGCACGACGGCACCCGTGCCGAGGTCATGGCCAAGTACCGGGCGTACCTCCTCGAACGCCCCGACCTCCTCGACCTGGTGCCCGAACTGCGCGACAAGACGCTGGCCTGCTGGTGCCGACCGGAGCTGTGCCACGCCGACATCCTGGCGGAGCTCGCCGACGCGTCCTGAGTGGCCTCGGACCACGCTTGTAGCTTCCGACGAACAACCCCGTGGCGCTGGCCTGCGGGAACCGCCAGTAGAATCAGGCCACGTGACTCCCGCGCCCGCAAAGCCCCGTATCCCGAACGTCCTCGCCGGCCGCTACGCCTCCGCCGAGCTCGCCGTCCTGTGGTCCCCCGAGCAGAAGGTGAAGCTGGAGCGTCAGCTCTGGCTCGCTGTGCTGCGGGCCCAGAGGGATCTGGGGATCGAGGTGCCGGACGCCGCCCTCGCCGACTACGAGCGTGTTCTCGACCAGGTCGACCTGGCCTCGATCGCCGAGCGCGAGAAGGTCACGCGGCACGATGTGAAGGCGCGGATCGAGGAGTTCAACGACCTCGCCGGGCACGAGCACGTCCACAAGGGCATGACCTCGCGTGACCTCACGGAGAACGTCGAGCAGCTCCAGGTACGGCTCTCGCTGGAGCTGATGCGCGACCGTACGGTGGCGGTCCTGGCACGGCTCGGGAAGCTGGCCGGTGAGTACGGCGAGCTGGTCATGGCGGGCCGCTCGCACAACGTCGCCGCGCAGGCCACCACCCTCGGCAAGCGCTTCGCGACCGCCGCCGACGAGCTGCTCGTCGCGTACGGCCGGGTCGAGGAGCTGCTCGCCCGTTACCCGTTGCGCGGCATCAAAGGCCCGGTGGGCACGGCCCAGGACATGCTCGACCTCCTCGGCGGCGACGCGGCGAAGCTCGCCGAGCTGGAGCAGCGCATCGCCGGGCACCTCGGCTTCTCGCAGGCCTTCACCTCCGTCGGCCAGGTCTACCCGCGCTCGCTCGACTACGAGGTCGTCACCGCCCTGGTGCAGCTGGCCGCGGCCCCGTCCTCGCTCGCGAAGACGATCCGCCTGATGGCCGGGCACGAGCTGGTGACCGAGGGCTTCAAGCCCGGTCAGGTCGGCTCCTCGGCTATGCCGCACAAGATGAACACCCGCTCCTGCGAGCGCGTCAACGGCCTGATGGTCATCCTGCGCGGATACGCCTCGATGACCGGCGAACTCGCGGGCGACCAGTGGAACGAGGGCGACGTCTCCTGCTCGGTCGTACGCCGCGTCGCGCTGCCCGACGCCTTCTTCGCGCTGGACGGCCTGCTGGAGACGTTCCTCACCGTGCTCGACGAGTTCGGCGCCTTCCCCGCGGTCGTCGCGCGCGAGCTGGACCGCTATCTGCCGTTCCTCGCGACGACGAAGGTCCTGATGGGCGCCGTACGCGCCGGCGTCGGCCGCGAGGTCGCCCACGAGGCCATCAAGGAGAACGCCGTCGCCTCCGCTCTCGCGATGCGCGAACAGGGCGCCGAGCGCAACGAACTGCTCGACAAGCTGGCCGCCGACGGCCGCCTTCCGCTGGACCGTGCGGACCTCGACGCGCTGATGGCCGACAAGCTGTCCTTCACGGGTGCCGCCGCCGACCAGGTTTCCGCCGTCGTCGGCCGGATCGAGGAGATCGTCAAGCAGCACCCGGAGGCGGCGGGTTACACGCCTGGAGCGATCCTCTGACCCGCTTCACCTCTGCGGACCTGGAGGCCGCCCGCGACCGGCTTGTGCCGGATGTCGTCGCGGAGGGCCTCCGCGTTCTGTTCTGCGGCATCAACCCCGGCCTCATGACGGCCGCGACGGGCCACCATTTCGCCCGCCCGGGCAACCGCTTCTGGCCGGTCCTGCACCTCTCCGGCTTCACACCCCGGCTGCTGAAGCCTTCGGAACAGGGCGAGTTGCTCTCGTACGGGCTCGGCATCACGAACGTGGTGGCGCGGGCGTCGGCGCGCGCCGACGAGCTGAGCGCGGAGGAGTACCGGCAAGGCGGGCAGCTGCTGAGTCTGAAGGTGGCGCGTCTGCGTCCGCGCTGGCTTGCGGTGGTGGGCGTCACCGCGTATCGGGCGGCCTTCGACGACCGCAGGGCTCAAGTGGGGCCGCAGGAGCGGACGATCGGTGACACCCGTGTGTGGGTGCTGCCCAATCCGAGCGGGCTCAACGCGCACTGGACCGCGCAGACGATGGCGGAGGAGTTCGGGCGCCTGCGGGCGGCGGCGGAGGCCTGACGGGTCATACCGGGTGCGTCTCCGTGACGACCGCCAGGAGTTGGACTTCGTCCGTCTCGTCCCGGTCGGCGACGGCCACGGCGACCCAGCGGCCGGTCCCCTCCGCCTCCCACAGGTAGGCCACGCGTGCGCGTGCGCTGAGCGAGGCCCACGGCTCGGGTATCTCCTCTCGCTCGGTGCGCAGGAGGACGGTCTGCAGGTTCCAGGAGTCGGTCTGCCCCCAGCGTGGTGCGAGGCGTTCGTAGATGGTGTCCCGGTACTTCTCGTACTGGCCGACCGTCACCGCGCGCTCCGCTGGGTCACCGCCCCGCAGCCCGTGGCTGCGCTCTAACTCGACGACGTGAGACCGGCCGTGCTCCACGGGAAAGGGGCGGAAGCACAGCTCGTCGATCAGGGCGATGTGCCGGGCAGTGTGCATGAGGTCCAGTAAACCGGTCCCCACTGACAATTGGCGCCCCGTCAGCCACAAGCCGCCGCTGGTCACGCGTCCCTGCGCCGTACGCTCCACGCCCCTGCCGCCAGCGCGGCCGCGGCCCACAGCGCGGTCACCGCCAGCCCGCTCCAAGGGCCGAGCGCGCCGCCGGACGTCTCGTGGAGAACGACCTGGCCGGCCTTGTCCGGCAGGAAGTCGGCAACTCCGCCGGACACTCCCCCGACGACGAACGACACGATGAGCAGGAACGGGATCAGGATGCTCAGGGTGGCGACTCCGCTGCGCAGCAGCGCGGTCAGGCCGGCCGCGAAGAGGGCCATCAGCGCGAGGTAGAGCCCGCAACCGACGACACCCCGCAGTCCATCGCCCCAGCTCAGGCCACTCCCCTGGTCGCCGAGGACTGCCTTTCCCACGGCCAGGCTCACGAGCCCGGTGACCAGCCCGACGGCCAGGGCCGGTACGCCGACAGCGACCGCCTTGGCCGCGAACCACCGCCCCCGATGGGGCACCGCGGCCAGTGAGACTCGCAGCGCACCGCCCTGGAACTCCGACGAGACGGCCTGCGCGCCGAACGTGATCGCCGCGATCTGCCCGAAACTGACGCCGAAGAACGCCGAGAACAAGGGGTCGAAGTCCTCGTCCGAGGAGGCGTCGAGCCCGGCGATCGCGGAGAAGGCCGCGGTGACGACTACGACGGCGGCCAGTCCGGTGAGGAGGGACCGCAGCGTACGGATCTTGAGCCACTCGGAGTGGAGTACGGGTGCGAACGGCATGGTCAGGCCTCCTGCGGGTGCGTCGGGGACTGGGCGGTGAACTCGGCCTCCGTGGCGGTCAGATCGAGGTACGCCTGCTCCAACGTGCCCTCCTCTGCCGCGAGCTCCAGGATGGGCACGCCCGTGCCCGAGGTGAGGCGGCCGATGTCGTCCACGCGCGCGTGGTGCACGATCCACCGTTCGTCCTCACCCTCCACGGCGTCGTATCCGTGCCGGGCGAGCAGTTCCCGAAGTGCCGCACCGTCGGTGGTGCGCACGCGTACGCGTGGCTGCACGCGCGCGTCGATGAACTCCCGCATCGGCATGTCGGCGAGCAGGCGCCCGCGGCCCAGGACGACGAGGTGGTCGGCGAAGGACGCGGTCTCGTTCATCAGATGGCTGGAGACGAGCACGGTGCGGCCCTCGCGGGCGAGTCGGCGCATCAACTCCCGGATCCAGATGATGCCTTCGGGGTCGAGCCCGTTCGACGGCTCATCGAGCAGGACCACGGGCGGGTCGCCCAGGAGCGCGGCGGCGATGCCAAGGCGCTGACGCATGCCGAGTGAGTACGTCCTGACGCGGCGGCGGGCGACCGAGCCGAGCCCCGCTTCTTCCAGGACCTCGTCCGCGCGGCGCTCCGGGAGGCGGTTGCTCGCTGCGAGCACGCGCAGATGGTCCCGTGCGGCGCGCGCGCCGTGCGCGGCCTGCGCGTCGAGCAGGGCACCGACGTGGCGGAGCGGCTCGTCGAGCGTCGCGTAGGCGCGGCCGCCGATCGTGGCGGTGCCGGACGTCGGCCGGTCCAGGCCGAGCACGAGCCGCATGGTGGTGGACTTCCCGGCGCCGTTGGGGCCGAGGAAGCCGGTGACCCGGCCCGGCGCGACGCTGAAGGTCAGCTGGTCCACGGCGCGTGTGGCGCCGTACTCCTTGGTGAGGTCTTGGACGTCGATGCTGGTCATGGCTCAAGGCTGGCGGTCGGGCCGGGGTCCGGGCCTCCCCCACCCGTGGAGAGCGTCTCCCCCGCTCGGGGGAGGCTCGTTGTCAGTGGCGGCTGCCACCATGACGGGATGGCCCGCCTGCTGCGCCCGCTGATCCGCGGGACGACGTACACCCGCCTGCTGCATCTGTGGGTTCCCATGCTGTTCGTCAGCGTGTGGCTGTTCATCGACATGTCCAAGCCGTGGGTGCCCGCGGTGTTGCTTCTTCCGCTGGGGCTGATCCCGGCCGTGCGCCTGGGCGAGGGTGTGCAGGCACAGTTACTGCTGACACCGGGCGAGCGGGGCGCCCCGGACGCGGCGATCACGGTCGCGCCGTCGGCCACGTGGCGGGACCGGCTGCGGACGGTGGTGTGGCTGGAGGCACGCATGGCCCTCGGCGTGGTGGCGATGGGGATCACTGTCTGGCTGCCGGTCCTCGCCGTGGACCTGGCCCGGCTCTCGTTCGGTTATGTACCCGACGACAATCCGCTCCTGCCGGTTTCGGGGTCCCACTGGGCGTACGCGCTGCTCGTTCCGTTGCCGCTGATCGTCCTCTACACGGCCGTGGTCGGTCTCGGCGAGCTGATCACAGCCATCGCGCGCCGTCTCCTCGGACCGTCCGCGGCCGAGCGGGTCGCCGCCCTGGAGGAGCGCACCGAACGGCTTCTGGAGCGCACGCGCATCGCCCGCGAGCTGCACGACTCGATCGGCCACGCGTTGACCGTGGCCGTGGTACAGGCGGGTGCCGCACGGGCGGCGGGCGACCCCGCGTTCACCGACCGGGCCCTCGGCGCCATCGAGGACACGGGCCGAGCCGCCCTCGAGGACCTGGAGCGGGTGCTCGGCGTGCTGCGCGAGTCGGATCGGCCGGCGAGCAGCCGCCCGACGCTGGCGGAGGCCGACCGGCTCCTGGAGTCGGCGCGCGCCTCCGGGGCGAAGGTCGACGCCGAGGTGACGGGGCGCTTGGAGACGGTTCCAGGCCCGGTCTCGCGCGAGGGCTATCGCATCCTCCAGGAGTCGCTCACCAATGTGCTGCGGCACGCTGGGGCGGTGCCCGTCCGGGTTCGGATCGCCGTCGAGGAACAAGCCCTGTCTCTGGAGGTGCGCAATCCGTTGACGGCGGAGATATCCGGGCGCGGCGGCAGCGGCTTGCGGGGCATACGGGAGCGTGCGGCGCTGCTCGGCGGCGACGCGCGGACCGGCCCGGACGACGGCGACTGGCAGGTGCACGCCGAGCTGCCGCTGCGCTGATCTACGCTGGCCGGATGCCGGTCACCGTTCTGCTCGTCGACGACGAACCTCTCGTACGAGCGGGACTGCGTGCCGTGCTGTCGGCACAGCCCGACATCGAGGTGGTCGGTGAGGCCGCCGACGGCGCTGCCGTGATCCCTCTGGTGCGGCAGCTGTGTCCGGACGTCGTCGCCATGGACGTGCGTATGCCGCTCATGGACGGCATCGAGGCCACGCGAGCTGTGCTGCGGACGGTGGACCGGCCGCCGAAGATCCTCGTGGTGACGACCTTCGAGAACGACGAGTACGTGTACGAGGCGCTGCGCGCGGGCGCCGACGGTTTCCTGCTGAAGCGGGCGCGGCCGGCGGAGATCGTGCACGCGGTGCGGCTGGTCGCCGAGGGCGAGTCGCTGCTGTTCCCCGCGTCGGTGCGGCAGCTGGCCGCCGAGTACGGGGATGGAGGCGGGAATCCCGCGGCCCGGGCGGCGCTGGAGCAGGCCTCGCTGACCGAGCGCGAGGCGGAGGTGCTGCGGCTGATGACCCGCGGGTTGTCGAACGCGGAGATCGCCGAGCGGCTGGTGGTCGGCACCGAGACGGTGAAGTCCCATGTCAGCGCCGTACTGGCGAAGTTGGGGGCGCGGGACCGGACACAGGCGGTGATCGCGGCGTACGAGTCGGGGTTCGTGGCACCCGGTTGATCCAGGGCTCCCGGCACGGGCCTGGTGGCAGGCACTCGCCGGGGTCAGCCGCGGCGAGTACGATCCGGCCAACACGCGCACGAGCTGGGAGGACGTACGTTGGGGCAGCTGACCGGCGGGGATCCCTCTCTGCTGCGGAGGATCAACTCCGCGGTGGTGCTGCACGCGCTGCGGGCCACGGACTTCGCGACTCTCACCGAGATCACCCGGGTGACCGGACTGTCCCGGCCCACCGTCGAGGGTGTCGTCGAAGGGCTCGTCGCGGGCGGCCTCGTTGTCGAGGCCGCGGCCGAGGAGGGCGCCGCGCGGCGTCAGGGGCGGCCCGCGCGGAGGTACCGGTTCCGGGCGGAGGCGGGTCATCTGCTGGGACTGGAAATCGGTTCGCACCGGGTGGCCGCGATCCTCGCGGACCTGGACGGCAGGCCCCTGGGTACGACGGCCAAGGACGTTTCCGAGGCGGCGTCGGCGGACGAGCGGCTCGAGCGGCTGCGTACCGCCGTCGCCGAGCTGCTGCGCGACGCGGGCGTCGCGCGCGGTTCCCTGCGGGCCGTCGGCGTGGGTACGCCCGGCATCATCGAGGCGGACGGCACCGTACGGCTGGGCGCGGCTCTGCCGGAGTGGACGGGCCTGCATCTGGGCGAGCGGTTGCGTCGCTCCTTCAAGTGTCCGGTGCTGGTGGAGAACGACGCCAACGCCGCGGCGGTCGCCGAGCACTGGAAGGGGGCGGGCACAGAGTCCGACGACATGGTGTTCGTGCTGGCCGGGCTGAGTCCGGGGGCCGGATCGTTGATCGGCGGGCGGCTGCACCGGGGGTACGGGGGTGCGGCCGGGGAGATCGGTGCACTGCATCTGCTGGGACGCGAGGCGACTCCGGAGACATTGCTGTCCACGACCGGCAAGCCGTTGCATCCGCTTGACGAGCAGGCGGTCGCAGGGGTCTTCGCGCAGGCACGCGAGGGTGATCAGCGGGCTCGGGCGGCCGTTGAGCGGTTCATTCAGCGGCTGGTGCACGATGTGGCGGCGCTGGTGCTGGCCCTTGACCCGGAGCTTGTCGTGATCGGGGGCTGGGCGGCGGGGATCGATGGCGTGCTGGAGCCGCTGCGCAAGGAGTTGTCGCGCTACTGTCTGCGGCCGCCTCGGGTGGCGCTCTCGGTCCTGGGCGAGGCGGCCGTGGTGATGGGGGCTTTGCGGCTAGCTCTCGATCATGTGGAGGAGCAGTTGTTCGCAGTGGAGGGGACGGTTACGGCACGGCGGTGAGGTGTCGGCGGGGTTGTTTCGCCCCCGTCGGCCCTACCCTCCCCCAGCTACCGTTGGGAGGTCCCCCCGACGGGCTGCAATTGCTTCAGGACGCCCGCCGCTCCGGATCATGGTGGATCTCTACCCCGCCCGTGTCGCCGAACGTCAAGCGGCATGTGTCGGCCCGGTACGTGGCGATCGAGGCCGCCGCGGTCCGGCCCTCGGCGTAGAAGCGGGTGGTGACGACGAGGACGGGGGCGCCGGGGAGGCGGTCGAGTTCCTTGGCGTCGTCCGCGCGGGCCGAGCCGAGTTCTACAGCGCTGTCCCGGCCCTCCAGGACCAGGCGCTGGAGTTCGCGGAGCACGGCACGCGCGCGTGCCGCTCCCGAGGGCGCGTCGATGGCCGAGAGGTCGGGAACCGACGACACCGGAAGGTAGAGCAGTTCGGCGGCTACGGGCTGGCCGTGCGTCACGCGGGAGCGGCGTACCGTGTGCACCTGCTCCTCGGGGCCGGTCTCCAGGATGTCGGCCGCCGCCGTGGGGGGAACCGCCACCGTGCAGTCCACGGGCTGCCATGCGTCACCGGTCGCGCCCGGCCAGGCGTGCTGCTCGGAGCCCACGGCCACGCCCATGCGCGGCGGAGCCACGGTCGTGCCGACACCGCGGCGGCGCTGGAGCCGGCCTTCGAGTTCGAGCTGCTCCAGGGCCTGGCGGAGCGTGGCCCTGGCGACTCCGAACCGCGCGGCAAGATCACGTTCGTTGGGCAGGATCTCGCCCACCGAGAACTCGGAGTCCAGCGCCTCACTCAGTACGGTCCGCAGGTGCCAGTACTTGGGCTCCGGCACCGTATCCAACTGCGTGGTCCCCACCGTGTCCTCCGCGATCGCCGTGCCCCGGCGGCTTTCAACGCCCTTGTTTATTAAAGGTTCTTGCACTAACTCCTGCGACCATAAGACGGCCCCCACCCTTGGTCAAGACCAATCCTGGACACATGCCGTTCAGACGTCGGCCAGCGACTGCAGCTTCTCCGGGTTGCGCACGATGTAGATGCACTGGATCCGGCCGTCGGCGACGTCCAGCTGGAAGACGCTGTCGGGCTTGCCCGCGGACAGGACGAGCAGCGCTGGGCCACCGTTGAGTTCCACGACGCGGAACGACGCGTCCTCAATGCCACCGCCGTGCTTGGCGGCGCCGATGACGAAGCGGCTCACCTTGTCGGCGGACTCGATCGCGCGGACCGGCGCCTTGGCCCGGCCGCCGCTGTCGCCGACCAGGCGTACGTCCGGGGCCAGCAGGGTCAGCAGCCCTTCCAGGTCGCCCTCGGTCGCCGCGGCGATGAACCGTTCGGTGAGTTCGCGTTGCAGCGCGGGGTCGACCTCGTAGCGCGTGCGCCTCTCGTCGACGTGCTTGCGGGCCCGCCCGGCGAGCTGGCGCACCGCGGGCTCGCTGCGGTCGAGGGTCGTGGCGATGTCGGAGTACGGAAATCCGAAGGCCTCGCGGAGGACGAACACCGCGCGTTCCAGGGGTGACAGGGACTCCAGGACGACGAGGACGGCGAGCGAGACGGAGTCGGCGAGCACGGCCCGCTCGGCCGCGTCCGGGACGGTGTCGGCGAAGTCGGTGGCGTACGGCTCGGGCAGCCATGGCCCTACGTAGGCCTCGTTGCGCGACTGGATCTGGCGCAGCCGGTCGATGGCGAGCCGGGTGGTGATGCGTACGAGGTAGGCGCGCGGTTCGCGCACCTCGGCGTGGTCGGCGCCGGACCAGCGCAGCCATGCCTCCTGGACGACGTCCTCCGCGTCGGCCACCCGGCCGAGCATGCGGTAGGCGACGCCCATCAGGACGGGACGGTGCTCTTCAAAGACCTCGGTCGCGGTGTCGGTAGCCACGGCACCATCCCATCCGACGACTCGGAACGTGTCCAGGCGACGCGGAAGTCAGCCCGGGGGCACGCCGGACACGTTGAGCGGCGTACGGCCGGCCGGCAGGTTGGCATCGCCTGGGGACTACCGGCGGGTAGCGGTTGCTGACAAACTGTCTAGGAGTAGGGGGTGTGCAGGCCAGCCCTGCGTGCGTCCGCCCTGTCCCCAGACGAGGAGCAGTTCCATGTCCGCCCCGGTCAGCCGCCCCGTCCCTTCCTCGTTCTCGTCCTCGTCCTCGCCCGGCCCGCGGTCCGTGACCTTCTCCGTCCCCTCTCCGCTCGGCCCGCTGCCCGTGACCCTCGCGTACACGCGCGTGGGCAGTGGCGAGCCGCTTCTGCTGCTGCACGGGATCGGCCACCACCGGCAGGCCTGGGACCCGGTCATCGACATCCTGGCCGTCGAGCGCGATGTGATCGCGGTGGATCTTCCCGGCTTCGGCGAGTCCTCCCCACTGGCCGAAGGGCTCGCCCACGATCTGCCGACGATGAACGCCGCGCTCGGCGCGCTGTGCCAGGCGCTGGAGATCGAGCGGCCGCATGTGGCGGGCAACTCGCTGGGCGGGCTGCTGGCCCTGGAGCTGGGCCGCGAGCAGCTCGTACGTTCCGTGACGGCGCTGTCGCCCGCGGGCTTCTGGTCGCCTCTCGAGCGGCGGTACGCCTTCGGGGTCCTGCAGGCGATGCGGCAGACGGCGATCCGTATGCCGTTGCCGGTGGTGGAGCGGCTGTCGCGCACGCCGGCGGGGCGCGCCGTGCTGACGAGCACCATCTACGCCCGCCCCGGCCGGCGTTCACCCGAGGCGGTCGTCGCCGAGACGCTCGCGCTGGCCCATGCCGCGGGATTCGCCGAGACGCTCCGGGCCGGCACTTCCGTCCAGTTCACCGAGGACATCCCGGGGCTGCCCGTCACGGTGGCGTGGGGAACCCGGGACCGGCTTCTGGTGCGGCGCCAGGGGGTCCGCGCCAAGTACGTCATCCCGCGTGCCCGGCTGGTGCGGCTGCCCGGATGCGGACACGTCCCGATGAACGACGACCCGGCGCTCGTCGCCCGCGTCATCCTCGACGGCAGCCGCTGACACTGCAGCCGCCGGCCTCCGCGCCCGACGCCTCAACGCCCCCGACCCCAGGGCGACTCCGGCACCCACCAGGGCACTGCCCACGGCCTGGGCCGGACCGTAGGAACCCGTGCCGACGAGCGGTGCGGTGAAGGCGGCGGCGACGGGGATGAGGCCGGAGAAGAGAGTGGCGCGCTCCGCGCCGATGCGCTGCATGCCCATGTACCAGCAGACGAAGCCGATGACCGTGACGATCACCGCCTGCCACAGCAGCGCGGCGAGTTCGATGGTGTCGGGCGTACGCAGCCACGCGCGGCCCTCGACGATCAGTCCGGCCAGCGCCGACTCGACCGCCGCGAGACCGCACACCGTGGCGGCCAGCAGCCGTGGACCGAGCGGTCGCAGCACGGGCACGGCGAGGACCGCGAAGCCGACTTCGCCGACGAGCGCGCACACGGAAAAGGCGATTCCCGCGCCGTCGGTGTGTCCCCAGCCCTGGACGGTGAAGGCGCCGAACGCCACGAGCAACGCGCCGCACAGAACGGAGCGTTGGGGCCCACGGCCATCCAGGAGAGGCATGAGTACGGCCACGACCACCGGGGCGCAGCCCACGAAGACTCCTGGGACCGCCGGTTCCGCGGAGCGTTCGGCGGCGAGCACGGCCAGGTTGAAGCCGACCATGCCGACGGCCGCGAGCAGCGCGAGCCGTATCCACTGCCGTGCGGTCAGCCCGCGCAGGCGCGCTGTGCCGCCGCCGACCAGGGGCAGGAGCAGCAGACAGGCGAGGCCGTAGCGCAGGAACTGGCCGCCCGCGTATGGGTATTCGCCGAGGACGCTGTTGGCGGTGAAGGAGCCTCCTACGAGGAGGCCGGCCAGGGCGGCGAGCAGGGAGCCGCGGGTGGTGGCGTTCATGGAGGCGACGCTATGGACCCCACTGGTCCGGTTTAAGGTCCACTTTCATGACGCCATCGGGGACCAATGCGGGTCGTCCTCCGGGTACGCCGGGACCAGATTCGGGCACGTCCGGATCATCAGGCACGTCCGGATCATCAGATACGTCCGGATCGGCGGCCTGGGCCGCCGCATGGGAGCTGCTTCTGCCGGCCGCCTCGGCACCGGCACGCGCGCGAGGACGGTCCTTGCAGGCCGCGTTGCGGGAGGCGGTCCGTTCGGGGCGGCTCGCGCCCGGCACCCGGCTGCCCTCCAGCCGCGAACTCGCCTCCGATCTCGGGGTGTCCCGGGGGCTGGTCACCGAGGCGTACGAGCAGTTGACCGCGGAGGGCTATCTGCGCAGCGACCGGGGAGCCGGAACATGGGTGGGCGGCGCCGTCCGGGCCGCCCACCCCCGCGCGCGTGATCTTGCGCCCCGCTCCCCCGGTGCCCGCGTCGACTTCCTGCCCGGCACCCCGGATCTGTCGCTCTTCCCGCGCGCAGCCTGGGCAGCCGCTCAGCGCGGGGTACTGGCCGAACTGCCGCACCACGCGCTGGGTTATCCCGATCCGCGCGGGCTGCCCCGGCTGCGTACGGCCCTCGCGGAGTTGCTGGCGCGGCGCCGGGGCGTGGTCGCGGACCCGGAGCAGGTGCTGGTCGTCTCGGGCGTGGCGCAGGCGACGACGCTGCTCGGATTCGTGCTGCACGCGCGCGGGGTACGCGCCGTTGGCGTCGAGGACCCCGGCACACCCGAGCACGGCGCGCTGTACACCTCGGCCGGCGTCCGCACCGTACCGCTGCCACTGGACGACGAAGGGCTGGCCATGGGGCCGCTGCGGCAGTCGGGCGTACGGGTGGTGGTGACGACACCCGCGCACCAGTTCCCCTCGGGGATCGCGTACTCCGCGCGGCGTCGGGCCGAACTCCTCGACTGGGCGCACTCCGTGGACGGGCTCGTCGTCGAGGACGACTACGACGGGGACTTCCGCTACGACCGCGCGCCGGTCGGTGCCCTTCAGGGGCTCGATCCGGAGCACGTCGCGTACACGGGGTCCGTCAGCAAGTCGCTGGCGCCGGGGCTGCGGCTCGGCTGGCTGCTGGTGCCGGCGTCGCTGGCCGAGGAGATCGTCGAGCGCAAGCGCACAATGGATCTCGGCAATCCGGTCGTCGACCAGGCGCTCCTCGCCCGCTTCATGGAGCGCGGCGACTACGACCGGCAACTGCGGCGCTGCCAACGCGCGTACAAGGAACGGCGCGACGTCCTTGTGAGTGCTCTGGAGGAGCACTTTCCCGGCACAGGGGTGTCCGGGATCGCGGCCGGGCTGCACGCGATCGCCACGATGCCCCTCCGGTACGGGCCGCCGTCACGCTTCCTGGCACGGGCAACCGCGGCCGGCGTCGCGGTCCGCCCTCTGACCGATTACGCGCAGACGCCGGCCGGGGAGGAGGGGGTGGTGGTGCGGCTGGTGTTGGGGTATGCGCATGTGTCTCCGGCGCGTATCAGGGAGGGGGTGCGGCTGATGGCTGAGGCCGTCGGTGTTTAGTGGACGCTTCTTCGCCGCGGTTCCCAAGTCGCCGCGGCAGTTGTTCACTTGTGGTTCAGATGCGCGCTGTGGTGCACCAGTAGTTGTGGCCCTGCACAGTGGTCCAACCCCGTCCCAGGAGGCGTTCCATGTCAGACAGCCCGTCGAGCCCGCTCCCCGCGCGCCGCAGCGTTCTCCGGGGTTCGCTCGCCGCGTCGGCGGCGCTCGCTGTGCCGGCCACCGTCGGTGTGGCGCCGGCCTTCACACTGTCGGGGCGGCCGAAGGCCGGGTGGGGTGTGCAGAGCGGCGACGTGAGCGCACACTCCGGCCTGGTGTGGGTGCGTTCGGACCGGCCGGCGCGGATGGTCGTGGAGACCTCGGCGACCGAGTCGTTCCGTAAGGCGCACAGATGGCACGGCCCCCTCCTGGGTCCCGGCACGGACTTCACCGGCGCCACCCGGCTGCGCGGACTGCCCGCGGGCGAGCAGATCCACTACCGCGTCCTGCTCGCCGACCCGGATGACCCGCGCCGCACCGGCGAGCCGGTGACCGGCACCTTCCGTACGGCGCCCCTGGGACGGCGCAACGGGGTGCGCTTCCTGTGGTCGGGCGACCTGGCGGGCCAGGGATGGGGCATCAACCCGGACTTCGGCGGCTACACCATCTTCAAGGCGATGGCCGGGCTCGACCCGGACTTCTTCCTCCACAGCGGCGACACGATATACGCCGACGGACCGATATCCGCGACCGTGTCCCTGCCCGACGGCAGCACCTGGCGGAACATCACCACCGAGGAGAAGTCCAAGGTCGCCGAGACCCTGGCCGAGTTCCGCGGCAACTTCCGCTACAACCTGCTGGACGAGCACCTCAAGGCGTTCAACGCGCAGGTGCCGTCGATCGTCCAGTGGGACGACCACGAGGTCACCAACAACTGGTATCCGGGCGAGACCCTCACCGACACCCGGTACACGGAGAAGAACGTCGACCTGCTGGCGTCCCGGGCACGGCAGGCGTTCGGCGAGTACTTCCCGATCTCGACCCTGCGGCCTGGCGCCAAGGAGGGCCGAGTGCACCGGGTGCTGCGCCACGGTCCGCTGCTGGACGTGTTCGTGCTGGACATGCGGACGTACCGCAACGCCAACTCCCCCGGTACGCAGACCACCGACCCGGTGGGCATCCTCGGCGCCGAGCAACTGGAATGGCTCAAGCGGGAGCTGTCGCGGTCGCGCGCGGTGTGGAAGGTGATCGCCTCCGACATGCCGCTCGGCCTGGTCGTACCGGACACCGGGGACGGCAAGCCGAACATCGAGGCCGTGGCCCAGGGCGACCCTGGCACGCCGCTCGGCCGCGAGTTGCAGATCGCCGAGCTGCTGCGGTTCATCAAGCACCGGCGGATCACGGGCACGGTGTGGCTGACGGCGGACGTGCACTACACCTCGGCTCAGCACTACCAGCCGTCGCGGGCCGCGTTCACCGACTTCGAGCCGTTCTGGGAGTTCGTCTCGGGCCCGCTGAACGCGGGTGCCTTCCCGGCGAACGCCCTGGACGACACGTTCGGTCCGGAGCGGGTGTTTGTGAAGGCGCCCACTGTCGCGAATGTCTCGCCCGCCGGTGGTTACCAGTTCTTCGGCGAGGTCGACATCGACGGCGGCAGCGGGGAGCTGACGGTTCGACTGCGTGAGCAGGACGGGACCGTGCTGTACACGAAGGTGCTCCAGCCGGGCCGGGTCGGACAGTAAGCCAGCAAATATAGTTCTAAATAGGACAGAGAGTGTCTTAATCGCTCAGTCACAAAGCGTTCGTGATCACGCAACACCCTTCCTGCACAGTGGTTGCATGACTTCAGACATGACTGACGCAGTACGTACGAAGAACGACCGTCCGGAACAGCACAGGAGCCGCGGCCCCGTGGCGCTGCTCCGCAGCTGGTGGGAGCGACGCACCCACGATCACGCCCCTCCGAAGGGTGATACCGGCGCCCGGCCGCCCGCCGACGTGCGGGAGGCCGGGCCCTCCGAGGCGGCCCCTGCCCTGCCGGAGGCCGTCCTGTGGCGGATGCGGACCACCGTGCGGGACGAGCCGGGTTCGCTGGCCGCGCTGTGCACAGCACTCGCGGGCCGGCGGGTCGACATCCTGAGCCTGCAGACGCATCCCCTGGCAGAGGGCACAGTGGACGAGTTCCTGCTGCGGGCCCCCGCGGAGGTGGACGCGAACGCGGTCACCCGCGCGGTCGCGCAGGCCGGTGGTGCCGGTACCTGGATCGAGCGGGCCGACGCGCACGACCTGGTGGACGCGCCCACACGCATCCTGGGCCTGGCGACGCGCACGGCGCTGGACTCGGCCGAACTGCCCCTGGCCTTGCGGCAGTTGCTGGGCCGATGCAGCATCCGGTCGCTGCCCGCCGGGGCCGTGGGCGTGGACGGCGCGGACATGGAGGTGCCCGTCGAGGGGGCTCTGGCTCATGCCGAAGGGGCGCCCGAGAACACCCTGATGCGGCTGCGCGCACCCGAAGGCGGAGTGATCACCGTGGAACGGCCGTATCTGCCGTTCACGCCCACCGAGTTCGCGCGGGCCCGTGCGCTGGTCGAGCTGGACGCCCAGCTCGGTCCGCGCCTGCCGCGCAGGCAGGACGTACTGACGCTGCCTCAGGGCAACGCCATCACCGTGCGCCGCGCCGGCCCCCATGACATCGATGCCGCGAAGGCCATGCACGAGCGGTGCTCTCAGCGCACGCTCGGCCTGCGGTACCACGGGCCGATCGGAGACGCCGACCGCTACCTCAACCACCTCCTCAGCCCCCGCTTCGGGCGGACGCTCGCCGTGGAGACCGCCTCGGGTCGCCTCGTCGGGCTCGGCCATCTCCTCTGGGACGGCGACGAGACGGAAGTCGCGCTGCTCGTCGAGGACGCGTGGCAGCGGCGCGGCATAGGCAGCGAGCTGCTCGGCCGCCTGGTGACCATGGCCGCCGAGGCCGGCTGCGACAGCGTGTACGCCGTCACGCAGTCGTCCAACACGGGCATGGTGGCTGCGATGCGGGGCCTCGGCCTTCCCCTCGACTACCAGATCGAGGAGGGCACGCTGGTCATCACGGCGCGGTTGGACGTGACTCCGGTGAGTTCACGACTGCCGTACGACCATGAGCAGCCCGTAGGGGACTAGCCCGGACTAACCCTCGGTGGACACCGAGCGGTTGGGCCGGCCGGGCGCAACGCGCCGGGCCGGCCCACTCCCCCGCCCCGGCCCCAACGCCCGCTCCAGGTCCCGCCACAGATCCTCCACGTCCTCCAGTCCCACCGACAGCCGCAGCAACCGGTCGCTGACCCCGGATGTGCGGCGGTCCTCCGCGTCGACGATGCGGTGGCTGATCGAGGCGGGGTGCTGGATGAGTGTGTCGACGCTGCCGAGGCTGACCGCGGGCGTGACGAGGCGGACCCCGGCGATGACTTCGTGGGGGTCGCCGGAGACCTCGAAGGCGATCATGGCGCCGCCGAGCCGGGGATAGTGAACGCGGGTGACGCGCGGGTCGGCGGCGAGGCGGCGGGCCAGTTCCGCGGCGTTCGCGGACGCCGCACGGACGCGTACGGGCAGCGTGGCCAGACCGCGGAGCAGCAGATAACCGGCGAGCGGGTGCAGCACACCGCCGGTCGCGAACCGGACCTGGCGCAGGCGGCGGGCGAACTCCTCGTCGCAGGCCACCACCCCGGCCATCACGTCACCGTGTCCGCCCAGGTACTTGGTGGCGCTGTGCAGCACGAGTCGCGCCCCCTGTTCGGCGGGCCGCTGGAGCACCGGTGTGGCGAAGGTGTTGTCCGCGAGCAACGGCACGGTCCCGCAGGCGTGCGCGATCGCCCGCAGATCGAGTTCCGCGAGCGTCGGGTTGGCCGGTGACTCGACCATCACCAGACCCGTGTCCGGCCGCAGCGCGTCCGCGATGCCGGCCGGGTCGACCCAGGTCACCTCGGTGCCGAGCAGCCCGGCCGTGAGCAGGTGGTCGCTGCACCCGTAGAGGGGACGTACGGCCACGACATGCCGCAGGCCCATCGCGTTGCGTACGAGCAGCACGGCACTCAACGCGGCCATGCCGCTCGCGAACGCCACCGCGCTCTCGGTGCCTTCCAGCCGGGCAAGGGCCGTCTCGAACCGGGCGACGGTCGGATTGCCGAGCCGGCCGTAGACCGGCGGTCCCTCCAAGACGGCGCCGTTCGCGGCGAAGGCGTCGATCCGGGCAGCCTCGGCGCGACTGTCGTACGACGGATAGGTCGTCGACAGGTCGATGGGCGGGGCGTGCAGCCCCTGCCGGGCGAGGTCGTCCCGCCCGGCGTGCACGGCCTCGGTGGCCAGGGCCCGCACATCGTCCATCACGTCCGTTGCGCCGGCCATCACGTCGTACGCGTCGTCAAAAGCGTCCATGACCAGCAGCCTGAACAGTGGCCGGAGTACGGGCGCAAAATCCCGTGCTACGTTCGGGCGATGGCCGAATCCGTCGTACTCGATCCGGTGGACCTCCATCTTCTGCGGCTGCTGCAGAACGACGCACGGACCACCTACCGCGACCTCGCCGCGCAGATCGGCGTCGCCCCCTCGACCTGCCTGGACCGGGTGACGCGGCTGCGCCGGGCGGGCGTCATCCTCGGCCATCAGCTGCGGCTCGACCCGGCCAAGCTGGGGCGGGGCCTTGAGGCACTGCTGTCCGTGCAGGTCAGGCCGCATCGGCGGGAGCTGGTGGGGCCGTTCGTGGAGCGGATCCGGGCATTGCCGGAGTCCCGTACCGTCTTCCATCTCACCGGCCCCGACGACTATCTCGTCCATGTCGCGGTGGCGGACATGGGGGATCTGCAGCGGCTGGTCATCGACGAGTTCACCTCGCGGCGCGAAGTGGCCCGGGTCGAGACGCGGTTGATCTTCCAGCAGTGGGAGTGCGGGCCGCTGCTGCCGCCCGCCCCGCGCACGACCGGCGTGCAACCGGGCTGACGCGCACGGCTCCCGTATAACCGGCTGACGCGCACCGTCTCCCCGTATGAGGATGTCCGCATGTCAGAGACGAAGAGCCCGCTGCCCCGCGAGGTCGCCGACGCATACGTCGACGACCTCATCGCCCTCGACCCGGTCACCGGTACGTATCTCGGCGTGAAGGAGAGTTCCCGCAGGTTGCCCGACACCTCGCCCGCCGGTCAGGAGGCGCTCGCCGAGCTGGCGCGGGCGACGCTCGCGAGGCTCGACGAGGCGGAGCGGCAGCCGGGCGCGGACAGCGACATCGAGCGCCGCTGCGGACGTCTGCTGCGCGAGCGGCTGACCGCCGAACTCGCCGTGCACGAGGCCGACGAGGGGCTGCGGTCCGTCGGCAACCTGGCCACGGTCGCGCATTCGGTGCGCGAGGTGTTCACCGTGACTCCGGCCCAGACGGACGAGGACTGGGCCGCGATCGCCCAGCGGCTGCGCGCCGTGCCAACCGCGCTGGCCGGCTACCGCGAATCCCTCGCCCTCGGCCTGGAGCGCAAGCTGTACGCCGGCCCCCGCCCCACCGCGACCTTCATAGGCCAGCTCACCGAGTGGTCGGACACGGACGGTTCGGGCCGCGGCTGGTTCGAGGACTTCGCGTCGGCAGGTCCCGACTCCCTGCGTACGGAACTGGACGAGGCCGCCCGCTCGGCGACGGCGGCCGTCATCGAACTGCGCGACTGGATGCGCGATGTGTACGCGTCCACGATCGAGGGCGCGCCGAACACGGTGGGCCGCGAGCGGTACGCGCGCTGGTCGCGCTACTTCAACGGTACGGATCTGGACCTCGACGAGGCGTATGCGTACGGCTGGTCCGAGTACCACCGCCTGCTCGCCGAGATGAAACTGGAGGCCGAGAAGGTCCTGCCCGGCGCCGAGACACCGTGGGTGGCGCTCGCGCACCTCGACGAGCACGGCCGCCACATCGAGGGCGTCGACGAGGTTCGCGAGTGGCTGCAGGGCCTGATGGACCAGGCGATCGAGGCACTCGACGGCACACACTTCGAACTCGCCGAGCGGGTACGGAAGGTGGAGTCCCGCATCGCCCCGCCGGGCAGCGCGGCGGCCCCGTACTACACGCCTCCGTCCGAGGACTTCTCACGCCCCGGCTGTACATGGCTGCCGACGATGGGGCAGACCCGCTTCCCGGTGTACGACCTGGTGTCGACCTGGTACCACGAGGGCGTCCCCGGCCATCACCTCCAGCTGGCGCAGTGGGTGCACGTGGCCGGGAACCTCTCTCGCTACCAGGCCACCGTGGGCGGCGTGAGCGCCAACTGCGAGGGCTGGGCGCTGTACGCGGAGCGGCTCATGGACGAGCTCGGCTTCCTCACCGACGCCGAGCAGCGGCTCGGCTACCTGGACGCCCAGATGATGCGCGCGGCCCGCGTCATCGTCGACATCGGCATGCACCTGGAGCTGGAGATTCCGGCGGACTCGCCCTTCCACCCGGGCGAACACTGGACGCCCGGGCTGGCCCAGGAGTTCTTCGGCGCGCACAGCAGCCGCCCCGCGGACTTCGTGGAGAGCGAGCTCACCCGCTATCTCTGCATCCCCGGCCAGGCCATCGGCTACAAACTCGGCGAACGCGCCTGGCTGTTGGGCCGCGAGAACGCACGCCGCCGCCACGGCGACGCCTTCGACGCCAAGGCCTGGCACATGGCGGCGCTGTCGCAGGGCTCGCTGGGTCTTGACGATCTGGTGGACGAGCTGTCGCGGCTCTGACCGCTCGCACGTGGGGTGCCCGGCCTCAGCGCCGGAACCCGCCCTCGGAGTCGATGACCTGCCCGGTGACCCACTCCGCCTCGTCCGTCGCGAGCCACGTGATGAGACGGGCGGGGTCGTCGGGCATGCCCCAGCGGCCGCCGGGGAACATCGCCGCGATGGTCGCGTACGCGTCGCCGGTCATGTAGTCCGTGTCCACGGGCCCCGGGTTGACGGTGTTCACCGTGATCGCGTTCTCGGCGAGGGTGGTCGACAGGGAGCGGGTGATCGAGGCGAGGGCGCCCTTCTGGAGGGCGTACGCGATCTCGCCCGGCATGCCGCCCGCGATGTCCTGACCGGAGGTCATCATCACGACCCGCCCGCCCGGCGTGCGCGGTGGCAGCGCGGCCCGCAGCCGGGCGTACGCCTGCACGAGGAGGAGTACCGAGCGCGTGTCGACGGCCCAGTGCGCGTCGAGCATCGCGGCGTCGATCGCGTCGAGGGTGCCGTCGGAGCCGCTCAGCGCGTGGTTGGCGACGAGAATGTCGATGCGCCCGCCGAGCGCCTCCGCGGCCGAGGCGATCAACTCGGCCGGGGCCTTGGGATCGGAGAGGTCCCCGGGCCCTTCGACGACCCGCGCCTCGGGATCGGCGCACGCCTCGCGCACCGCGGCGATCACGTTCTCAGGACGGTCCGCGCCCCAGGGCATGGCGGCGTCGTGGGGCACGTGGTGGTGCAGATACACGCTCGCGCCGTACGCGGCAAGCCGCCGGGCCACGGCGTAGCCGATGCCTCCGCGTCTGCTGGCGCCGGTGACGAGGGCGGTACGGCCGCGCAGCGGCAAGGGATCGCGGCGCAGCGATTCGGCGGTGGGGTGCGGGAGTTGGGGCATGGCGGACCATGATGGTGGGGCGGGCGCTTGGGCCGCACATGTTTTTCCACGGCCGGCCTCGGATCACCGTGCGGACTTTGTAAAATCCGGTGCGGTACGCGCCCCTAAGGAGGCCACAGGCCTCTAAGGGGCGCGGGGCTGTATCAATTTTGCGGCTCCGCCACGCGGGCGCGACCAGCCACGACGAACCCGCAGCTTCCAACCGCATCCCCAGCGGAGCGCCTGGCGCCTAGCCCGCGATCCTCCGCAGTTGGACCAGCCCCAGCCATGTCTCGGGCCCGGGCTCCGCATACGCCGCCCGGACCGCGTACCGCCCCGGTTCCAGCGCGATCCGCAGATGCCCCGCCTTCTCGGCGTCGTTGCCGGGCCACGCCGCGTCGAACAGGACCACGGCTCCGGGGATGTCCCAGTGGACCTCCCGCTGCCACACCGCCGCGTCGAGGGCCGCCGGAACACCGGCCAGCAACTGTCTCTCCGACTCCGCGGCACACCACCGTACAAAGGTGCCGTGCTCGGGCAGATAGGCGGTCGAGGCGGGATCGTCGCCGAGGACGAGGGCCGTGGTGTTGCCGACCGGAAGCAGACCGATGTAGCCGTCCACGTCACAGGCCCGGTCGTAGTCGGACGCCAACTCGACGCCGTCCGCCCCCGTCCAGAACGGCAACACCACCTCCGGGATCGCTATGAGGGGCCCACCGCCGGACTCCACCCACTCGACCGCACCCTGATCCGCGTGACTCACCATGCGGGAGAAGCTACACGCCCCGGGTGACACGGAAGCGCTCAGCAGCCACAGTCCGCCGCGTCGGCCGGAGCCCCTTGCTCAGGGCTGCGCGCGGCTGCGGCCGTGGTCGGCGGCGTACGCGGCGAGCACTTCCGTCGGTGTTCCGCCCGTATGGAGGAAACGCTGGTCGAGGATGGCGGCCAGGTCTTTCAGCGCACCGGCGAGCAGGTCACCGGCCAGTCGCACCTCCGGTCGTCGCCCCGCTTGTCCGCGCTGGGCAAGGGCATCGGCGTAGCCGACCATGGCCGCCAGCGACGCGTGATCCTCCCCGTCGTGGAAGTAGTACGCCTCGGCGTACTGGGTGAAGTCGATGCGGACGCGTACGACCTCGGTGGCCAGGCTGTCCAGCAGCAACGCCCCCGCAGTGCAGTCGATCTGCTGGGTCGCCGGGTCCGAGTCGCGCAGCAGCGCCAGCCGGATGGCCAGGACCCTCCGGCGGGTCAGCGTCGGGTAGATCTCCAGTACCCAGGAGACCGTGGCCGTGAGAAGCGCGAAGCCAACGAGGGCCTCCAACGGTGAGACCAGGCGGAGCCAGGCCTCGCCGGGTGCGATGTCACCCAGCCCCAAGGTGGCCACCGTGACGAGCGACAGGTACAGGGAGTCGAGCAGCGCCGGCTCCTGCGCCGCCTTGGAACCGGGCGAGAAGGTGAACGCCCCGGGCATGTGGGGCCAGTAGACGATGGCCCAGCCGAGGACGACGGTGCCGGCCCACATGCCCACCACCGTCACCATGGCGAGCGGCCCGACGAGCCCGACCACACGCCTGCGCGCACGGAAGCGCCGGGCCAGTCGCCACAGCGCCGTCATGACCAGGCGGCTCAAGCCGCCGTGGCGGGTGGGGTGCCAGAGGGTGTGGAACAGGTCTCGCAGGGTGACCATGACCAGCCCCGCGCCGACCAGCGAGACCAGCCACTTCATCCACGTCTCCCACGAGCATGTCGCCTGCAGCGGACCCTGCGTCCGGACCCTAGGCTGACGGCGTCGCCGCGAGGCTCCGAATCGCCGCGCTTCCGGAATTCTGACCAGCCGTCACGTCGTTCCCGGTCCGCCACGCGGATCAGTTCACCGGCAGCACAAGCGTGCAGGTCTCTCCCGGTGCAACGGTGACGGCCCGGTCGGGCAGGACCACACGGATCGGGGATTACTCCGAGTCGGGCACACCGATTCCCAACAGTCCGCTGCGCAGCCGGACGCGGACTCCCCGGTGGCCGCGGCAGCGCAGTGAGAATCCGTACTCCGACAGTGCCGGTAGCGGCACTGGGTCCAGCCGGAGGGCGTCCTCGCGGGTCTCCAGCCCGGTCAGGCCACGCTGCACCAGGTCCAGGGTGCCGGCCATGGCACCGAGGTGGATGCCTTCACCGGTTGTGCCGCCCTGAAGGTCGGCGACGTCCTGTTCCAGGGCTTCCTTGCCATACGTCCACGCCTCGGCCTGTCTGGCACGCGCGAGGACCCAGGCGAGGACGAGGCCGCTGAGAGTGGAGCCGTGACTGGTGCGCTTGAGGTAGTAACCGACGGTCCTGCGCCAGATCTCGTCGTCCACGTCGTAGCCGAGGCGGCGGAACAGGTCCCGCAGCTCGGCGGCCGAGAAGAGGTAACCGAGCATCAGTACGTCGGCCTGCTGGGAGGCTTGGTAGCGGTTGACGGTGTAGCCCTCGGCCTCGAGGATCCGGTCCAGCCGCCGGATGCTGTCGTAGCGGGCTCGGTAAGCGTCCCAGTCCAGCTCGGCGAGATCGCCGTAGCCGTCGAACCGGCTGATGACTCCCTGGTGGAACGGCACCCGCAACCGCCGGGAGATCTCCTCCCATTCCGTAGACGTCAGTGGTCGTCGCATCGGACATCTGCGTCACCTCCTGGACCACGCTCCGGGCCCCGGCCTGTCACCTGTGGAACCGCGCGGACCAGAGGGGTTCCACCCGGTCCCATTCGGCGTCCCACTGTGCGTACCTTCTGCGGTCCAACGCCAGGCGCATACCTTTGCGCGCAGCGAAGAAGCCGGCGTACACGACGACCGCCGTCATGCCGCCCATAAGCCAGCCGCCGGCCTTCGCGTTGCTCGCGGACAGCGGCGGGTTCTTCACGGTTCCTTCCCGGTCCACCCAGATCCGCACGGTCGAGCCTGCGGTCTTGTCCAGTGGTACAGGGGCGCTTCCCGTCTGCTGCCGGCCGTCCTTATCGGTCCACCTGACCTGAACCTTCTGCTTCTCGTCCGCAGCACCGCCCGATGCTGCCTTCTGGGCCGAGGTCACCCGAGCGGTTACCTGGAACCGCTCCGCGGACTGGGCTTGAACGGTGCGCATCGTCGACTCGTGGACCGCGAGCCCCGCGCTCACCGAAGCCGCGGGCAGGCCGAGGACGAGCACTGCCAGCAGGAAACCGGAGCACCAGGCTTCGACCCGATCGGACGTACGCCTCAGTGGGTTCGCGCCCCCCGGCGGGGGCTGCTCCTTGTGCGGTCGGTGGGGACCGGATGCGTGCGGCGGATCCTGTGCGCTCATGGTCTGTCCTCCAGCTGTTGCTGGTGCGTCCCCCCGCCACGTCTGACTCCCTCACCACCCTCCAACGGCGGCAGCGTCCGATCACGGGGCCGAAGGTCCCTGCTGAACGGCCGCTCGACCCTGCTCGTCACGGGGTCATACCTGCGGTACGACCGCGATCGGACACGGCGCGTGATGCAGCACCGCGTGGTTGACCAGGCCCAACTGCAGACCCACGTGCCCATGTCGCCTGCGGGCCCCGACGACGAGCAGATAAGTCGGCATGAGCGGCCACGGCCAAGCTGACCGAGCCCAGGAGCAGTCCGGCGAGATCTCCGAGCCCTCGGGATCCGAGACCAGTGCGAAGGCGTTGCGCCCTTTGCCGACCAGGGCGGACGCCGCGTCCTCGTGCACTGCCTCACTGGACAGCCGTACCGTCGGCGCGCTCTTGCCGGCTCGCTCCGAGGCGACAGCCACCAGGTCGGGCGTCTCGTGGTCTGTTACCGCCGCGTGCACGAGATGGAGCGGCACCTCGTGCCGGACCGCCTCGTCCGCGGCCCACTCCACCGCCTCAAGGCTCGCCTCGGACCCGTCGATGCCGACCACCAGGGGAAGCACCACCGCTCCCACCTCCCTTGTTCCGGACTTCACGCCCGTACGATCGCCGCCTCGCCGGAGACCACATGCGCCGCGAGGAGATCTGGGGTAGTCCTCGATGCAGCAGCACCGTGCTCTGTCGGGTCGGCGCCAACGCTCGTGCGTCGCGTCGAGCACGCCCCACGGCCGGCCTGCACGGCCACCGACGCACGGGGGCGGCAGCCGTCCGGGCGGTGACCGCACTCACCGTCCTTCCAGCTTCGTACGAGACGGAGGCAGTCGCCATGGGACAAGCCCTCACCGTCGGCCTCGACGGCTCACCCGAGAGCCTCGCCGCCGCCCGCTGGGCCGCCGACGAAGCCGAGCGACGCAATCTCACCCTGCGCCTGCTGCACGCGTGGCCGCTGCTGGTCCCGGAGCCGACCCGCATCCCTGCGGAAATCGATCAGAACTACTGGGCGAAGCGGCTCATGCACAACGCCCAGGCGGAACTCCAGGCGCGCCACCCGGGCCTCACCGTCGTCGGCAATCTGGTCGCCGACGACGCACAGAACGCACTGCTCCAGGCATCGTCGGAATCCGAGATGCTCGTGCTCGGTTCGCGGGGCCTGACTCCCGTGGAAAACTACTTCCTCGGCGACATCAGCATGTCCGTGGTGGCACGCGCCGAGCGGCCCATGGTCCTGGTGCGCGCCGAGCGGCCCATGGTCCTGGTGCGCGCCGAGCGGGGGGAGGAAGGTCGCGCGCCCGAATCAGGTCTGGCAGGCGGAGTGGTGGTGGCACTGAAACTGCACGGACCGTGCGACGACCTGCTCGAATTCGCCTTCACCACCGCCGCGGTGCGGGGCGTGCCGCTCCGCACCGTCCATGGCCGCAGCGTGCCGATCCACGCGTACGCCCCCTGGGGCGTGGACCACACCGTGACCCACGAGGTCACGCAGGAGGCCCAGAAGGGCCTGAGCCAGGCCCTTCTGGGCCTGGCGCGAGAAGTTCCCGGGCGCGTGGTCGTAGCTGAGGCCATCCGCCGCGACAGCCCCGCCAGGGCCGTCATAGCAGCCGCCGCCGGCGCCGAGTTGCTGGTGTCGGCCGACGCAAACACCACCCTCCCCTGGCACCACGCCTGGGCCCCGTGGCCCAAGCCGCCGCACACCACGCGCGCTGCCCTGTCGCCGTCGTCCCCCATGACTGAGCCGAACCACCCCGGCGAGCCGATGGCGTCGGCGCGGCGGGACGACGTCCCCAGAGCCCCGTCGCTCTCGCGCGCCGAGGTGCGCGAGACACACACCGCCGTGGTCCTCTTCATCAGGGACCGTGCCTACAAGGTGAAGAAACCAGTCGACCTGACATTCCTGGACTACACCACGGTGGCCGCCCGGAAGGCCGCGTGCGAGAGAGGCCGTCCTCTACCGCCGTTTCGCCCCCGACGTCTACCTCGGCGTCGGCGAATTCCGGAGCCCGGACACCGACGTACCGGAACCCGTCGTGGTGATGCGCCGCATGGCCACCGAGCGCCGCCTCTCCCGACTGGTACGGGAAGGAGCGGCCGTCGACGACGCCCTTCGGGCCGTCGCCCGGCTGCTCTCCGCCCACCACGCGAGCGCACCTCACAGCCGGGAGGTGACCGAGCAGGGGACACGCGACGCACTGTCCTCACGCTGGGAAGCGAGCTTCGCCCAGGTCCGCGCCCCTGTCCGACGACGGCACCGTGCCCGACGGGGTGGAGGAGATCGAGCGCTTGGTGCGCCGCTACCTCGCCGGCCGCGAGCCCTTGTTCGACAGGCGCATCGAGCAGGGGCGGGTGGTCGACGGCCACGGAGACCTGCTCGCCGAGGACATCTTCTGCCTCGACGACGGCACACGCGTTCTGGACTGCTGCTGGGCGGCAAGGGCGCGAACCTCGCGGAGATGACCCGGCTGGGCCTGCCCGTCCCGCCGAGGCCGCGTTCACCATCGCCGCCGAGCTGTCCGGACCACGAGCGTCGTGTACTCGTCACCGCTGCCCCGGCGTCCCATCGGCCACTGATCCCGCTGCCGTGCCACTTCACGGTCGCGCCCCCGTCACCGCGCCGCCCGACCGGTCACTGCCCCCCCTCTGCCGTACGACCGACCCCTGCCGCCCCTTCACAACCTCCAGTTGGGCGTGGATGCGGCGCCGCAGATCCGGTACGTGGCTGACGATGCCGACGCTGCGGTCCCGCTCCCTCAGCGAGTCGAGGACGTCGAGTACCTCGTCGAGGGTCTGGTCGTCGAGGCTGCCGAAGCCCTCGTCGATGAAGAGGGTGTCGAGGCGGACACCGCCAGCCTCGTCGGTGACGACGTCCGCGAGGCCCAGCGCCAGGGCGAGGGAGGCGAAGAAGGTCTCGCCGCCGGAGAGTGTCGCCGTGTCGCGTTCGCGGCCGGTCCAGGCGTCGACGACGTGCAGTCCCAGGCCGCTGCGGCCACGCCCGGCGCGGTCGTCGGAGTGGACGAGGGTGTAGCGGCCGGAGGACATGCGCTGGAGGCGTGCGGTCGCGGCGGCGGCGACCTGTTCCAGGCGCGCGGCGAGGACGTAGGACTCCAGGCGCATCTTGCGTTCGTTGTCCGCGGAGGTGCCCGCGGCGAGGGTGGCGAGACGGGCCACGCGGTCGTACTCCTCGCGCAGCGGACCGAGTCGGCGCACGGATGCGGTTGCCTGGCGGGTCAGTTGATCGAGTTCCGTGCAGCGCCGGGCGGCGGCGTCGCGGGCGGAAGCGGCCTCGCGGGCCCGGCGGGCGGCGTCGGCGGCGGCCTGTTCCGCGGCGGCGAGGTCGGCGGGCGGCTGCTGGGCGGCCTCGGCGGTGTCGGCCTCGGCGAGTACGGCCCGTACGGCTGCCTCCTCCTGTTGCCTGGCGTCGAGTCGCCGTTGGAGGTCACGGTGAGCCGCGTCGTCGAGGAGCGCGGCCGCCGCGGCCTGCGGCGTGTCGAACCCGGCGCGGAAGGCCGCGTCGGCGAGTCGGGCGTCGGCGTCCTTGAGCCGCTGCGCGGTGTCCGCCGCGAGGCGTACGGCGTCCGCGGCCTCGGTGAACTGCGCCGCCTGCCGCTCCAGTTGCGCCGCCCGCGCGGAAACGCTGCCTGCGGCGCCCCTGGCCTGCGCCAACTCCTCCGCCAACCCTGCCCCTTCGCGGTCGAGGGTCTCCCTGCGCGCGGCGCGTGAGGCGGCGCGCAGCGCGGCTTCCTGATGGGCGGCGAGCCGCCGCTCGTGCTCGTGCTCGGCCTGTCTCAGGGCCTCACTCGCCGCGTGCAGACCGGAGGCGGCTCCGCGCGCTTCGGCGTGTTGCCGCGCCAACTCCTCGGCCTGCTCGGCGAGTTGCTCGGTGGGAGCGTCGCCCGCTTCGGCGGTGGCCGCGGCCAGCGCCTCGCGTACGACGCCGAGCCGCCGCTCGGCCTCCGCGCGCTGCTCGTCGGCCTCCTGATGGGCGACGAGCGCAGCCTCCTCGGCTTGCTGATCGATGTGTCCGGCGATCTTCCGGGCGGGCGCCGGGTGTTCGGTGCCACCGCAGACGGCGCAGGGTTCGCCCTCCACGAGAGCGGCGGCGAGTTCCGCGGCGATGCCCTTCAGGCGCTGTTCCTTGAGGTCGAGCCAGTGGGCGCGGGCGTCCGCGGCGTGCTCCCGCGCGGCGAGCACGCGCGCGTGGGCGTCGTCCGTGTCCCTGGCGAGCTGGTCCCGCAGCCGTGCCGCCTCGAGCCGCGCCCGGGCGGGCTCGCGCTGGACGGCGAGTTGCTCGGCGCGAGTGGCGGCCTCCTGCGCCGACTCGATGCGCGCCTGGTGTCCGGCACAGGTGCTCTCCCAGGAGGCGAGCCAGCTCTCCGCGTCCTGGAGCACGTCCTCGTCGGCGCGCTCCTGGCGGTCCAACGCCTCGCGCTCGGTGGCGAGTTCGGACAGCCGGTGCTCGGCCCGGCGGGCCGACTCCAGGCCGCCCAGCTCCTCAGCGGCCTTGCGTGCGGCAGCCGCGAGTCCACTGGCGCCGGCGTCGGCGAAGGTCTCCGGGAGCAGCGCACGCGCGCGAGTCTCGTCGGCAGCCGCCCGCCGGTGCTCGGCCTCCGCGGCGTCGCGCAGGGACAGCGCGGGCGCCACGGCCTCGGCCTTGCGGGCACGCTCCATCCGCGCCCGGGCCTCCCGGTGCGCACCGGAGTGCTCCTCCAGGCGCGCGGCCCGCTCCCGCGCCTCGGTGAACCGCTGCTGCAACCGCGCCACTTCGCGTACGTCGTCGAGAACGCGATCCGCCTCCGACTGCGCCGACTCGGCGGCTTTCTGGGCGCAGCGTGCAACGGTGAACCGTTCGCGTGCGGTACTGCGGGCGATCGCGGCCCAGGACAGCACGGACTCGGCGAGCCCCGGGTCTCCGGGGGCCACATCGGGCAGCGGGAGCTCCACGATGTCCCCGGCGGCCTGCTGCATACGGTGCGCGTCAGCGAGTAACTCGGCGTCTCCTTCGCGTACTTGGGCCTCCGCGGCGCGCCGCAGCTCGGCCAGGCGCTGCTCGACGGCCGCGAAACGGCGGGTGTCGAAGAGTCGGCCGAGGAGCTTGCCGCGGGCCTCGGCGTCGGCCCGCAGGAAGCGCGCGAAGTCGCCCTGGGGCAGCAGTACGACCTGGCAGAACTGCTCGCGGTTCATGCCGAGCAGCTGCTTGATCTCCTCACCGATCTCCTGGTGGGAGCGGCTGAGGTCCTTCCAGGAGCCCGCCGACGCGTCGTACTCGCGCAGCCAGCTCTGCGCCTTGTCGACGGTTGTGCCCGGCCGGTTCCCTTTCTTGGGACGCTCCCAGGGCGGCTGCCGGGTGATCTCCAATCGCCGCCCGGCGACGGTGAGTTCGAGCCGGACCTCGGTACGGCTGCCGGGCTCGGCGTGGTCGCTGCGCAGCGTCATGCCCTGGCCGCTCTGCCGGGCGCCCGGCACCGCGGCGTACAGGGCGTAGCACACCGCGTCAAGAACCGAGGTCTTGCCTGCGCCGGTCGGCCCATGCAGCAGGAAGATCCCGGCGGCCGACAGCTCGTCGAAGTCGACCGCCTGGGCCCCGCCGAAGGGCCCGAACGCGGTGATGTGCAGCCGGTGCAGCCTCATCGGGCCACCTCGTGGACGGCCTCGTCGGCGCGTACGGCGTCGAACGCGTCCCGGAGCACGGCCTGTTCGCGCACGTCCGGGCCGGCTCCGCGCACATGGGCCACGAAGTCCTCCGCGATCTCCTGGTCGCTGCGTCCGGCCAGCCGCCGGGCGTACGAGACGTCCGGGTCGTCGGGGGCCCGCTCGGGATCGAAGACGAGGCTCAGCGTGTGCGGGAAGCGGTCGCTGAGCCGTGCCATCGGGTCGGCGGGACGCACCGGGTCGGTGAGGGTCGCCTCGACCCACGCTTCTTCGTGCCGGGCCAGCTCCGGGTCGGCCAGCAGGTCCTCCAACCGCCCCCGGACACGGGCGAGAGCGCGCGGTACGGGGCAGTCGATCCGCTCGGCGTCGAGCGAACCGTCCGCTCCCAGATCGACCAGCCACATGCTCTTGCGGTGCTCGGCCTCCGAGAAGGAGTACGGCAACGGGGAGCCGGAGTAGCGCACGCGCTCGGTGATGATCTGGCTGCCGTGCAGATGACCGAGCGCCGCGTAATCGACCCCGTCGAAGACCCCGGCCGGTACGGCGGCGACCCCGCCCACCGTGATGTCCCGCTCACTGTCGCTGGCCTCGCCCCCGGTGACGAAGGCGTGTGCGAGGACGACGCAGCGGGTGCCCCGTGCGCGCGTGGCGAGGTCGGCGCGGACCCGGTCCATCGCCGCGGCGAGCACCGCCTCATGGCCGGGCTTCTCGACTCCGAACTCGTCCTTCACCAGGGCGGGTTCGAGATACGGCAGTCCGTAGAAGGCCACGTCGCCGTGGGCGTCGGCCAGCACCACGGGCGTACCGCACGCCGAAGGATCGGTCCGCAGATGGATGCCCGCGCGGTCGATCAGCCCGGCTCCCACCCCCAGCCTGCGCGCCGAGTCATGGTTCCCGGAGATCATCACCGTCGGCACACCGAGGTCGGCCAGCCGGTGCAGGGCGTCGTCGAAGAGCTCGACCGCGGCCAGCGGTGGCACCGCCCGGTCGTACACGTCCCCCGACACGACCACCGCGTCCACCCCGCGCTCGCGCACGGTCGTGACCAGGTGGCCGATGAACTCGGACTGGGCACCGAGCATGTTCACCCGGTGGAACGCCCGGCCGAGATGCCAGTCGGAAGTGTGCAGCAGCCTCATGATCCCCGAGACTAACGGCCGGGTCGGACATCACGGGCGGCTACTGCCGTATCGGCCCCGCGCACAGCCTCTCCCGCCGACGTGCGCACGGCCGCACCGGTCCCGGTGCAGCTCGCAGCATTTCCTCAACGGTCGCCTCCCAGCGTGGTGTTGCAGAGGTGGATGGCAGTCGGCAAGGTCATGTTTGAGCCAACTTCCCCGCTGGATTCATCTATTTCTCGATCTTGATTTCTCGCGCCGATCCCCGCCCCCGACCGTGCACACCTGACACTCCTGGCGACCGTTCAGCTACTTTCAGCCAAACTTGCAGGAAGCCCATACCGCCACACACCCGCCCCCCTAGATTGGCTCCGCTCTTTGCATGGAAAGCGGAAAATCGGGGGAATCAAACATGGATCCGGTTACGGCCGCCGCGGCCGCTGGTGTCGCGCTCGTGGTCAAGGGAGCACTCGAATCGGCAGGCCAGGAGGCCGGCCGCGTCGGCTGGAGCGGCGGTGCACGGCTCGTCGAGCGGATACGCGCGCGGTTTCGCGGCGACGCGGACGCGGAGGAGGCCCTGGACCGCGTGACCGGTGCCCCGGATGACGAAAGCGCCCATCAGACCCTGGAACGGCTCCTCGCGGCCCACATGTTGCTGGACCCGGAGTTCGAGACCGAAATCCGGCGACTGGTCGACGAAGCCGTCGCCGCACAGGGCAGGGACGGCGCCCAGATCAACGCGGCGCTGATCAAGAACGCCCAGGTGTTCAACGGCAAGGTCGAAGTGCAGGGGGACTGGAAGACGTCGTAAGGCCGCCGTGTCACCACGGCGCGGACGGGTGCGCAGGCGGTCGGACATCGCCGCCGGAGCCTGTCCGGCCTTGAGTCACAGCCGCCGCGCGGAGCGCGAGTCTGCCCTCGCCTCGACGACATCCGACCCGTAACGCATCCGCTCGCCTGGGCCGCAGCCCGGCGAACGCACCGCCCGCCCGTCACCAGAGCCGAGGCCGAAGACCAGGAGCGATGAGCGAGGACACCGCCTCCGAGAGCCCCCGTGCCGGGGCTGGGACCGCCGAGAAACGGACCGATTCCCCCCGGGAGACAAGGGAAACGAAGGACCCGAAAGACCCGAAGGACCGCAGGAGGGACTCCGCAGAGGCCGGGTCGCCGGACGTCAAGGAGGAGGCAGCCCCTCCCGAGCGTCGTCCGCACGCGGAGGAGCAGGACGGACCGGTCAGTGAGTCGGACGCCCTTCGCTCCCTCACGGAGGGCAGCGGGCACGACGAGGCCGAGCGGTCCGAGGCACTGCGGGCCGGAGCCATCGCCGACCTCATCGCCCAGCGACTGAACGCCGACGCCTCCGGAACCCGTATCGGCACCCTGGCTCTGTTCAACGAGACCGTGAGCTTCGGCGGGGGATTCCACACCGGTGACGCACACGCGGCTCGGACGCGTCCGGGCGGGGTGTCCGTACTGTCTCTGGAGGCGGCCGAACTCGCCGAGCACATCGAGCTGTTCGCGCAGCCCGACGGGTACGACGAGGCCCTGGACGCCCTGCGCGAGCGACGGCTGCTGGTGCTGACCGGGCCGCCCGGCAGCGGGCGAGAGGCCACGGCCGTGAACCTGCTCGCCGAGTCCCTGGCCCTGGGCGGCGGCGAGGGTGGCTGCCACCGGCTGCTGACTCCCTCGGCCGTACTGGAGCCGGGCTGGGAACCCCCGGTCAAGAACGCCGGCTACCTGGCGGTGCTGGCGGACGGTCCGGCCGGGGTACGGGAGTTCGCGGGCGCGTTCGGTGTGAGGGGCGCGCTGGCGTCGACGAGCCCCCCGCTGCGGGGCGAGTCCGGCGACGGAGTGCACCGCCTGGCGGCCGTCGTCGCCGCCCTGCGTGCCGCGGACTGCCATCTGGTGCTCACCGGCGGGCACGATCTCGACGTGCTCGCGGCCGGGCCCGGCGGCGAGCACATTGCCCGGCATACGCTCGTACCGGTCGACCCCCTGGCCGTCGTCGAGCGGCGCGTCCTGGGCCACGGCGGCACTGCGGACGCGCACACGGATCTCCAGACGCTGCTGGAGAGCACAGGCGCGATCGGCGCGCTGCGGGAACAGCCCGCGGCCCACAACGCCGTCCGGCTGGCCTCCGTGATCAGTGCCGGAGGCGACGTGGCCGCGGCGGTGGCGGCGCTGCGCGACCCGAGCGACCAGGTCCGGGCCTGGTTCAACCGGTACCGCGAGCCCGAGGCGGTCGCCTTCGCCCTGGCCGCCGCCGTACTGGAGGAAAGCGGCTACCTCACCGTCGCGGACGCCGCGGTGAAGCTGCGCGCCGCTCTCGCACCGCCCGACGAAGCCCCGCCCGATCTGCGGTTCGGCGACCGGCTCGGCCACGAACAGCAGTGGATCCGGCTGGACTTTCCCGAGGACGGGGCGTTCGGCACCGGTCCGCCCCGGGTCCGCTTCCGCAACGGGCTGCTCGGGCAGGTCATCCTCGCCTACGCGTGGAACGCGCTCGACGGCCGCCGCGACGCCGTCCTCGAATGGCTGCGCCGGCTGCTGAACCACGCCGACCTGGAGGTGCGCGCCCGGGCGGCCGTCGCGGCCGGTGTCCTCGCCCTCGCCGATCCGCACTACGCCGTGCACCGGTACCTCACCGCCTGGGCGGGCAGCACCTCCTGGCCCCTGCGGCAGGCCGCCGCCACCGCGCTGGGCGTGGCGGGCAGCCGTCCGGAGACCGCCGACGCGGTCTGGGAGCTGCTGCACCGCTGGGCCCGCGGTGATGCCTCTGCGTACCAGCGACGACTGGCCGGTACGGCGGCCAACGCGGTGGGCGGACTGCTGGGCCGGAGTTCCCCGGACCGGGCGGTGGACGTGCTGCGCAGCGCGCTGGACCGCGAGGACGACTGGGGGACGCTGCCCTCTGTGGCCTGGGGCGGAGTTCACCTCATCCACCAGGGACAGGCCCGTGTGCTCCTGGACGGCTACCTGGACTGGTCCGAGCCCCAGGACCTGTCACCCATGGTCGTGAAGACCCTCTCCGCCTTCGTGTTCGCCGTGTCCCGGCCGTACGAGGAGCCCGCCGTCGACGCGGACGACGCCGACCATGCGTACGTCCCCGGCGTGCCCGCGCTGCTGAGCGGCCTGCCGCGGCACGGCGACCGGCTCGCGGAGCTGTGGGCGCGGGCGCTGGCCCGGCGGCCGGTGCAGGACGCCGCGCTGGAGGCGCTGCGCGAGTGGATCGACGAGAACGGCGAATTCAGCGCGTACACGGGTGAGAAATCCGGTGCCCTCGACGAGCTCGCCAGGCTCCTCGTCGCCATCGCCCGCAGGCGCGGACGGCACCGTGACCGGCTGCTGTGGTGGCTGGAGAAGTGGGCTGCCGACCGCGACCGCCCGTCCGCCAACGCCGCTCGGCTGCGGCGGGCGGTGGAACGTGCGTCGTGACCGGCCCGGAGTGTGGCGCCGCTGGGCCTTCGAGGTCCGGCGCGGCAGCGGACAGCAGATGAACCAGAGAAGGAAGAGGGAGGGGAGGAACCTTGGAGGAACAGACCTACGACCCGGTGCTGGGCAGTGAGGAACTGCCCAAGTGGCGGCTGACGAATCCGCTGCGGCCGCCGGCCCCCGGCCGCGCCCTGGTCCTCGTCCGGGACAGCGGCTCGTCGCTGACGATCCGCAGCGGTGAGGAGATCCCCTCGTCGCGGTTCGGGACGTACCAAAGCGTGTTCACCGTCGACATGACGGAGCACCGGCTCATCCTGGACATCCCTCTGATCAGCCGTGACCCCACGTTCTCCTTCCGCAGCCGGGTCGACCTGGTGTGCCGGGTGGCCGACCCCGCGAAGGTCGTCCAGCGCGGCATCCGGGACATGAGCGGCGCGCTGTACGGCGTTCTGCGTCAGACGCTGCGCACGGTCGCCCGGGACTACGACATCGCGGAGTTCCACGAGGCGGAGATGGCCCTCAACGCCGCCCTGGCCACCTTCACCGGCGATGACGCCATCCGGCTGCGCAACATCCAGATCGAGTTGCTCGTCGACGAGGACGAGATCGCCGCCAGCGGGCGGGAGTTCCGTGACGTCGTGCGCGAGACACGGCTCGAGGGCATGCGCCGCAGGCGGCACCTGGACATGATCCGCGAGGAGGGCGTGGACGGGCTGATCGCCGGGATCATGGAGAAGGAGGGCCCGCGCGCCGCCCTAGCCTGGATCGAGAAGAACGAGGCGGAAAAGCGGGAGGTCCGCCGCGAGGTCATGCGCATGGTCCTGGAGCGCGGCGACGCCGACCGCGAACCCTTCGAACAGGCAGAGTTGGAGCGGGCCGTCCTCGACGAGGTGCTCCGCGACGGAGACGGACTGTTCGAAGCCGCCACGCGCCGCGGGCGGCTCCGCGGCAGCCTGGCCCGCGCCCTGGACGCGGGGCCGGAGGAGACACCCGGCTCCGACGACGCCGAGCTCGCACGCGAGCCGCTGAAGGGCGAGGTGCTGCGCGGCCCGTACGACGAGGACGCCGGCCGTCCCTCCTCACGTGGCGGCACGGACAGCGGACGGGAGGGCGGTGAGACCACCCGCCGGTCGCGGGGATTCCGGGACGGACGCGAGACCGGCGCGAGCCGCGTCTCGGGGTCCTCCCGCGTCTCGGGGCCGCCCGCCGACGAACCGCTGCCGGACGCGAGCGGTACGGGCCCGGCCCGGCGACCGCCCGAGGCACCGAGCGCGAAGGACGCCGGGCGGGCGGAACGTTCCGAGGACACGTCCGCCGCGCGCCGCTCCTCCGACGGCGGGCCCGCGGACGCGAAGCACACCCGCTCCGGCCCGGCCACCGATCCGGACGACACGTCCTCCGCACCTGCGGCCCCCAGGGTGAGCAGGGTGCGCGGAACCGCCAAACGCCCCCGCGGGGGAACCTCCGGCACCACCGGGCACGACGGGGAGCACCGATGACCGAACACGACCGCTCGGACCGGCGCCCAGCCACGGCCCCGGCCTGCGCGCCGGCCGCCTCGCCGCCGCCGGACGCTCGACAGCCGTACCCCTCGGGTCCGCCGCCCGCCTGGTGGGCGATGTCGCCCCAGCCGCCGCGCGCCTCCGAGACGCCGGCGGACCGGTCCGGCGCGGGCGAGCGTCCGGTTGTGCGGGAGGAGCAGCGCGGGTCGAGCCCCGACGGGCTCGTGGACCGGCCCTCCGCGGACCGGTCGCCGCCGCAACGGATCTGGTATGAGAGTCACCACCTGCTGCAGGCCCTGTCCGTGTGGACCGAGCGGGTTCCGGGCCGCGGCGAGGACGCCGAACCCTTCGTCGCCCATCACTCGCCCAGCGGGCAGGGCCTGCTCTCGGTGTTCGACGGGTCCGGCGGCGCCGGCGCCGCACCCGTGTGGCAGGCCGCGGACGGCACGTCCCGTACCAGCGCGTGGGTCGGCGCGCGCGTGGCGCGACTGGCGACCGACATCTGGTTCCGCGAGGTGTCGGGCGGCGAAACGGCCACGCCGGAGACACTCCACGAGTACCTCAAGTACTTCTTGGCGTCCGCCCCGCAGCGCCGCAGCAAGATCAGCGGAACCATGCGCCGCCAGCTGCCCACCACGCTTGCCGCCGTGCACTACCGCGTACTCGACGCCCAAGGCGGCCTGGAACTGCAGCCCCTGTGGGCCGGGGACTCACGCGCGTACGTCCTGCGCGAGGACGCCGGCCTGCAGGTGCTGACCCGGGACCACACCCGGGAGAGCGACGCCCTGGAACTCCTGCGCACGGATCCGCCGATGACCAACCTGGTATGCGCGGACCGGGAGTTCACAATCGACAGCCAGCGGCTGAGGTATCGGATGCCGTGCGTCCTGGTGGTCGCGACCGACGGATTCTTCGGCTACGTGCACACCCCGCCCGACTTCGAGTGCATGCTGCTGCGCACGCTGCAACAGGCCCACACCGAGGGCGAATGGGCCGACCAGATCCGTCGCGAGGTGCAGAGTTACACGGCGGACGACGCCTCGCTCGCCGTACTGGCCCTCGGCTACCCCACGTTCCAGGAGCTCCGCGACCGGTTCGCGCCCCGCTACCAGGAGTTGGCCGATCGCTACGTACGCAGCCGTCCGCGCGGCCTGGACCGCACACCTGCCGCGTCCGAAGCGGTCGCGAAACCGGCGCCCGAGGATCCCGCGGGGCTTCCGGCGCGCGTCCGCCTCTGGCAGGACACCACGTGGCAGGCCTACCGGGCCGGCTACGAGATCCATCTGCCGCCCGCACCCGAGGAGCGCGCATGAAGCAGGGCGATGTCATCGGGGGTTACCGCATCACGAGCGAGCCCACGAACGCCAACGGAGGCAAATGCATATGGGCGTTCGCCGAGAAGGGCGGCTCCCATTACTTCGTCAAGAGGTTCCTGGAGCCCAAGCGGCCTCGCGACGACGACACACGTGACACACCAAGTCTGCGGATCCGCCGCCAGCTCGCCCGCGAGTTCGAGGAGCGGCACCGGACGATCATGAAGCGGCTGCGCCCGGACGCGCGTGGCGGCGGAAACCTGGTGCTCGCGACGGACTTCTTCCACGAGGGCAGCACGTACTACAAGGTCACGGAGCGGATCGACACCTCCAGTCTGGAGAAGCCGCAGGCCCTTGAACCCCGCCAGAAAATGGTGCTGTTGAAGACGCTGGGCATGAGTCTGAAGCAACTCCACGACATCGACATCGTGCACGGGGACCTCAAACCGCTCAACGTCCTCGTGCAGAAGCGGGACGGCGCCGCGTTCCACACGGCGAAGCTGATCGACTTCGACGACTCGTATGTCTCGGGGAATCCGCCGGACCCCGACGACATCGCGGGCGATTCGGTCTACGGCGCGCCCGAGTGGCGCCGGTACATGCAGCGCGACGACTCGGCCGGCCCCGAGCATCTGACCTGCGCGGTGGACGTGTTCGCGCTCGGCCTGATGACCCACCTCTATCTGACGGGCGAACTGCCGCACCACGACAGGCGATACGGCTCGCCGGCCGACGCGGTCAACGCGGGTGAGCAACTCGACCTGGACACCCGGCTGTCGGACACCATGCTGGGTCTGCTGCGCGCCATGACCACTCGGATCCCCAGAAGCCGCCCCCGGATGGCGACGTTCCTGAAGACACTCGCCGATCCGAAGGTGTGCGCTCTGCAGCACCGGCGCCCCGGCACGGCCACCGCCAAGGGGCCGGCGGGGGACGCCACCGGCAGGTCCGCCGAGTCCGGGGCGGACGGGCCGCCGGACTCCGGCCCGCGGACGAGCCGTATCAAGACCAATCTCAAGTCGACGGGACGGCCGGGCGGCAGCCGGCCGGCCGAACGATCGCCGTCGTCGCCGTCGTCGCCGTCGTCGCCGTCGAAGCCTGTTCCACCGCCCGCGACCGAGGCAGTGCCTCCCGCACCCACACCGCCGTCCGAGGGCGCTCCCGCTCCGCGGTCCCGAGTCCGGATCAATCTGGGCAACCGCGATCGCGACCCGGGCCGCGGCTCCGCGTGACCCCCGCCCCATCCGCCCGCTACCAGGAGGCCCGTAATGAGCGCGAACATCGAGCAGTACCAGGGAAATCTGCAGTACGCCGTCGACATCGTGCTGTGCGTCGACGCCACGGGCAGCATGTTCCCCGTCCTCGACAACGTGAAGTCGAGCGCCCTGCAGTTCCACGACCGGCTGAACGACGTGATGGCCAAGAAGGGCAAGGCGATCAGCCAGCTGCGGCTGAAGGCCATCGCCTTCCGTGACTTCGGCGACGACGCCTCGAACGCCATCCAGCAGACCGAGTTCCTCCATCTGCCGTCGCAGGCCAAGGACTTCGAGGAGTTCGTCCGCGGTATCGACGCATCCGGCGGTGGTGACATCCCCGAGTCGGGTCTTGAGGCGCTCGCTCTGGCGATCAACTCCCCCTGGGAGACGGGGCTGGACCGCCGTCGCCATGTGATCGTGATGTTCACCGACGCGCCCGCCCATCCGCTGGGCACCGTCGGCACATCCGCCCCGACGTATCCCGCGGGCATCCCGCGCGGCATCGACGAGCTCTTCGAGCAGTGGGGTTACGCCCGCAGTCAGACCGCGGTCATGGAGCAGTCGGCGAAGCGACTGGTGCTGTTCGCGCCGGACGAGACTCCCTGGTCGGACCCGATCGCCGAGGAGTGGGACCTCACCCTTCACTTCGCCTCCAAGGCGGGCCAGGGACTGGAGGAGTTCGAGATGGACGAGATCATCGAGACGATCGCGAACAGCCTGTGAAGCTGGACTGGCCGGACTTCGAGCTGGAGTGCACGGCTGACGGCCGCCTGATCTTCGACTGGCACGGGTTCTGCCGGATCGGCTTCAACGTGCGCCGCTGCGCTTCGATCAGGCTGGTGCCGCAGGGCCCGGACGGAGCCCACCAGTGGATCTTCCAGTTGCGGGCCCAGGAGCGTCCGACTCCTGGGCTCCTCGTGATCCGGGTGGACGTTCCGCAGGACCGGGTGAACGAGGCGGACGAGTACACCGAGGTGCTGCGGCGGCACTACGGGGTTCCGGAGCGCCAGGACGACGCCGGCGAGGACACGCCGCTGGAGCGGACCCCGGTGGACTCGCAGCAGTGGATCGTCGCGCCCGCGGGCGCGGCGTCCGAAGAACTGTTCCAGGACGTGATGGCCCGGGTCGCCGACGACCCCGGCTGAACCTCGTGGCGCCCGGCGGAGGTTCACGGTCGTCCCATTCCCGGACGGATCAACAGGAGGAGGGCAAGGGGTGGCGGCATCGGCCAACTGGCGTTGCGCGGACTGCGACACGTACAACGAGCCCGCGGAGACGTCCTGCACGATCTGCGGAGGGGCCCGGCGTACTGCCGCGCCCCGCGCGAGCTCGACCACCCCGAAGTCCACGGCCAAACGCACGGACTCGACAACTCCGAAGCCCACGGCGAAACGCACCGACTCGAAACCGGCGAAGTCCGTGTCCTCCGGCGGGGGCCCGGCCACACCGAAGTCCGCGTCGTCCCGCGCGGGTGGCTCCCGTCCCGCCGCCAAGCGGCCCGGAACGGCGCGGCCGTCGGCCGACTGGCGCTGCGCGGAGTGCGACACCAACAACGCGCGGACGGACCTCTCCTGCATCGCCTGCGGCACGGGTTGGAAGTCGGCCACCAAGAAGACCGCGCCGAAGACACCGTCGTCCGGGGAGTCCGGAGCCAGGAAGGCGACCGCCCCGCGCAAGACGGCGCCCAGGAAACCCACGCCGAAGAGGACGCGGCCCGCCGCCTCGACGCCCCCGGACCGGACGCCTCCGAGACCCTCGGGTGCCGGCACGTCGGCCGGCGGCACCCGTCCCCGCTCCGGGAGCACCCGCCCGAGCGCCTCCTCCGGCGCGCGAACGGACGGAGTCTTCTTCCCTCCGCCGGCCACCACGGGCTACCGACCGCCCACGGCCCCCTCCGTCGCCCCGACCGTCCCGAGTCCGGGGCCGACGTACACCCCGCGCCCCATGCCCCCGCCGCGCCCCGTACGGCCGTTGCCTGCGAAGAAGTCCAACTGGCTGGGCGGCTGCATCGGGGCCATCCTCATCTGGGGCGTGCTGGGGATGCTGGCCAAGGGGTGCGCGAACGCCTTCGACTCCGACGGCTCACCGGACGACGGCTCCACCCCGGCCAGCACCGCGCCCGCCTGCCCCGGCCGCATCGCGGCGGAACTCCCCGGCGGCGACGGCGCCGAGCTGGTCGATGCCTTCCGCACCTCGAACAAGCAGATCACGCTGTGCCGCACCACGGACGGTTCGCTGTACTACTTCGGCGAGTTCAGCGACCAGCGTGAGAAGGGCATCGCCATGAACGCCGAGGAGACGTCCGACGGGTACGAGGCCTACAACGACCCGTACCGCTATGTGATCCACGACGGGGTCGTGACCATCTACAACGCGGACACCCAGATCGGCGAGGAGGAGCTCACCCCGGAACCCTCACCGTCATGAGCCCGCGTCCCCGTACGCCTCTCCACCCAGCTCGAACCCCGCCGTCCCCGCCGTGGCATCGGCCAGCCACGCCCGGAACGCCTCCACGTCCGCGTCCGGGAGGGCGATCTCGAGGGTGACGGCCTCTCCGTACCGGACGTCGCGTACCTCGCGCCCGGTCGACCGCAGGTCGTTCTGCACCTTGCCGGCCCGCTGGTGGTCGACGGTGACGGTGGCGAGACGGAAACGTTTACGTGTGATGGTGCCGAGGGTGTCCAAGGCCTCGCCCACCGCTCCCCCGTACGCGCGGATGAGTCCGCCCGCGCCGAGCTTGACGCCGCCGTAGTAGCGGGTGACGACGGCGACGACGTACCGCAGGTCGCGGCGCAGCAGCATCTGCAGCATCGGGACGCCGGCCGTGCCGCCCGGTTCGCCGTCGTCGCTCGCCTTCTGCACGGAGGCGTCGGCGCCGATGACGTACGCGAAGCAGTTGTGCGTGGCGTCCGCGTGCTCCTTCCGTACGGCCGCGATGAACTCCTGGGCCTCCTGTTCGGTGGCCGCCGGGGCGAGCGCGCACAGGAAGCGGGAGCGGTTGACTTCGGTCTCGTGCACGCCTGCGCGGGGCACCGTGCGGTACTCGTCCTGCATCGGGCCAGCGTATGTGCCGCACGCGAAACGTTCCGCACGCGCGCGTGCCTCCCGTCGGGCCGCCCGGTGCGGAAGTCAGGTGCAGAGGTCAGCCCTGCCTGCCCGGCTTCTTGCCGCGCGGCACGGTCATGTCGGTGAGCAGCGCCATGCCGGGGCCGAGGGACCGCCAGGTGTCGCCGTACCAGGTGAGGACCGCGATCGCCGACGTGGGGAACTTCGTGCGGACCTCGTCCAGCGCGTCGTTGAGGCTGTCCCCGGCCAGGGTGAGCACCAGTTCCTCAAGGCCGGGGTTGTGCCCGATCAGCAGCAACGTCCTGACCTCGTCGGGCACTTCGCGCACCACTGCCAGCAATTCGGGTACGTCGGCGGCGTACAGCCGCGGATCGTGGCGTACGGGAGGAGGTGTGGCCCATTCGGCCGCGGCCAGTTCCCAGGTCTGGCGGGCGCGCACCGCGGTGGAGCAGAGCGCTAGGTCGGGCCGCCAGTCGGCGGCAGCGAGCGCGCGGCCGGCGGCCGGGGCGTCACGGCGGCCACGCGGTGCGAGCGGCCTTTCGTGGTCGGCGACGCCGTCCGGCCAGGCCGACTTGGCGTGCCGCAGGACGACAAGGCGGCGCCGCGGGGGCGCTCCGGCGGGCGCGTTCATGACGGGGTCCCGCGGCCGATGTCACGGGTGAGTTCGAGCCCGAGGAGGCGGTCGGCGTAGGCGTACGTCTCGAAGCGGGCGCCGTCCGGAACGGTCTGGGACGTCGCCACCCTGCGCAGTACGTCGAGTACGGCGGGCACGTCCAGGTCGTCCTCCCAGGCGGCGCGCAGCTGCTGGCGTACGGGATCGGGGATGGGACTGGACGGATGAGTGGCCCAGGTGGCGACGGCTCCCCGCCAGTGGCTGAGGACCTTCTCGGCGTCGGCCAGGCCGGCCGGGTCGAGCCGGAGGGGTTCGCGGCGGGGCCGCGCGAGCAGGGCGAGACGCAGAGCGGAGGGCTCGGGCTCCTCGCTCCCCTCTCCGGCCTCATGAACCGGAACGCTCTCGTCATCGGCCGGGGCCTCGTCGTGCACGGGGGCGACCTCGACTCGTACGCCGGGCGGCGCCTCGTCGTCCTCGCCGCCGCCCGGGCCTTCCGAAGCCGCGACAACACGGAGCACCTGTGCCTCGCCCAGCGCCGGTTCGCCGATCCGGTGGTCCTCGAACGGCCGGATGCCGAGGGCCGAGGCGCGTTCCCGGAGTTCCGCTGGCCCTTCCGGGGCGGTCAGCACCGTCCAGACGGGCGTCCCGTTGAGTTCCAGGGCGCGTACGAGTATGTCGGCGACCAGGAGCACCCGCAGGCCGGTGGTGTCGGCGCGCGGCACATGGGCCTCGACGCGGGTCAGGCCCCGGCGGGCGGGGGCGGCGTCGGCGGGTTCGCCGGTTCGGGCGTCGGTGATACGGAGCACGGGGTGAGCGTAGGCCCGTGGGCGGCCTGGCGCAGGGGGACGCGCGTCATTCGGGAGCCGCGCGGTGGTGGACGGGGCCGCACGCGGTCGATCCGTGCCGCATCCGGTCGGCGGCGGCCCAGGAGGGAGTGTCCGTTATGCGGCACTATGGTCCTGTGGCGGCGGTACTCGAACAGCCGGCACCCAGGGGGCATATCGGCGGACAAAGGAGTTCGGGCGTGCGTGAGTTGATGGTCGTCGAGGCGCCCTCCGTGCTCGGACTGCGGCCGTCCGGGGTGCAGGATCTGCCGGGTGCCCTGCGCGACGCCGGGCTGCTCGACCGCCTCGGGGCGGCGGTGGCCATGGGGGTCCCCCCGCTCGAGCGAAGCCGAGAGTGGGGGAGGGTCGAGGCGGCGGCGTACGACCCGAGGCGCGACGCCGAGACCGGGGTGCTCAACCCGGTCGGCATCGCGCGGCACTCCGTCGCGCTGGCCGACGCCGTGGGCGGCGTACTGGACCGGGGCGGCTTCCCCGTGCTCCTCGGCGGTGACTGCAGCATCCTGCTCGGCAATCTCCTCGCCCTGCGCCGCCGGGGGCGTTACGGCCTGCTGTTCCTCGACGGCCACACCGACTTCTACCAGCCGTCCGCGGAGCCGACGGGGGAGGTTGCCTCGATGGAACTCGCCCTGGTCACGGGCCGCGGGCCCAGCCTGCTGACCGACCTGGAGGGCCGTGGTTCGCTGCTGAGGGACGAGGACGTCGTAGCCCTCGGCTTCCGCGACACCGAGGAGTCCACCGCGGCCGGGATGCAGCCGCTGCCACCGGGGCTGCACGCGCTGGACCTCGATGCGGTACGGGCTCTCGGCGCCGACAACGCCGCGCACCAGGCGGTCGAACGGCTCAACAGGGGCGGGAGCAGCGGGTACTGGGTCCATCTCGACGTCGACGTACTGGACGACGCGGTGATGCCCGCCGTCGACTACCGCATCCCGGGCGGGCTGACCTGGCCGGAGCTCGAGAGCGTGCTGCGCACGGCCCTGGCCGGCGAGCGAGCCGTCGGCTTCGACGTCACGATCTTCAACCCCCGCCTCGACCGCGACGGCAGCATCGCCGCCCGCCTCACCGAGTGCCTGTGCCGGGGCCTGTCGGCGCCGCGCAGCGCTCACTGAAGCCGGCCGTCAGCCGGCGGGCTTCTCCCAGACCGAGACATGCCGACGGCTCTCGCTGGTGAACGGCGCCCGTGTCCAGTCCTCCCACCGGTCGCGCAGCCGCATTCCGGCAAGCCGCGCCATCAGATCGAGTTCCGACGGCCACACGTACCGGAACGGGTAGTACTCGTGCTCGGCACGCCCGTCGACGATCGTGACGTAGTTCGAACTCATCGCCTGGGTGGCGACGTCGTAGATGTCGAACGCCCACTGTGTCGGGCTGATGTTGAATGGCACGGCGTTCTGCCCGGGCGGCAGCCGGCGCAGCTCCGGCACCCCCACCTCGATGACGAAGCAGCCACCGGGCCGCAAATGCGCGGCGGCGTTCTGGAAGCAGGCCACCTGGGCGTCCTGCGACGTCAGATTGTTGATCGTGTTGAAGACGAGATAGGCGACCGCGAACGTGCCCTCCACCCGCGTCGTGGCGAAGTCGCCGATCGTCACCCCGACGCTGTCCCCGCCGGGCTTGGCGCGCAGCCGGGCCACCATGGCCCGCGACATGTCGATGCCATGGACCAGGATCCCGCGCCGGGCCAGCGGCAGTGCGATCCGGCCGGTGCCGACGCCGAGTTCGAGCGCCCGGCCGTCGCCGGCGAGCCCGGCCAACAGGTCGACCGCCGGATCCACCGCCTCCGGGCGGAACATGTCCGCCGACGACTCGTCGTAGCCGGCCGCCACCTTTTCCCCGAAGTAGCCGTCCTCATCATGCATTTGGGGAACGTACCGCCTGCGTCCCGGCGGACGCCCGCGGTTTTCTGTTCGGCGACGGTACTTGCGGATGTCTTTGCGGAGCGGTGCATAGGATCGCCGGCATGACGCTGCGACCTGTCCTGGTGAACATAAAGGCTCTTGATGACTCGGTGGTCGGCCGGTTCTGGGCGGAGGCGCTCGGCTGGCGTGTTACCAGCCAGGAACCCGGTGCGACCGCCGCTCAGCCCGTCGGCTTCGATTGGCTGGACCCGGTCACCGTCTGCGTCGACGTCATTGCCGTCCCGGAACCCAAGACGACAACAAAGAACCGTGTGCACCTCGATCTCGCCACCACCTCCGCAGCCCATCAGGCGGAGCTGGTCGCGCGCCTGAAGGCTCTCGGTGCGACGCCCGCCCACGTGGGCCAGGGCAAAGTGCCGTGGACGGTCCTCGCCGACCCGGAGGGCAACGAGTTCTGCGTGCTGGAGCCTCGGGAGATCTACCGGGACACCGGGCCGATCGCCGCGGTGGTGGTCGACTGCGCCGATCCACGGGCCATGGCCCGGTTCTGGGACGAGGCGATGGACTGGACCCTGCACGAGGTGACCGACGATCATGCGGTGTGGCGCTCCGCCAAGGGTGTCGGCCCGTATCTCGAGTTCCTCCGCACGCCCGGCGTGAAGACCGTGCCGGACCGCGTCCATCTTGACCTGGTGCCGGACCCCGGTGACGACAAAGCTGCGGAGGTGGCCCGGCTGCGGGCCCTCGGCGCCACCGATCTCGACGTCGGCCAGGGCGACGTCCCGTGGACGTGTCTGGCCGACCCGGAGGGCCACGAGTTCTGCGTCCTCGCCCGGTCCTGACGCGGAGCTCGACGACACTCCGCGCGAGATCGGGCAGTGGCTGCCTCACGGAATGCGCGGCGGAGCGCCGCCGCGCACGGTTTCCAGTGATCAGTTCCTGGCGTCTCAGGTCCTGTCGTCCACGGTGCCGGCCGGGCTCGGCTCACCCCGGTACGTACCGAAGGACCACTTGTTGCCCTCGGGGTCGGCGATCGCGAACTCGCGGCTGCCGTACGGCTGGTCCTCGATCGCGCGGATGATCTTCACTCCGGCTCCGCTCAGCCGCTCGTAGAGGTCGTCGACCCGGTCGGTGACGACGTAGGCGCCGAAGGTGCCCGGTTGCAGGGACCATGGCTTGCTGTCCGGGTTGTACGAGCCGAGCATGATGCCGCCGCCCTCGGGCCAGTCGAGCTGGGCGTGGGCCACGCGGTCGCCGTCCTCGTACACGGCGGTGCGCAGGAATCCGACGGTGTCGACGAGGAAGTCGATCAGGCCCGGCGCGTCATGGGCTTGGAGCGTCGGCCAGACGCCGGGGACACGTTGCTGGGTTGCTGTGGTGTTCGTGTTCATGCCTCTCACTGTTCGCCGTTGCGGTGGCCGCCCGCTTGGATATTCCGGCACTCTTCGGCGAGCCAGGCTGTGGGGCTGACGTCGGTGTACTGGCGGAAGTCCCGCACCAGGTGGGAGTGGTCGTAGTAGCCGCAGTCGGCCGCGATCTGCGCCAGGTTCGGCGAGGCTCCCGCGGTGAGCTCACGGACCACGGTGCTCTTGGCGTGCTCGAAGCGCATCAGCCGGGCGGCCTGCTTGGGGCTCAGTCCCGTCTCGGCCCGGAAGAGCGTGGTGAGCCGGCGGGGACTGAGCGCCACGTGCTCGGCGAGCCCGTCCAGGGTGCCGGCCCCGCGATGCCGGGCCAGCCAGGCCCAGGCCTCACCCACCTCGGGCCTCACCCGTCCGGCTCGGTCCTCCTGGGCCGCACGCCCTCGCAGATACGAGGCGAGCAGGGCGAACCGCGCCTCCCATTCCGTCTGCTCCTGCAGCCGCTCATGAATCTCCGTCACGCGCCGGCCCAGCACATCCGTCCCCGATGCGACGATCTGGTCCGCGAGCGCACCGGCCGGCAGCCCGAGCAGCCTGCGCGCCGCCAGCGGATGCAGGGCCAGCTGGATGCCTGCCTCGTGCTCCGGCTGGATCACGTACGCCGGGCGCTGATGCAACCCGCCCATCACGATGTCGGTGCGTACCGCATCGGCGCCGCGCGCCTGCTCGGGAGTGAGTCCACTGGTCACGGGCCCGTCCAGCGAGAAGATCAAGGTCAGGTACGGCGAGGGCAGCCCCCTGTGCAGGGCCGGAGTCAGCCCACGGGTGCGGTAACCCACCGCGGACACGACCATGCCCGCAAGCCCGGGCGTTCCCCGCACGAACTCCCGCAACGCCTCACCGTCCCGCACCGACGCAGCCGCCATACGGCCAGTATGCGATGTCCGGGCCGTACGTCCGGACGGTGCGTCCACCGCCGATGCCGGGGATTCTGGACCCATGACCATCGACGTGACGGCGCAGAGAGTCCTCCCACTGCCTCCCGATCGGGTGGCCGCGTACGCGACGGACTGGCGCCACGACGCCGAGTGGACCCGGGGCATCCGCACGGCGGAGCTGACCCGGGAGGCGGAGGGGGGCGGGTTCGGTGCGGGCGCCGAGGTCACCCGTACCGCCTATTTCCTGGGGCGGCGCATCGACTATGTGCTGCGGGTGGCCGCATACGAGCCCGGACGGCTGCTGGACATGGTCTCGGTGGCCGGTCCGTTCCCCATGCACGTCACCTACGCCTTCGAGCCCCACCCACGCGGAACCCTCGCCCGCATCCGCGTCCGGGGCGGCGAAGGCGGCTTCTACCGGCTGGCCGCACCGCTCCTGTCCCGCCAGGTCCGCTCTTCGATCACCAAGGACCTGCGCAGCCTCGAACACCGGCTCACCGAACAGGAATGAGGGCCTTCCATGGCGTACGACGAAGGACTGGCCGAGCGGATTCGTGAGCATCTGGGTGCGGATCCCGGCATCACGGAGAAGCGCATGTTCGGCGGGCTCGCCTTCATGTACCGCGGCAACATGGCCGTGGGCGTCAGCGACGACGACCTGATGGTCCGGGTCGGCCCGGACGCCACCGACGCGGCCCTCGCCCGGCCGGGAACGCGGGTCTTCGACATGACCGGGCGCCCGATGCGCGGCTGGATCCTGGTCGCCGCCTCCGCGCTCGCGGAGGACGAAGCGCTCGGCGCCTGGATCGACGAGGGGTACGCATTCGCGGCGGGCCTGCCTCCCAAGTGAAGCCGGACTCCGAGGCCGGACTCGGACCTGCCGAGCGGGCGGGAATCACGGCTGCCCGCCCGCTGTTGCCTGCCAGAGCAGGCACCGCAGGAAACCCCAAGGAGGCCGATCGTGTACGGCGACTCAGCAACGGTCCGCAAGATCCTCACCGAGCTCGGTGACACCTGGGCGGTCGTCGGACTGTCGACGAACGAGCGCCGGGCGGCCTACGGAGTCACCGCCGTCCTGCAGCGCTACGGCAAGCGCATCGTGCCGGTGCATCCGAAGGCCGAGACGGTGCACGGGGAGAAGGGGTACGCGTCCCTGTCGGACATCCCCTTCGACGTGGACGTGGTCGATGTGTTCGTCAACAGTGACCTGGCCGGCCCTGTCGCCGATGAAGCCGCCGCCATCGGCGCGAAGGCCGTCTGGTTCCAGCTGGGCGTCATCGACGAGGCTGCGTACGAACGGACGCGTGCGGCGGGCCTCGACATGGTCATGGACCGCTGCCCGGCCATCGAGATCCCGCAGCTCGGCTGAGTCCGCGACCGCCGGCTGCCCGTCCTCAGCGGTTCCTGCGCGACGTCACCGTGAACTGCGCCCCGTCGGGATCCCGGAGCACCGCCTCCGTCGGGGGCACCTCCTTGTGCGAGGTGCCGACCCGGACGACGGTGCCGCCGTGGGCCAGCGCGGCGGGGACGCAGGCCTCGACGTCGGGGACCGCGAAGTGGATCTGCCAGTGCGGCCGGATCGTGGGATCGGGCGCCGCCTCCACGGCGCCGGAGTGGATCCGGGCCACGATCTCGTTCTCACTGCGCAGGACGACCTCGTCCGCCTCGTAGCGGACCTCGCAGCAGCCGGGTCGCTTGGACGCCCACTCGAGGACCTCGCCGTAAAATATGGCGGCGTCGAAGGCGTCGCGGGTGTGCAGTCGTACGAAGGCGGGGGCGGCCCGGCGCCACGACTCCCAGCCGGAGATGAGCCGGCCCTCCCAGATGCCGAAGACCGCTCCGTCGCGGTCCGCGAGGAGAGCGGCCCGGCCGGGCGGGAACGCGATCGGGCCGACCGCTGTCGTGCCGCCGCGTTCCTGCCCCCGGGCGACGGCGTCGTCGGCGCTGGACACGGCGAAGTAGGGGGTCCAGGCGACGGCCATCTGCCACATGGAGGCCACGGCCGCGATGCCCGCGACCGGCACATCGTTGGCGTACGCGATCCGGAAGCGGTCGCCCAGCGGGACCGAGCGGAACTTCCAGCCGAACACCGCGTGGTAGTAGTCCTCCGCGGCGGCTTCGTCGCGTGCCGTCAGGCTGACCCAGCATGGGGCGCCGAACACCGACTGACTGGAGATGACTTCGTCTTGAACTGTGGTGTCACGGTTCATGGCAGTACCGTCCTGGCTTCCTGACCGGTGTGCTCAGCCGGTGCCGAATCGCTCCCAGACGCGGTGCTCGCCCAGCAGCCGGGTGATCTGTTCCAGGGCGCTCGTGCCGCTGTTCGCGGTCACGACGCCTGGCGCACCGGCCGGGACGCCCGCGGCATCGAGGGCGGTTTCGGCACCCGCCCAGCCGCCGATGGCCTTCCCGTGCCGGTAGGCCTCCGACAGCATCAGAAGCACCCGCGGGTCCGTGGTTGCTTCCGTATCAGCATCCCCCGCCTTGGCGTCCCGCGCTCCGTAGGCGTCACTCCCGGGTCCCGGGGCGCCCGCCAGCAGGACGGCGTCGTACTCGACCGACCGGGCCGTGGCGAAGGTGCGCTGCACCTGGACCGGCTCGCCCTCCGCGTCGAGCTTGCCGCCGGCCGGGGCGATCACCAGCGGAACCATGCCCGCGTCCAGGACCGCCCGGCGCACGGTGCGTACGCCGTCGAGGTCGCCGCGCTCGTCGGTGACGATGCCGATGACGCGCCCGTCCAGCGGCCAGGTGTGGCCCAGCTGTGAGAGGGCGGGGCTGGGGTCGACGGCCGTCAGGGGAACGGTGGCCTCGGGTGCGGGCAGGCCGAGACCGGTGGCGACCTGCTCGCACAGTTCGGGATCGATGTTGGCGAGCACCCGGAGCCCTCGCTCCTTGACGGCCTGCTCGTAGCACTTGCCCAGCTCGAAGGTGTACGCCGCGATGATGTGCTCGCGCTCCACCGGGGACATGCTGCGCCAGAAGAGCCGGGGCTGGCTGAAGTGGTCCGAGAAGGAGGCCGGGGCCTCACGCTGCTTCCTGGCCGTCGGCACCTCCACCGGTGTCTCGATGTACGCGCCGGTGTCGGCGCCCGCGAGGAACGGGCAGCCTCCGTCGAGGGAGTTGGGCCGGTAGGGCGCCGCTCCGGTGTGGACGGCCGTCTGGTGCATGCCGTCCCGGTGCATGTCGTTGACCGGGGTGTGGGGGCGGTTGACGGGGAGCTGCGCGAAGTTCGGCCCGCCCAGGCGGGAGATCTGGGTGTCCAGGTAGGAGAAGAGCCGGCCGGCCAGCAGCGGGTCGTCGGTGATGTCGATGCCGGGCACGAGGTGGCCGGGGTGGAAGGCGACCTGCTCGGTCTCGGCGAAGAAGTTCGACGGGTTGGCGTTCAGCGTCAGCATGCCCACGGGCTGCACGGGAGCCAGTTCCTCCGGGACGATCTTCGTCGGGTCGAGCAGGTCGATGCCCTCGAAGGTCTGCTCGGCCGTGTCCGGGAAGGTCTGGATGCCCAGCTCCCACTGCGGGTAGGCGCCCGCCTCGATGGCGTCGGCGAGGTCGCGGCGGTGGAAGTCCGGGTCGATGCCGTTGATGAGCTGCGCCTCCTCCCACACCAGGGAGTGCACGCCGAGCTTCGGCTTCCAGTGGAACTTCACCAGCGTGGTGGCGCCCTCGGCGTTGACCAGCCGGAAGGTGTGGACGCCGAAGCCCTCCATCGTGCGGAACGAGCGCGGGATGGCCCGGTCGGACATGTTCCACAGCGTGTGGTGGGTGGCCTCGGTGTGCAGCGTGACGAAGTCCCAGAACGTGTCGTGGGCGCTCTGTGCCTGGGGGATCTCCCGGTCGGGGTGCGGCTTTCCGGCGTGGATGATGTCCGGGAACTTGACCGCGTCCTGGATGAAGAAGACCGGGATGTTGTTCCCGACCAGGTCGAAGGTGCCCTCGCCGGTGTAGAACTTCGTCGCGAAGCCCCGCGTGTCGCGCACCGTGTCCGAGGAGCCGCGCGAGCCGAGCACCGTGGAGAACCGTACGAACACCGGGGTCTCGGCCTCGCCGGTCAGGAAGGCCGCCTTGGTGACCTTCGCAGCGGTGCCGTAGCTCCGGAAGACACCGTGTGCGGCGGCACCGCGCGCGTGCACGACCCGCTCGGGGATGCGCTCGTGGTCGAAGTGGGTGATCTTCTCCCGCAGATGGTGGTCCTGCAGCAGAACCGGCCCACGCTCACCGGCCTTCAGCGAGTGGTCGGTGTCGTAGAGCCTGGCTCCCTGAGCCGTGCTCAGGTAGACGTCACCCTGGGCGTTGGTGGACTGGTCCGCGCCCGTGCGGCGTCCCGTCGGACTGACCGTCTCGGGTGCGGTCTGGTCGGGTTTGGGCGGGAGCGGTGCGTGGGGTTCGGTCGGTTCGGCGACCGACGGCGTCCGCGCCGCCGGCTTGCCGGGGACGCCGTCCGTCGGACCGTCTTCGCGCAGTACGTCGGCGGCCTTGTCCGCGGCGGTCTTCAGCGGGTTCTTGTCGCTCATCGCACTTCCAGCTGTCGGGGAGTGGTCTGCGCCGCCCTGGGTACCCCCGACCGGGCCCTTGAACCAGCCGGACCTCGGCTGACCCGTGCCGCGCGGAGCGATCAGTCCTCCCCCAGGATGATGCTGCTCTGCAGGTCCACGGGCTCCTGTTCACCCCGATCGTCCCTGCCGCCCCCGCTCGCGGAAGGAACAGCGCGCGCACCCTGTTGGGGCCCGCGGTCCGTGATCTCCGGCTTGACGCCGGACGACTCGATGTCTGTGCTGGTGCCGGTTTCCACGAGGGCACCTCCTACGTCCTCCGTTCGTGACTGCGAGTACCCGGCGCCAGCGTTCGAAACGGGGGCGTGTTCCGCGCCCGGGCGGAGGGCACGCATCGGCCCCCGGTTCGGGGGGACTCGGGGCTCATGACCGAGAAGGCAGACATCCGGGGCTCGTACTGGATCGACACGGCGCCCGGTGAGACGTATCCGCCGCTCGACACGGATGTGACCGTCGACGTGGCCGTGGTCGGCGCGGGCATCGCCGGCCTCAGCACGGCCTGGGAGCTCGCCCGCGCCGGGCGTGGTGTCGCGGTCCTGGAGGCCGACCGCGTCGCCGCGGGCGTCACCGGCCACACCACCGCGAAGCTGTCCGCCCAGCACACGCTGATCTACGACCGGCTGCGCCGGACCCGTGGCCCGGAGGCGGCGCACCTGTACGCACGCTCGCAGACCGAGGCGATCGAGCACGCCGCGGCCCTCGTCGACGAACTGGGCATCGACTGCGACTGGGAGCGCAGGAGCGCGTTCACCTACATCCGGGACGAGCGCCGGGCCGCCGAGTTCCGCGCCGAGGCGGAGGCCGCCCGCGGGGCCGGCCTGGACGCGGAGTTCGTGACCGAGACCGGTCTCCCGTACTCCGTGGCCGGTGCGGTCCGTGTCGCGCACCAGGCCCAGTTCCACCCGCGCAAGTACCTCCTCGCCCTAGCCGAGGATCTACGGGCCCGGGGCGCCCTCATCCACGAGCGCACCCGGGTCGTCGGCCTCGAAACGGGCGACGCCTGCCGTCTGACGGCGGAGACCGGGGCGCGGGTGACCGCCGGCGCGGTTGTGATCGCCACGCACTATCCGGTCTTCGACCGGGCGCTGCTGTTCACCCGGCTCTCCCCGCGACGCGAGCTCGTCGTGGCCGCACCGCTCGCGGCGGACCGGGACCCGGACGGCATGTACATCACGCCCGAGGAGGACACCCGCTCGGTCCGCACCGCCCCGTACGAGGACGGCCGGCGACTGCTGATCGTAACCGGCGAGCACTTCACCCCCGGAACCGGCGACACCGACAAACGGTTCGCCCGCCTCACCGACTGGGCCGAGGAACACTTCCCGGACATCACGCCCACCTACCGATGGGCCACGCAGGACAACGACTCCACCGACACCGTACCGCTCGTCGGCCCGCTGCCCCCGATGTCCCGCCACGCGTACGTGGCGACGGGCTTCGGCGGCTGGGGGCTCAGCGGCGGCATCATGGCCGGCCGGCTGCTGGCCGGGCTCATCGTCGGCGACCGCCCGCCGTGGGCCGAGCTGTACGATCCGCGGCGCCTGCGTTCCGTACTCCGTGAGGCCCCGGCCTTCCTCAGGCACCAGGCGAAGGTGGCCCGGCACTTCGTGGGCGACCGCATCCCGCCGTCGCACGCCGACTCCCTGGCCGACATCGCGCCCGGCACCGGCGCCGTCGTCCGGCACGGCGGACAGCGCTGCGCGGTCTATCGCGACGAGGACGGGCGCCTGCACTCCGTGTCCGCGAGGTGTACGCACATGGGGTGCCTGGTCGCGTTCAACGCGGCGGAGCGCGCCTGGGAGTGCCCCTGCCACGGCTCACGCTTCGACACGGACGGCCGGGTGGTGCAGGGGCCGGCGACGCACGCTCTGGAGCAGCGAGACGTGCACGAAGAGGAGCCGCTGGAGGACTGACGGGCCGGGCAGGCCCTCCAACGCACTGCCGAAGTCCGGTGCCCTACCGGACCCTTAGGCGCGGTAGCGCCTTGGGGGCGCGGGGAACTGCGCGACCAGCCCCGACGGACCTGCAGATTTAATACCGCCTCACCCAGCGGAGCGCGAGCGCCTCGTCCACGACCCGGCGCAGATGGCCGTCCCGCAGGGAGTAGATCACCCGGCGGCCCTCCTTGCGGGTGTTCACCAGGCCAGCGAGACGCAGTCGCGCCAGATGCTGGCTGACCGCCGGGCGCGCGGCGCCACACCGCTCCGTGAGCGTCGTGACGTCGGCCTCGTCGTCGGCCAGGGCGTGCAGCAGCGCGAGCCGGGTGCGGTCGCCGAGGAGGGCCAGGACTTCGGCGGCGAGGGCGAACTGCTCCTCGCCGGGGGTGCGCGGATGCGCATCCTGCGCAGGTGATAGGTGCATGCGTGCGCTCATACGCACATAATGGCTCCGTGGGCCTTGCCGAGTCCACTCCCGCGTGGAGTTCCACTCCCGGGCACGGAAAGGGGTCGCTTGTGAGCGCCGAGCACCATGGGCACGCCCACCACCAGAATGAGCACGGACACGAACACGGTCACAGCCACGAGCATGGTCACGGTCATGACGGCGACGGGCATCGCTCGCGCCTCTCCCGTCCCCTCCACCGGCTGAGCCACCTCCTCACCCCCCACTCCCACGAGACCGCCGACAAGGTCGACGCCGCCCTGGAGTCCTCCGCCCGCGGCATCCGGGCCCTGTGGATCTCACTGGCCGTGCTTGGTGTGACCGCCGCGGCGCAGGCGGGCGTCGTCGTGGTCTCCGGTTCGGTCGCGCTGCTCGGCGACACCGTGCACAACGCTGCGGACGCGCTCACCGCCGTACCCCTCGGGATCGCCTTCGTGCTGGGCCGGCGCGCGGCCACGCGGCGGTTCACATACGGCTACGGCCGGGCCGAGGACCTGGCGGGCCTCGTGATCGTGCTGACGATCGCCGGGTCCGCGGTCTTCGCGGGCTGGACGGCGGTCGACCGGCTGCTCGATCCGCGCCCGGTCGAGCACCTTCCGGTGGTCGCCGCCGCGGCCCTCATCGGCTTCGCGGGCAACGAGTGGGTGGCCCGCTACCGCATCCGCGTCGGCCGCGCGATCGGCTCGGCCGCGCTCGTCGCGGACGGTCTGCACGCGCGCACGGACGGCTTCACCTCGCTCGCCGTCCTGCTGAGTGCGGGCGGCGCGGCGCTCGGCTGGCAACTGGCCGACCCCATCGTCGGGTTGGCGATCACGGCGGCCCTGCTGCTGGTACTGCGCGACGCCGCACGCGAAGTCTTCCGCCGGGTGCTGGACGCGATCGACCCGGCGCTGGTGGACCGGGCCGAGCGGGCACTGCGGGAGGTGCCGGGCGTGCAGGCCGTCGGCGAGCTGCGGCTGCGCTGGATCGGCCACCGGCTGCGGGCCGAGGTGGCGGTGGTCGTGGACGGTGACGTGACCGTACGCCAGGCGCACCGCGTGGCCGTCGAGGCGGAGCACGCCCTGCTGCACGCCGTTCCCGGGCTCACCGCGGCCCTGGTCCACGCCGACCCGTCACCCGCACCCGGCGAGACGGATCCCCACCTGGCCCTGGCCCACCACACGGCGTGACCGACCGGGTCAGGCGACGCCGAGACCCTCCAGCACGACAGCGTTCGGCAACTCCGCGAACGCCTTCCCCGGCACCAGCAGCTTCCCGCGCCGGCGGCCGCTGCCGACCAGGACGTACGGCAGATCGACCACCGTCGAGTCCACGAGCACCGGCCAGTCGGCGGGCAGCCCGATCGGCGTGATCCCGCCGTACTCCATCCCGGTCTCGCCGGTGGCCGTGTCCGTCGGCGCGAACGACGCCTTGCGCGCGCCGAGTTGGCGCCGGACCACGCCGTTCACATCGACTCGGGTGCCGGAGAGTACGACGCACGCGGCGAGCGTGCTCTCCCCGCCGCGCTTGCCCGCGACGACCACGCAGTTCGCCGACTGGTCGAGGAGTTCCGGACCGTAGTGCTCGAGGAATGTGGCGGTGTCGGCCCACTCCGGCTCGGTGTCGACGTACACGATCTGCTCGGCGGGGACGTTGCCGCGCCAGTGGCGTACGGCGTCGGCGACCGGGCCGGTCAGCTCGTCGAGGCAGCCGGGCGCGGGCGTGGCGTTGTCGAAGTGTCCGATCGGTGCACGCATGACCGCACGCTAACAGGAGGACCGGCGGCCTTCGACGGGTGTCTCAGCGCACGCCCGGCACCGACACCGTCATGACCATCTCCAGGGGTACGTCGCCCGAATTGGCGTACGTATGGGGGACGTTGGCCTCGAAGGAGGCGCTCGCGCCCGCGGGGACCCGGTACTCCGTGCCGTCGACGGTGAGCGTCAGCTCGCCCGCCGTGACATGGATGAGCTCGACCGTGCCGGCCGGGTGCGCGTCCGAGGAGCTGCCCTCGTCCGGCATCAGCAGCCAGTCCCACATCTCCAGCGGGCCGGGCGCCTCGGTGCCCGCGAGGAGCCGGTTGTAGCTGCCGGCGTCGGTGTGCCAGAGCCGTACGGCCTGCTCGGCCGGGACGATCCGGACCTTCGGGCCCTGCTCGTAGTCGAGCAGCGTGGTGATGCTGACGCCGAGGGCGTCGCCGATCTTGACGACGGTGCCGAGGCTGGGGTTGGTGCGCGCCTGCTCGATCTGGATGAGCATGCCGCGGCTGACCCCGGCGCGAGCGGCGAGCGTCTCCAGGGTGAAGCCGCGCTCGCTGCGCCAGCGCTTGACGTTGCGCGCCAGGGACTGGGTCAGCAGGTTGAGGTCCGACACATCACGTCCAATATTCTGAATGACCTAGTTCAACGCTTTGCACTACGGTGTGGTGCACCTGTTCGTTCACTTCACTGTACTGCGAGGCATCCCGTGACAGCACTCTTCGCCCTGGCCACCAGCCTCCTGTGGGGGCTGGCCGACTTCGGCGGCGGACTGCTGACACGACGCATGCCGGCGCTGACCGTGGTGGTCGTCTCGCAGTCGATCGCCACCGTCGTGCTCGGCGCGATCGTCGTGGCGACGGGCGCCTGGAGCGAGATGGGTCCGCAGCTGTGGTTCGCGGTGGCGGCCGGGCTCGTCGGGCCGGTCGCGATGCTCGCCTTCTACAAGGCGCTCGCCCTGGGCCCTATGGGCGTCGTCTCGCCGCTCGGCTCGCTCGGCGTCGCCGTCCCGGTGGGCGTGGGTCTCGTCCTCGGCGAGCGGCCGGGGCTGTTGCAGTTCGCGGGGATCGCGGTCGCCGTCGTGGGCGTCGTGCTCGCCGGGGGCCCGCAGTTCAAGGGCGCCCCCGTGCAGCGGCAGGCCGTCCTGCTCACCCTGCTCGCGGCGTTCGGCTTCGGCGCGGTGATGGCCCTGATCGCCGAGGCATCGACCAGCCTCACCGGCCTCTTCCTCGCCCTGTTCGTCCAGCGCGTGACGAACGTCGTCGCGGGCGGTACAGCCCTGTACGCCGCCGTCCGCCGCGGCACCGAGGCTCCCCCGAGGGTCTCGCCGGCCGCGCTCCCGGCCCTCGCCTTCGTAGGCCTCGCCGATGTCGCGGCCAACGGCACATACTCACTGGCCGCCCAGACAGGCCCGGTCACGGTGGCGGCCGTACTCGCCTCGCTCTACCCGGTGGTCACGGCCCTGGCCGCACGCGGCATCCTCAGCGAACGGCTGCGCGGCGTCCAGGCGGCGGGCGCGGGCCTGGCCCTAGTCGGCACCGTACTGCTCGCGACCGGTTAGGACTCGGCGCGTACGTCGTCGACGGCGCCCTCTGCGCCCAGCGCGGCGAGGCGGGCCGCGCTCTCGGCGTCGAGCTCGGTCAGGGCCAGCAGCTGGTCCGGGGTGACTCCTTCGGGGATCGGCACCGGCGCCGGCGTACGCAGGGGTGGCTGCCAGCCGTCGCCCGGCGACCAGCGCCGTACGACACGCGCCGGGGCCCCGGCCACCACCGCGTGGTCGGGCACCACTCCCCGGACCACCGCACCGGCCGCCACCACGACGTTCCGACCGATCCGCGCACCGGGCAGGATCACCGCACCCGTCCCGATCCAGCACCCGGAGCCGATCTCCACCGCCTCCATCCGCGGCCACTGCTTGCCGATCGGCTCGTGGGGATCGTCGTACGAGTGGTTTGTAGAGGTCACATACACGTAGGGCCCGAAATAGCAGTCGCTGCCGATCGTGACCGTCGTGTCGGCGATGACGTGGCTGCCGCGGCCCAGTACGACACCATCACCGATGCGCAGTATGGGATCTGGCCCGAGGTCCAGATCAGGCATCAACCCGGCGGTCAGCGTGACCTGTTCGGCAACGATGCAGTGGGCGCCGAGATGGATCCACGGCTCACCGAAGACTGTGCCGAGCGGGAAGGCCAGCCTGGTACCTGTTCCCATCGCGCCGAAGCGGAACCGCCCCGGGCTCTCGGCGCTCACAGATCCCGTGCGCTGCACCCAGGCCCAGCCCGCATGCACGGCGCGCTGGACGAGGCGGCGCCGCCATGACGAGAACGTGTTCCTGCTCCTGGGCACCCGCTCACCGTACTCAGCGGGCGCCGCGCCCAAGAGGCCGTACGCCTGTGATCTTCGCCCCACCCGGCCATCCGGACCGATGGCTTACGGTGCCGGTAGCGACGAGACGAGGAGTTGACGATGACGCACAAGGCGCTGATCGCGAGCGTGGGCGGCAAAGATCCGAAGGTGGATCAGGAGGCGTTCGCCGCCCCCACGTCCGTGGTGCTCGGCGATGTGACGCTGCACGCGGGCGCGAGCGTCTGGTACGGCGCGGTGCTGCGTGCCGAGTTCGAGCCGATCGTCATCGGTACGGGCAGCAACGTCCAGGACAACTGCACGCTCCACGTCGACCCGGGCTTCCCCGCCACCATCGGCGAGCGCGTCTCGATCGGGCACAACGCCGTGGTGCATGGGGCCACGATTGAGGACGACTGCTTGATCGGGATGGGCGCCACTGTGTTGAACGGCGCCGTGATCGGGGCGGGGTCCTTGGTCGCCGCGCAGGCCTTGGTGCCGCAGGGGATGCGGGTGCCGCCGGGGTCGTTGGTCGCGGGCGTACCGGCGAAGGTGCGGCGGGAGCTGACGGCGGAGGAGCGGGACGGGATCTCGCTGAACAGCTCGGTGTACGTGGAGCTGGCCAAGACTCACCGGGAAGCGCACGAGGGCTGAGCGGACTTGCCGAAGTCCGGTGCGGTACCGCGCCCCTTGAGGGGCGCGGGGCTGTGACATTGTGTGCGGCTCCACCGCGATGGGGGTACCCCGCTCGAGCGAAGCCGAGGGTGGGGGAGCGACCAGCCACACCGGACCCGCAGGCTATTACTCGACGGCAGCCACCGGCTCCTGCTCAGCTGCCGCAGGCGCCTCCGCCTCTGCTGACATCTGCTTGGCCTTGCGCTTGACGACCAGCATCGACACGAGGCCGATGAGCAGCGCCACCACCAGGCCCAGCCAGGAGAACCGCTTGAGCCACGACTCGGCGACCACTCCGACGTAGTAGATGACCGCCGTGGTGCCGCCTGCCCAGAGGATGCCGCCGAAGACGTTGGCGATGAGGAACTTCCAGTACGGCATGTGCAGTACGCCCGCCAGAGGGCCCGCGAAGATCCGCAGCAGGGCGACGAAGCGGCCGAAGAAGACGGCCCACATGCCCCACTTCTCGAAGGACCGTTCCGCGGTGGCGATATGGCCCTCGCTGAAGTGCTTGGGGAACTTGCCGCCGAGCCAGGCCAGCATCGGGCGTCCGCCCTTGCGGCCGATGGCATAGCCGATGGAGTCACCGATGATGGCGCCCGCGCTCGCGCAGGTGCCGAGGATGAGGGGGTCGATCTCGCCATGCTGGGAGGCGAGCAGCGCCGAGGAGACCAGGATGATCTCGCCGGGCAGCGGAATGCCCAGGCTTTCCAGACCGATGACCACGCCCACCAGGACGTAGATACTGACCGCCGGCACGGTCTCGAGCCATTCCTGGACGTGCAACGCCTCTTCCTCCCCTGGTCACTGAACACGCGTTCCCGGCGTGCGCTCCGGAATGAGCGCACGCCGGGGCAGCGTACCCGCTGACGGGGACGGCAACGGCGTACCACTGCTCACACCGCTGCTCACGACCGGAGCGTCGGAGGTCAGCTCGACGGTCGCGGCGAGAGCGTCTCGGTGAAGGGAGTGACAGGGCGCTCGAGGCGTTCGCCGTCCACGGTGATGTCGACCGCTTCGTTGTAGAAGGCGAGGAGTCCCTTGATGGCGGCCGCCGTCGGCACGGGGTCCGGGTAGCTCCAGACGATGTTCCCGGGGACGTCGAAGTCGCCCCGCAATGACCAGTACTCGGCGGTGCCCTTGTAGGGGCAGCCCGTGCTGTGGCCGGTGGAGCCGAAGAGGTCGAGGCGGACGTCCTCGCGCGGGATGTAGTACCGCACCGGCAGGCCGGTCTCGAAGAGCAGAACGGGGCGGCGGGTGTCGGCGACGACCGTGCCGTCGATCTCGACCTGGATGTGGCGGCTGCTGGCGAGGGCGTCCACCCGGTGGTGCGGGTCCTTGGGGTGGATGAAGATCTCTTCCTCCTCCTCGTACCAGAGGTCGAGCCCCCGGCCGCTCCGCTCGGACCACTCGAAGGCTATGTGGCCGGCCAGGTCGTCGGTGGGGTAGGTCCAGGCAGCGTTCTCCAGCAGTTCGCCGTCGACTTCGAGGTCGTAGAAGATCTGCGATCCGGAGTGTTTGCCCGTCCGCGGGTTCTTCGCCGGCCGGAGCAGGTCCTCGCGGACCTCGTCGCGGGGGAACGCGTACAGAGGGACGGGCCGGTCCGGTTCCCATACGAGTACGGGGTGGCGGCTGTCGACGACGGTGACATCGCCCTTGCGGCCACGGACCCAGCGTTCGCTGGGCTCCCACAGGAAGCCCTCCGGGGTGGTCCGTACGGATCGCATGGTGAACAAAACGCTCATTCACCCATGCTCACCGATGCCCCCGCCGAGGACAAGAAAACTGGTCATATGGAACCGAGGGGCTCCCCTGGGTCGTTGATCCGTTGGGTTGCGTCAAGTTGAAGATCATGTACCGGTCAGCCCTTATGCTGGCTGGGCGCAGCGCTTTCACGCGTGCAGAGTTGCGTTCACCGCAGGGAGCATGCCCATGGGCACCACAGAGGCCGCACATTCACCGTCCGACAGCGAATTCCTGGACGGCACGTCGGCCGGGTCGGCGGGGCCCATGGTGCCGCGCCTCGTACTGGGCGCACGTCTGCGCCGGCTGCGGGAGGAGCAGCGCATCTCCCGTGAGACAGCGGGCCACGTCATCCGCGCCTCACAGTCCAAGATCAGTCGGCTGGAGACCGGCCGTCACGGCTGCAAACTGCGGGACGTGGCCGATCTCCTCACGCTGTACGGAGTCACGGACGAGGCCGAGCGCTCCACCTTGCTGGCTCTGGCCAAAGAGGCCAACACCCCCGGCTGGTGGCAGGCCTACAACGACGTGGTGCCCAACTGGATGCAGGCCTACCTGGGAGTCGAGCAGGCAGCCACGCTCATCCGCTGCTTCGAGGTGCAGCGTGTTCCCGGCCTGCTCCAGACCCCCGACTACGCCCGCGCCGCCCTCCGCCTCGACCAACCGGACGCCTCCGCGGACGAGCTGGACCGGCGGGTCACCCTGCGGATGACCCGCCAGCGGATCCTGGGCCGGCAGCAGCCGCCTAAGCTCTGGGCCGTGATCGACGAGGCGGCGCTGCGGCGTGCGGTGGGCGGCACCAGCACGATGCGCGCCCAGCTCCGGCACCTCATCGAGGTCTCCCAACTCCCGCGGGTCACCCTCCAGATCATGCCGTTCCGCGCCGGCGGGCATGCCGCGTCCGGCGGCCCGGTCACCATCCTGCGGCTGCCCGGCGGCCAGTTGCCCGACGTGGTCTACCTCGAGCAACTCGCCAGTGCCCTCTACCCCGACAAGCCGGCCGAGATCGAGTACTACTGGGGCGTCATGAACCGCCTGGTGGTGCAGGCCCAGTCACCGGAGGCGACTCCCACGATCCTGCACCGGATCCTCCAGGAGACCTGACCGCCGGACGCGCTTCGTCAGGCCGCGCAGCCGGTGGGCTTCAGTGCTTGAGGGCTACGCCGCCGTACTGGTGCACCTCCGCCGGGAGGCCCCAGGCGCTGGTGTCGGGGCGCCAGCGCGAGCATGACGCGACGCCAGGTTCGAGCAGTTCCAGACCGTCGAAGTAGCGCGCGATCTGCTCGGGGCTGCGCAGGATGTACGGGATCGAACCGCCCTCGTTGTACTGCTGGATGGCCGTGACGTACTCCTCGCTGGTGTTGGTGCTGTCGTACTGGACCAGGTAACTGCCCGGGGGCAGGGCGTCCACCAGTTGCCGCACGATCGAGCGGGCCTCGTCGTAGTCCTCGATGTGACCCAGGATGCCCATCAGCATGAGAGCGATCGGCTGATCGAAGTCCAGCGTCTTCCCGGCCTCCCGCACGATGGTGGCCGGCTCGCGCAGGTCGGCGTCCACATAGTTGGTGACGCCTTCGGGCGTGCTGGTGAGCAGCGCGCGGGCGTGTGCGAGCACCAGGGGGTCGTTGTCCACGTAAACGATCTTGCACTCAGGGGCGACCCGTTGGGCGATCTCATGCGTGTTGTCCACGTTGGGCAGCCCGGTGCCGATGTCCAGGAACTGCCGGATGCCCTCCTCCGCGGCCAGATGCCGGACGGCGCGGGCCAGGAAGTACCGGGCGGCACGGGCTCCGGTCTCGATCCCGGGAAAGATCTCGCGGAACGCGTCGCCGGCTACGCGGTCGACCTCGTAGTTGTCCTTACCGCCCAGCCAGTAGTTCCAGATCCGGGCCGACTGCGGCACAGTAGTGTCGATCTTGGAGAGCGTCTCCGGGTCGGAGATGTTCGGCTCATCAGTCATGGACGCTCCTGTGAGTAGTCGGTGCGGGGACCGCACCCCGTTGAATAGGCGCATAGGCGAATACCAGCCGTGGCGCCCACGTTATTCCTCACGGCTCGACGCGGGTAAGTTCACGGGCCACCAACTGCCCATGTTTCGCTGATCATTGGCTGGTTTCCCGCGCATACGCGGGGCGGGGCGAGCACGGGCTCGGCGTCCCGCGGGAGGCCACCGTGCGGGGCGCCCCGGATAGAACCCGGGGCGCCCGCCCAGCGCCGCGATGGCCGCTTTCTTACACCGCGGCGATGCCGGCCTCGTCGCCGGAGGGGCGAAAGAGGCAAGCCGGTGGCCCTGGCAACCTTCGCTCGCGAGCCGTCCCTACTGGCTCACGCCCGGTCCCGGGCCTCGTCACCGATGAGCCGGTGACGTGAAGAACCATAGTGGTCTGTGTGACCGGAGAGGCAACAGCGCTGGCTGCGGCGTCAGTTCCTCGTAAGGAGTGAGGGGCAGCCACGGTGAGGGTGGGTACCAATGGTCCGGGAACGGTGGGACATTTCTACTCACGCACGTCCAGGCGGCTGATCCCGCCGGCGCCGCCGATCCGGTCGAGTGCGCGGGCCCGGCGGCGGGCGTCGCGGATTCCCTGCGTGGCGGCCGACTCGATCCGGTGGGCGTCGGCGGTTGTTTCGGGGCGCCGGCGCTCCCGCCGAATCAGCACGGTCGCCGCCCAGGCGACGAGGCCGAGCAGACCGACCCCGACGATCACCACGAGCACCATCGCAACCTCCGTTCGCCACCGGCCTCGTGTTCCCGAGGCCCGGAAGCGCGAACCCTCCGAGCTTCCCATCGTGCGGGCTCCTCCGGCACGAATCGCCGCGCACCGTCGGCAGTTTCGTAACCGGGAACCTGCCGGGACTCGGCAACCAGGCCGCGAACGGGCTCAGTTGTTCGGGCGCAGCGTCCAGACGACCGTCATCTCTCCGGTAACGGCACCGTCCTCCCGCTGGATGGCGACGGCCACCGGGAACTCGGGGCGCTTGCCGTCGTCGAGCTCGGCGATGACGTCGGCGATGGGACGGCCGAGCGTCGCAGTGGCCGTGACGGATCCGCGCGCAAGCTTCTTGTACGCGATCTCCGCGCTGACGGCGAGCGGTACGGCGCGCGAGAGCTGGTCCCCGAAGGCGGCGAGGACGACCGCCCCGCTCGCCGACTCGCCCAGCGTGAACATCGCTCCGGCGTGCGGCCCGCCGACGTGGTTGTGGTACTCGGCCTGGTCGGGCAGGGCGAGGACGGCCTTCTCCGGCGTGGTCTCGAGGTACTCGAGTTTCAGGGTCCGGACCATCGGCACCGTGGCGGCGAGCATCTCGCCGATCGACATCTGGTCTGCGCTCATGACCGCCACGTTACCCGCGAGTAGCCTTCGCGGCCAGATGCGGAGGATGTGATCGCAGGATCGTTACCGCCCATGCGGCCGGGAGAGCAGCCGCCGGAGGTGGACCGAACCTCCGCGTGGTCGACGGGCGTGAAGAAGTCGGGGAAGTGTGACGGAGACGGCAAGTCGACCGTATTCGCCCTCGAGAACGCCGGGCGGCTTGGTCTCGTGGTCGTTCCACGGCGCAAAGGGTGTAGCCGGGGAAGTACCGGACGCGACGGTGAAGAAAATCCTCAGCACCGTGCGGCTGTACGCGGACCTGTCGGGGTCCTGACCGGTACACCGCTGACGAGAGTCAGTGACAAAAACGTGTCCCCGCGCCGCTAGGGTGGGCGCCCATGTGGCCAGGACAGCAGCCGCCCGGGGGCGAGCAGAACCCGCAGGACCCGAATCAGAATCCGTATCAGCAGCCGGGGTACCAGCAGCCGAATCCGTATCAGCAGCCCGAATATCAGCAGCAGCCGAACCCCTATGCACAGCAGCCCGGTCAGCCGGGCTGGGGTACGCCCGTGGATCCGCTGGGGGCTCCCCAGCCGCCGCAGGGCGGCGGCGGCAACAACAAGACGAAGGTCGTCGCGATCGTCGCGGCCGCCGCCGTCGTAGTCGCGGCCGTCGTCACCGGATTTCTGGTCCTGGGCGGCGACAAGGACGACACGGCGAACGACCCCGACAAGAAGGGCCCGGCCACTACGGCCCCCGCGTCGAAGAAGCCGAGCGCGTCCGCATCCGGCGGTGGGGACAATCCGCGCGGCACCGAGAGCGAGAAGCCGACCGTTCCCGGCTGGAAGGTCGTGGTGAACCCGCGGTTCGGCACCGAGTTCGACGTGCCCGCCGACTGGGAACTCGACAGCGCCGGCACCAGCGTCGGTTTCGAATGGGAAGAGAAGGGCAAGCTGGACCGGACCACCGTCACGGCCCCCGCCTATCTCAAGTCCAAGTGGTGCTCGGACGACTCCGACAAGGACGGCCGCGAAGAGGACACCGCTCTCGCCACCGCCGGAACGCGTGGGGAGAACGGCGCCACGAGCACGGCTCAGGCGGCCGAGACCCGGGTCCCCTGGTGGATCTTCGGGGGCTTCACGCAGCCCGACAAGAAGAGCATCAAGTTCACCAAGCCGAAGGCGTTCACGACGGCTTCGGGCCTTGAGGGCAGCGTCGCCACGGCGTATTCGCAGAACACTCCGCAGAACGGAAAGTGCGACTCAGACGGCAAGGCCATCACCTTCGCGTTCAAGAACGGCGCGGGCGATTTCGTCACCTGGAATCTGTACGGCGCCAAGGGCGTCGACGAGGAGATTCCGGAGGCGACGATTCAGAAGATCCTCACCACGGTGCGTCTCACGGATGACGCTCCCACGGATTCGTAACGTGCCGGGCTTGCCGGGTTTGCCCGGCTTTGTGGGGGTTCCCGGGTTTCGGTGCTAAACGCGATTGGCAAGTCGGGGCGGTGACGCGATAGTTCACCAGTGACCAGTTCCGCCGCCGCCCCGAGACGTCTGCGCCGCCGCCCCGACTGGGCCGGCCGGAACTACACGCTGCTGACCGCCGCCTCGGTCGTGACGAGTCTCGGCAGCCAGGGCGCGCTGATCGCGGCGGCGTTCGCGGTGCTCGACGCGGGCGGTGACGGCGGCGACGTGGGCCTGGTGGCGGCGGCCCGTACGCTCCCGCTGGTGCTGTTCCTGCTGATCGGCGGCGCGGTCGCGGACCGGCTGCCGCGGCACCGGGTGATGGTCGCGGCCAACGCCCTCAACTGCCTTTCGCAGGCGGCCTTCGCGGTCCTCGTGCTCGCCGGGGAGCCGCAGCTCTGGCAGATGATGCTCCTGACCGCGCTCGGCGGCACCGGCCAGGCCTTCTTCGGTCCCGCGGCCGAAGGCATGCTGATGTCCTCCGTCAGCGGCGAACAGGTCGGCCGCGCCTTCGCGTTGTTCCGGCTGGCGACGCAGGGGTCCGGTCTCGGCGGGGCGGCCGTCGGTGGGGCGATGGTGGCGGCGATCGGCCCCGGCTGGGTGCTCGCGGCGGACGCGGCGGCGTTCGCGGTCGCCGGGTCGCTGCGGGCCTTCCTCGACGTGAGCCACATACCGCCGCGCGAGCCGGGCGAGGGTCTGCTCGCCGATCTCCGGGACGGCTGGCGCGAGGTCGTCGGCCGGCCCTGGCTGTGGTCGATCGTCGCGCAGTTCTCCGTCGTGGTCGCCGTGGTCGCCGCCGCCGAGTCGGTGTACGGACCACTGGTCGCCCGGGACAGCCTCGGCGGGGCAGCGCCGTGGGGGCTGGCTCTCGGCGCGTTCGGCGCCGGGAACGTCGGCGGCGCGATCCTGATGATGCGCTGGAAACCACGCCGCATGCTCCTCGCGGGCACCCTCTGCGTCTTCCCGCTGGCCGCGCCGTCGGCCGCGCTCGCGGTTCCCCTGTCGGTGGCCGGACTCTGTGCGGTGATGTTCGTGAGCGGTGTGGCCCTGGAGGTCTTCGGGGTTTCCTGGATGACCGCGCTGCACCAGGAGATCCCCGAGGACCGGCTCTCCCGCGTCTCGGCGTACGACTGGTTCGGCTCCGTCTCGATGGTCCCGCTGGCCACGGCCCTCGCGGGCCCGGCGGAGGAGGCCTTCGGGCGTACGGCGGCGCTGTGGGGGTGCACCGTGCTGGTGGTCGTGGTGACGGCGGCGGTGTTGTGCGTGTCCGACGTACGGAACATGACCCGGCGTACGAAGGAAGTGGTGCTGGGGGTTCCGACCGCGAGTGAGCCGGCCGGCTGGCAGGGCCCGGCCGAGGGCTCCTGAAGGGCGCGGTGAAGGCTGCCGGACTGCGTCAGCCGATGCTGAACGCGCCGTCCGGTGGTTCGGGCGACGGCACCGCGTTCTCGTCCCGTACGGGCTGGGCGTCCCCCATGAAGTCGCGCAGCGCGGACCCGTGTTCGATACGGGCCGGGAACGCGTCGGAGGCGGTACGGCGGGCGAGGGTGGCCGTGTCGACGGGATGGTGGGCGGCGACGAGGATCGCGTTGCCGAACCGGCGACCGCGCAGCACGCCCGGCTCGGCGATCAACGCCAGTTCCTCGAACACCGTGGAGAACGTGGCGAGTTGGGAGCGCAGGAAGGCGAAGGGCGCGGTGTCGGCGAGGTTCGCCAGATAGACCCCGTCGCCGCGCAGGACCCGCTCGGCCGCTCGGGCGTACGCCACCGATGTCAGGTGCGCCGGGACGCGGGAGCCGCCGAAGACGTCGGCGATCAGTACGTCGACGGAGTCGGCGGCGGCGCCTTCGCTTTCCAGCCAGGCGCGGGCGTCTGCGGCGTGCAGTCTGATGCCGGCATCGTCGGGGACGGGAACGTGCTCGTTGATCAGGTCGATCAGCCCTCGGTCGGCCTCGACGACGTCCTGACGGGAGCCGGGCCGGGTCGCGGCGAGATACCGGGGCATGGTGAGTGCGCCGCCGCCGAGATGCAGTACGTCGAGCGGGCGCCCGGGCTCCGCGAGGGTGTCGAGAACATGCCCGAGCCGTCGGGCGTACTCGAACTCCAGCTGCGTTGGTGCGTCGAGGTCGACGTACGACTGCGGGGCGTCGTTCACCGTCAGCAGCCAGGCGCGCTTCCGGTCGACGTCCGGGAGCAGCTTGGCGGTTCCGTGGGCCACGGGGCGGGTCACAGGTATCCGTTCGTCCACGGGTGCCTCCGGCGGTTGGGCGGGTGGGTTCGTTGTCGGGTGCGGGTGCGTTGTGGCTGGTCGCGCAGTTCCCCGCGCCCCTGGGTGCGTGGGTGGGTCGGGGCCGTGGGCCGGTGCGTCAGCCCGTCGCAGGGTGGGCATACGGCCCTTTGCTCACACAGGGCGCAGGTGACCTGAGACAGAACCTACGCGACGGGCATACGACGCACCGACCCACGTCCCCTCCCGCCGGTGGGAGGCTGCGGGGTTCGTTGTGGCGCAGGCTTTTGCTTTTAGGGGCGCGGGGAACTGCGCGACCAGCCACGACGGACTGGCAGCCGCGACACGACCGTCATCCCCACCCCCGGGCGGGGGCCTGGGGCGAAGCCCCAGTTTCGGGAAGGGGTGGGCTTGGGGAAAGGAAACCCTGCCCCAGCCC